>NZ_DATFYW010000128.1:0-64948 GCF_035314905.1 Mycobacterium sp.
GCGGTCGGCGTCGCGGATCGCCGAGCGGTTCGCCGAAGGACACCTCACCGAGCGGATGCCGGTACGCGGCGAGGACGACATGGCCAGGCTGGCGGTGTCGTTCAACGACATGGCCGAAAGCCTGTCGCGGCAGATCACCCAACTGGAGGAGTTCGGCAATCTGCAGCGCCGCTTCACCTCAGACGTCAGCCACGAACTGCGCACACCACTGACCACCGTGCGGATGGCCGCGGACCTGATCTACGACCACAGTGAGGACCTCGATCCGGCACTTCGGCGTTCCACCGAGCTGATGGTCAACGAGCTGGACCGTTTCGAGACGCTGCTCAGCGACCTGCTCGAGATCTCGCGGCACGACGCCGGCGTGGCGGAGCTGTCAGTCGACTCGGTGGACCTGCGGACCACCGTGCGCAGCGCCTTGGAGAACGTCGGTCACCTCGCCGATGACGCCGGCATCGAGTTGAAGGTCGATCTGCCCGACTACGAGGTGATCGCCGAAGTCGACGCACGCCGCGTCGAGCGGATCCTGCGCAACCTGATCGCCAACGCCATCGACCACGCCGAGCACAAGCCGGTGCAGATAACGATGGCCGCCGACGTTGACACCGTGGCGGTCACGGTCCGCGACTACGGCGTGGGGCTGCGCCCCGGCGAGGAGAAACTGGTGTTCAGCCGGTTCTGGCGGTCCGACCCGTCGCGGGTGCGCAGCTCCGGGGGCACCGGCCTCGGCCTGGCCATCAGCATCGAGGACGCGCGGCTGCACCAGGGCCGCCTCGAGGCGTGGGGTGAACCGGGCAAGGGTGCCTGCTTCCGGCTGACGCTGCCGCTGGTCCGCGGCCACAAGGTCACCACAAGCCCGCTGCCGTTGAAGCCCGTCGCACCCGAACGCAAGGAGCGGCGCCCGGTTCGTCAGCGCGAGCCGGCCGGGGAGACCGTATGAGACGCATCGCGGCGCTGCTGGCCGCGGTGCTGGTGGCTGCCGTGGCGGCCGGATGCGCCGGGGTGCCGACGTCGTCCGCGCCGCAGGCGATCGGGACCGTCGAACGTCCGCCCGCACCCAGCCTGCCGGAGCCCTCGCCGGGTATGGATCCCGACGTGTTGCTGCGTGAATTCCTCAAGGCGACAGCAGATCCCGCGAATCGGCATCTCGCTGCCAGGCAGTTTCTCACCGAGTCGGCGTCGCGCGGCTGGGACGACGCGGGCAGCGCGTTGTTGATCGACAAGGTCGTGTTCGTCGAAACCCGAGCCGCTGAGCGGGTTTCGGTGAGCATGCGCGCCGATATCCTGGGCTCGCTTTCCGACATGGGAGTGTTCGAGACCGCCGCCGGGGCGCTGCCCGACCCGGGCCCGATCGAGCTGGCCAAAACGCCCGGCGGCTGGCGCATCGACAAGCTGCCCAACGGTGTCTTCCTGGACTGGCAGCAGTTTCAGGAGACCTACAAGCGCCACAACCTCTACTTCGCCGACCCGACCGGCAAGACGGTCGTCCCGGACCCCCGCTACGTTGCGGTGTCCGACCCCGACCAACTGCCCACCGAACTGGTCAGCAAGCTCATCGCCGGCCCGCGCCCGGAGATGGCCAACGCGGTGCGCAACATGCTCGGGCCGCCGCTGCGCCTGCGGGGGCCCGTCACCCGCGCCGACGGCGGCAAGACGGGCATCGGCCGCGGCTATGGCGGCGCGCGTGTCGATCTGGAGAATCTGACGACCACCGACCCGCACAGTCGGCAACTTCTTGCGGCGCAGATCATTTGGACGTTCGCACGGGCCGACATCACGGGGCCGTACGTGATCAACGCAGACGGGGCGGCGCTGGACGACCGGTTCGCCGACGGCTGGCAAGCCTCCGACGTCGCCGCGACCGACCCCGGTGCGGCCGACGGGGCCGCGGCGGGCGTGCACGCGCTGGTCGGTGGGTCGCTGGTCTCGGTCGACGGGCGGAACGCGCCGCGGGTGGCAGGCTCGTTCGGGCAGATGCCGAACCAACAGTCGGCGGCATTGTCGCGCAGCGGCCGTGACGTGGCGTCGGTAGTCGCGCTGCGCGGCGGGCAGCCCGACGCCGCGTCGTCGCTGTGGGTCGGCCCCACCGGCGGCGACGCGGTGGAAGCCACTGACGGGCATTCGATTTCACGGCCCTCGTGGGCTCTGGACGACGCGGTGTGGGTGGTGGTGGACGGTATCAACGTCGTGCGGGTGATCCAGGAGGCGGCGTCAGGCCAGCCGGCGCGGATACCGGTGGACGCGACCGCGGTCGCGACGAAGTTCCCCGGCCCGATCACCGAGCTGCAGTTGTCCCGCGACGGCACCCGTGCGGCGATGGTCATCGGTGGCCAGGTGATCCTCGCGACCGCCGAGCAGACGCCGGGCGGCGAATACGCGCTGACATATCCGCGGCGGCTGGGCTACGGGCTCGGCAACTCGGCCGTTTCGCTGGCGTGGCGCACCGGCGACGACATCGTCGTCAGCCGCACCGACCCGCAGCACCCGGTGTCCTACGTCAACGTGGACGGAGTCAACTCCGACGGGCCGAACAACAATCTGGCGGTACCGGTCGGAACCGTGGCCGCCAACCCGTCGACGGTTTATGTCGCCGACCCGCGCGGCGTGTTGCAGCTGTCGGGCACCGGCGCCGAAGACAACCGGACGTGGATCGGCGTTGCGGCGCTGATGGTGCCCGGCGCGGTGCCGGTACTGCCGGGCTGACTCGTCCTCAACGGCGAAGGCAATTACCCGGTCGTCAAACCGGTGTGAAGAACAGGCAACAGGTCTGCCAAATAGGTGGCACGGTGCGGTGAACACGGACTACCGTCGGGGCCAAGAACCCGTGAACACTTCACGGTGGCGGCCCACACCTCGTTGGGGCGCTTGCCCGCCCTCACACGTGGCAGGAGGTGAGTCTTCGACATCTGGCCATGCGGGGCAGGTCCCGCGGGCGCATTCCGGCAAACCGACTCCGCAGAGAAACGAGTTGTCTACATGTCAAGCCGATCCGTGGACTCCGACCAGGTTCTCGACGATGCCGACGAGCAGACCGAACCGAAGCCGAACGCCGAGGTCGTGGTCAAGGGCCGTAACGTCGAGATTCCAGATCACTACCGCATCTACGTCTCGCAAAAACTCGCCCGCCTCGAGCGGTTCGACCGGACGATCTACCTGTTCGACGTCGAGCTAGAGCACGAACGCAACCGGCGTCAGCGCAAAAACTGCCAGCACGTGGAGATCACTGCTCGCGGTCGCGGCCCGGTAGTTCGCGGCGAGGCGTGCGCCGACAGCTTCTATGCAGCGTTCGAGTCGGCGGCGTGCAAACTCGAGAGTCGGCTGAGGCGCAGCAAGGACCGCCGCAAGGTCCACTACGGCGACAAGACCCCGGTCTCGCTGGCCGAGGCCACGGCCGCCACGCCGTCGGCTGATGCGGCGCAGGCATTCAGGCCCGGCGAGGCCCCGCAGCCAGCCGTCGACGGCGCGGCCGTCGAGGAACACGAACCGGGCCGGGTCGTGCGAACCAAGGAGCACCCGGCGAAACCGATGACGGTCGACGACGCCCTGTACGAGATGGAGCTGGTCGGCCACGACTTCTTCCTGTTCCACGACAAGGAGAGCGACAAGGCCTGCGTGGTCTACCGTCGGCACGCCTACGACTACGGACTGATCCGGCTCGCCTGAGCCGGGTGGACTGATCCGGCTCGCCTGAGCCGGCCACATCGGCGTGTCACCTAGGATGGTGGACGCTGAATATTTCAATCAACAGGGGATACTGCTGTGCTGTCGAAGTTGCTGCGCCTTGGTGAAGGTCGCATGGTCAAGCGCCTTGCGCGCGTCGCCGACCATGTCAGCACGTTGTCCGACGACACCGAGAAGCTGACCGACGCCGAGCTGCGCGCCAAGACCGACGAGTTCAAGAAGCGCCATGCCGACGGCGAAAGCCTCGACGACCTGCTGCCCGAGGCGTTCGCGGTGGCCCGTGAGGCGGCCTGGCGGGTGCTGGACCAGCGTCCGTTCGACGTCCAGGTGATGGGCGCCGCGGCGCTGCACTTCGGGAACGTCGCCGAGATGAAGACCGGTGAGGGCAAGACGCTGACCTCCGTGCTGCCGTCGTACCTCAACGCGATCGGTCGCAACGGCGTGCACGTCGTCACCGTCAACGACTATCTGGCCAAACGCGACAGCGAGTGGATGGGCCGTGTGCACCGGGTCCTCGGCCTCGACGTCGGCGTGATTCTGTCCGGTATGACGCCCGACGAGCGCCGCATCGCCTACAGCGCCGACATCACCTACGGCACCAACAACGAGTTCGGATTCGACTACCTGCGCGACAACATGGCCCACTCGCTGGAAGACCTCGTGCAGCGCGGTCACTCCTACGCGATCGTCGACGAGGTCGACTCCATCCTGATCGACGAGGCCCGAACCCCGCTGATCATCTCCGGGCCGGCCGACGCGGCGTCGAACTGGTACAGCGAGTTCGCCCGGCTGGCGCCGCTGATGGAGAAGGACCTCCACTACGAGGTCGACCTGCGCAAGCGGACCATCGGCGTCCACGAAGTGGGCGTGGAATTCGTCGAGGACCAGCTCGGGATCGAGAACCTCTACGAGGCGGCCAACTCGCCACTGGTCAGCTACCTCAACAATGCGCTGAAGGCCAAGGAGCTGTTCCAGCGCGACAAGGACTACATCGTCCGCAACGCCGAGGTGCTGATCGTCGACGAGTTCACCGGACGGGTGCTGATCGGGCGCCGATACAACGAGGGCATGCACCAGGCCATCGAGGCCAAGGAGCACGTCGAGATCAAGGCGGAGAACCAGACGCTGGCAACGATCACGTTGCAGAACTACTTCCGGCTCTACGAAAAGCTGGCCGGCATGACCGGCACCGCACAGACCGAGGCGGCCGAGCTGCACGAAATCTACAAGCTCGGCGTGGTGAGCATCCCGACCAACAAGCCGATGGTCCGCACCGACCAGTCCGACCTGATCTACAAGACCGAGGAAGCCAAGTACATCGCGGTCGTCGACGACGTCGCCGAGCGGTACCAGAGGGGCCAGCCGGTGCTGATCGGCACCACAAGCGTCGAGAAGTCGGAGTATCTGTCGCGCCAGTTCCAGAAGCGGCGCATCCCGCACAACGTGCTGAACGCGAAGTACCACGAGCAGGAGGCCGGGATCATCGCCGAGGCGGGCCGGGCCGGCGCGATCACCGTCGCCACCAACATGGCCGGCCGTGGCACGGACATCGTGCTCGGCGGGAACATCGACTTCCTCACCGACAAGCGGCTGCGCGCGCGTGGCCTCGATCCGGTTGAGACGGACGACGAATACGAAGCGGCCTGGCACCAGGAACTGCCGAAGGTCAAGGCGGAGGCCGCCGAGGAGGCCAAAGACGTCATCGAGGCAGGCGGGCTCTACGTGCTCGGCACCGAGCGCCACGAGTCGCGCCGCATCGACAACCAGCTGCGCGGCCGGTCCGGCCGCCAGGGCGACCCCGGCGAGTCGCGGTTCTACCTGTCGCTGGGCGACGAGCTGATGCGCCGGTTCAACGGCGCGACGCTGGAGTCGCTGCTGACGCGGCTGAACCTGCCGGACGACGTCCCGATCGAGGCCAAGATGGTCACCCGCGCGATCAAGAGCGCGCAGACGCAGGTCGAGCAGCAGAACTTCGAGGTACGCAAGAACGTCCTCAAATATGACGAGGTGATGAACCAGCAACGCAAGGTGATCTACGCCGAGCGCCGCCGCATCCTCGAGGGCGAGAATCTCAAGGAACAGGCGTTGGAGATGGTCCGCGACGTGATCACCGCCTACGTCGACGGCGCCACCGCCGAGGGATACGCCGAGGACTGGGACTTCGACGCGCTGTGGACCGCGCTCAAGACGCTGTACCCGGTGGGCATCGACCATCGCTTGCTGCGGCATCGCGACGAGGAATCCGACCGCGACGACCTGACCCGCGAGGAACTGCTCGATGAGCTCGTCGAGGACGCCGAGCAGGCCTACGCCAGGCGAGAGGCCCAGATCGAGGAGCTGGCCGGCGAGGGCGCGATGCGACAGCTCGAGCGCAACGTGCTGCTCAATGTCATCGACCGCAAGTGGCGCGAGCACCTCTACGAGATGGACTACCTCAAGGAGGGCATCGGACTGCGGGCGATGGCGCAGCGCGACCCGCTGGTCGAGTACCAGCGCGAGGGCTACGACATGTTCGTCGGCATGCTCGAAGGGCTGAAGGAAGAGTCGGTCGGGTTTCTTTTCAACATCGCCGTGGAACCGGTTCCCGCCCCGGCGGTCGCACCGGTCTCCGCACCCGAAGGGCTGGCCGAGTTCGCCGCCGCCGCCGCGGCGCAGGCCACCGAGCGCACTGCCGACGCGGCACCGCAGCCCAGTCCGGCCGGGCGGCACTCGTTGCCGGAAGGCCCTGCTCAACAGGGATTTTGGGCAAAGGGCCTGGACGGCGACGATGATCAGCGGGCGGCGGCGCTGACCTACAGCGGCCCGTCGGAGGATGGCTCCGCCCAGGTGCAGCGCCGCAACGGCGGCGGGTCGACCCCGGCCGGCGCGCCCGCCGGGGCCAGCCGCCGCGAGCGTCGCGAGGCCGCCCGCCGACAGGGCCGCGGCCCGAAGCCACCGAAGTCGGTGCGCAGGGGCTAACGGCTTTTCTCGAGCAGTTCGGCGATGCGCTGCAGCGTCGCCCGCATGCCGTCTTCGGCCTGTCTGGGCATCCCGCTCATTTTCAGCAGCAGCCGCTGCCGGTCGCGTGACACGTCCCATGTTTCGCGTACCAGCGTGCCGCCGGGTTCGGCGGGCGCCAGCTCGTAGCGCCAGATCCGGCCGCCCAACAGGCCGCCGAACGCCGTGGGTTGCCAGGCGATGCGGCGGTCCTTCTCGAACTCGATCACCTTGTTGTGCATCGTGTACGGCACGAACATCGTTTCGGGTCGACCGTGCATCCTCATGGAGAACGTCGACCCCAGCGACAGCGGCATCGACTCGGCGGTGGTGTGGCCGACCGTCCCGGACCCATCGATAGTGGCGTGTCTCCCAGCGTCGGCCAGCAGCGCGAAGATCTCGCCGGCCGGCGCGTTGATCACGCGTTCAACGCTGACAGTGTTGCCTTCCACGGCAGACAGGTTAGCCAATCCCGGCGGCGGCGGTGCCACCACCCGCGATGTGCCTACGCTTCGATCTGCCGCTACGGTGGCGGATGCGTCGAGCGAGGGGAAGGTTGCGCCGCGATGGTGACGAGATTGTCCGCATCGGACGCCGCTTTCTACACCCTCGAGGACACCGCCACCCCGATGTATGTCGGGTCGCTGTCGATCCTGCGTCCCCCCCGCGCGGGGCTCAGCTACGAAAGCCTTCTCACAACCGTCGAGCGGCGGTTGCCACAGATCCCGCGCTACCGGCAGAAGATCCGCGAGGTCACGTTCGGCCTCGCCCGCCCGGTGTGGATCGATGACCGCGACTTCGACATCACCTACCACATCCGCCGCTCCGCGCTGCCGTCACCGGGAAGTGACGACCAGTTGCACGACCTGATCGCCCGGCTCGGCTCCAGGCCGCTGGACCGGACGCGGCCGCTGTGGGAGATGTACCTGGTCGAGGGCTTGGCCAAGAACCGGGTCGCGATCTACACCAAGTCCCATCAGGCGCTGGTCAACGGGATGACCGCGCTGGAGATCGGGCATGTGATCGCCGACCGCACCCAGCGCCCGCCGGATTTCGGCGAGGACATCTGGATTCCGGCACGGGAACCGAGCACCACCGAGCTGGTGGCCGGCGCCATCGGCGAATGGATCGTTCGCCCGACCACCCAGCTGGCGGCGGTCCGTTCCGCGGTGAGCGACATCGCGACCAACGCCGGCTACCTCGCCGACATCGGCCGCTCCGCCGCCCACACGGCGCGCACGATCATCCGCGGCACGGCGCCCAGCAGCCCGTTGAACACCACGGTTTCGCGCAATCGGCGCTTCACCGTGGCCAAAGGCCCCCTGGAGCGCTACCGCCATCTGCGGTCCCGCTACGACTGCGATGTCAACGATGTCGTGCTGGCGGTGGTGGCGGGCGCGCTGCGCAACTGGCTGTTGTCGCGCGGCGAACCTGTCACACCCACATCGACCGTGCGGGCGATGGCGCCGATGTCGGTGTATCCCGAGGCGGATCTGGACACCAACGCCGGGCCGGGGCAGGCCATCAGTGAGGTGTCGCCGTTTCTGGTCGACCTTCCGGTCGGCGAGAACAATGCCGTGGTAAGACTGTCGCAGATCGCGCACGCCACCGAGTCGCACCCCACCCCGACGCGTGTCGACGCGCGCACGATCGTCACGCTGTCCGGCTTCGCCCCGCCGACCCTGCACGCGATGGGCATCCGCGTTGCGACGACCTACTCGGCCCGGGTCTTCAACGTGCTGATGACCAACGTGCCGGGCCCGCAGTCGCAGATGTACGTCGCCGGAGCGAAGCTGCTCGAGACCTACGCGGTGCCGCCGCTGCTGCACAACCAGGTGCTGGCCATCGGTGTGACGTCCTATTGCGGGAATGTGTATTTCGGCATCAACGCCGACCGCGACGCGATGAGCGACGTGGACGTGTTCCCGACGTTGCTGCGCGAATCGCTGGAGGAGCTGTTAGAGGCCGCACAGTAGCGCCCGGCAGTACGATTCGGCAGTGGGCAAGGACAACGCGGGGAAAGCCGCCAAGCCAAAGAAGCCGCGGCGAAACCAGATCCCCAACGACATCTACGAAGCCGAATTGTTCCGTCTGCAAGCGGAATTCGTGAAGTTGCAGGAGTGGACCCGGCACACCGGCGCACGGATCGTGATCGTGTTCGAGGGCCGTGATGCAGCGGGCAAAGGCGGCACGATCAAGCGGATCACCGAATACCTCAGCCCGCGCATCACGCGCATCGCGGCGCTGCCGGTTCCGACTGAGCGCGAACGTGGCCAATGGTACTTCCAGCGCTACATCGCACATCTGCCCGCCAAGGGCGAGATCGTGCTCTTCGACCGGTCCTGGTACAACCGCGCCGGCGTTGAAAAGGTGATGGGATTTTGCACACCATACGAGCATTCGCTGTTCCTACGGCAGACGCCAATTTTCGAGCAGATGCTGATGGACGACGGAATCCTGCTCCGCAAATACTGGTTCTCGGTATCCGACGACGAGCAGCTGCGGCGGTTCCGGTCACGGCTCCACGATCCGGTGCGGCAATGGAAACTCAGCCCGACGGACATGGACTCGGTGTATCGATGGGATGACTACTCAAGGGCGCGCGACGAGATGATGGTGCACACCGACACCCCGATAAGCCCGTGGTATGTCGTCGAATCAGACGTCAAGAAGCATGCGCGGCTGAACATGATGGCCCACCTGCTGTCGACCATCGAATACCACGAGGTGCCGCAGCCGGACGTCAAGCTGCCGCGGCGGCCGGTGCATTCAGACAACTATCGCAGGCCGCCGCGCGAGTTGTACAACTATGTCGACGACTTCGTCGCGGAGCTGCTCGGCGACCCCGAGCTGACGTCGTGATGCGGGTCTACATTCCGGTGACGCTGACCATGCTGCAGCGGCTTGTCGCCGACCGCATGCTGCACGCCGCCAACGGCACCGCGTTCGCGGTCACCCCGACGCTGCGGGAGGCCTACGCCGAGGGTGACGACGACGAGCTTGCCGAAGTGGCGTTGCGCGACGCGGCGCTGGCCTCGCTGCGGCTGCTGGGCGGCGAGCAGCCCGGTGACGGGCCCAGGCGTCGTGCCGTGCTCGTGGCCGACGTCGACGACGCGAGGCCGCGCCCCGACCTCGACGACGCCGTGGTGCGGCTGGCGGGACCGGTGCCCTTCGACCGCGTGGTCTGCGCGCACGTCGACAACGCCGATGCCGAATCCGCGGTGGCCACCGCGATCGACGCGATCGACGCCGCCGACCTGGGCGACGAGGACGCCGAGCTGGCGGTCGGTG
Source organism: Mycobacterium sp. (assembly GCF_035314905.1). Lineage (GTDB taxonomy): Bacteria > Actinomycetota > Actinomycetes > Mycobacteriales > Mycobacteriaceae > Mycobacterium. The sequence goes on from NZ_DATFYW010000128.1 coordinate 9,949, forward strand.
ACGCGCAGGACCACGACCTCGCGTGGTACGCACCGCAGGAGTTGGCTTTTCTGCTGGACCTACTCTGACCAGGGACTTGTTACGCCCTCGTAGGTTACGGTACCGTAGGTTCTGACGGACGGACCTACTGGAGTGCCATGCGTTCGAAGATTTCCAAGCCCACCGCGGTGGTCGCCGACACGCGGCCACCGACCATTTCGGGGCCCGGGGGCAAGCACCCGGTTTTGAAGGCGCTGCGCGCGGTGGCCAGCCGCATCACCACGCCCCTGCTTCCCGACGACTACCTGCACCTGGCCAATCCATTGTGGTCTGCGCGCGAACTCCGAGGCCGGGTGCTGGAGGTCCGCCGGGAGACCACCGACTCGGCGACGCTGGTGATCCAGCCGGGGTGGGGGTTCGAATTCGACTACCAACCGGGCCAATTCATCGGGATCGGACTGCTGGTCAACGGCCGGTGGCGGTGGCGCTCGTACTCGTTGACCTCCAGTCCGCAGACGCGTGAGCGCACGATCACGATCACCGTCAAGGCGATGCCGGAGGGTTTCCTGTCCACCCACCTGGTCGGCGGTGTCGCGCCCGGCACGATCGTGCGGCTTGCCGCGCCCCGGGGCAATTTCGTGATGCCCGATCCCGCGCCGGCGTCGGTGCTGTTCCTCACCGGCGGCTCCGGCATCACCCCGGTCATGTCGATGCTTCGCACACTGGCCCGCCGCGACCAGGTCACCGACATCGTGCACCTGCACTCGGCGCCAACCGAGTCCGACGCGATGTTCGCGGGCGAGTTGGCCGAGTTCGGGCGCAGGTATCCGGGCTACCGATTGAAATCCCGCTTCACCCGCGCGGAAGGGCGGCTGGATCTGGCCAGGCTCGGCGACGAGGTGCCGGACTGGCGTGACCGCCAGACGTGGGCGTGCGGCCCCGAAGGCATGCTTACCGCGGCCGAACGGGTGTGGGCCGATGCGCGCATCGCCGAGCGGCTGCATCTCGAGCGGTTCGCGGTGTCGCGGGCGGCGGCACACGGCGCGGGAGGCAGGGTGACGTTTGCGCGCAGCGGCAAGACGGTCACCGCCGACGCAGCCACGTCTTTGATGGATGCCGGCGAAAACATAGGCGTGTCAATGCCCTTCGGGTGCCGAATGGGTATCTGCCAGTCATGCGTCGTCGGGTTGCTCGACGGCCACGTCCGTGACCTGCGCTCGGGCGCCGAGCACGAACCGGGCAGCCGCGTGCAGACCTGCATTTCGGCGGCGTCCGGTGATTGTGTACTCGACGTCTGATGTGTACCGGGTGGTAACCTACGGCTTGGTAGGTTACGCTACCGTAGGTTAGCGACGACGGAAGGAGGCGCGATGGCAATCTCAGACGTGCCGGCGTTCGCTCATCTGACCGACGCGGACATCGAGGGCCTGGCGGTCGAGCTCGACGCGATCCGCCAGGACATCGAGGACTCGCGCGGTGAGCGCGACAGGCGTTACATCCGCCGCACGATCGCCGCCCAGCGCGCCCTGGAGGTCGCGGGGCGAGTGATCCTGGCCGCCAGCTCCAAGCGCTCCGCGTGGTGGGCGGGCGCGGCCACGCTGGGTTTGGCCAAGATCATCGAGAACATGGAGATCGGCCACAATGTCATGCACGGCCAATGGGATTGGATGAACGATCCCGAGATCCACTCGTCATCATGGGAATGGGACATGGGTGGCGCGGCCAAACACTGGCGGTTCACCCACAACTTCCAACATCACAAGTACACCAACATTCTCGGCATGGACGACGACGTGGGCTATGGGATGCTGCGCGTCACCCGCGACCAGCGCTGGAAGAAGTTCAACATCGCCAACGTGCTGTTCAACACCACGCTCGCGCTCGGTTTCGAGTGGGGAGTCGCGCTGCAGCACTTGGAGTTGGGCAAGCTCTTCAAGGGCCGGGCCGATCGCGCGGCCACGCAGGTGCGGCTGCGCGAGATGTCGACCAAGGCCGGCAAGCAGCTGTTCAAGGACTACATCGCGTTCCCGGCGCTGACGTCGCTGTCGCCCGGAGCGACGTACAAGTCAACGGCCAGCGCGAACGTGCTGGCCAACGTGATCCGCAACGTGTGGTCCAACGCGGTGATCTTCTGTGGGCATTTTCCCGACGGCGCAGAGAAATTCACGAAGTCGGATATGGAGGGCGAGACCAAGGGCCAGTGGTACCTGCGCCAGATGCTCGGCAGCGCAAACATCGACTCGGGGCCGGTGATGGGGTTCATGACCGGCAACTTGTCGTATCAGATCGAGCATCACCTGTACCCGGATCTGCCCAGCAACCGGCTGGCCGAGATCGCGGCGCGGGTGCGGGGGGTCTGCGACAAGTACGACCTGCCTTACACCACCGGATCGTTTCTGGTCCAGTACGGCAAGGCGTGGCGCACGATCGCCAAGCTGTCGCTGCCGGACAAGTACCTGACCGACACCTCCGACGACGCGCCGGAAACGCGCAGCGAGAAGATGTTCGCCGAGCTGGAGGCGGGCTTCGCTCAGACCGACCCGGCGACCGGGCGGCGGCGCGGCCTGAAGACCGCGATCGCGACCGTCCGGGGCTGGCGTCCTCGCCGTCGCGAGCTCAGCTGAGTGTCGGTGTAGCGGCGAGCACCCGTTGCAGATCGGGCTTCATCTGCTGCAGCTGCTGACCCCAGTAGCCCCAGTTGTGGGTGCCGTCGGGCGGGAAGTTGAACACCCCGTTGTTGCCGCCGGCCGCGACGTAATTGTCACGGAAGGCCAGGTTACTGCCGACCGCGAAGCCCTCCAGGAAGCCTTCTCCGGCCACGGGTGCGGGGTTGGCGAAAGCGATGCCTGTCGGGACGCCGTTGCCGCAGTACACCCAGATGCGGGTGTTGTTGGCGACGAGCCTGCCGACATTGATTGTCGGGTCGTTGCGCGCCCAGGCCGGGTCGCCCGGTGGTCCCCACATCGCGTTCGGGTCGAAGCCGCCGTTCCATCTCATCGAGATGGCGACCAGGGCCGGCCACTGCCCCTGAGAGAGGTTCAGGAAGCCCGACAGTGACCCGACATAGATGAACTGCTGCGGATGCCAGGCCGCCAGCACCAGCGCCGACGAGCCACCCATTGACGCGCCCACCGCTGCGTTGCCGTTCGGTGCGACGTTCTTGTCAACCGCCAACCACCCCGGCAGTTCCTGAGTCAGGAACGTCTCCCACTTGTAGGTGACGGTCTGGCCGTTACCCACGGCAGGTTGATACCAGTCGCTGTAGAAACTCGACTCACCCCCCACCGGCATCACAACCGACAGCCCCGACCCGTGGAACCAGTCGAACGCCGCTGTGTTGCGGTCCCAGCCGTTGAAGTCCTCGGGCGCCTCCATGCTGTCGAGGAGGTACAGCGCATGCGAGCCGGGACCCCCGGTCTCGAACTCGACGCGGACATTGCGACCCATCGACGGCGACGGGACGTCGAGTTGTTCGACCGGCGCGCTCTGGCTGAACGCCCCCGCGGTCGCCAACCCCTCCGTGCCGCAGGCCAAGCCGGGCAATGCCGCCGCTGCCGCGACGGCGGCCGCGAGCCGGCAGATCTGTTGGATCTTCGCAACGGACGCCATCTCTGCCCCATCCGATCGTCGTTGAACGGCTTCCGCTCCAGCGGACAATACGCCGAGAACGCGCGTCGCGGACGTGGTTTGCTAGCCCTCGGTGAGCAGACGCAGCAGCCGCCGGGCCGCGGTGACGCGGTGTGCGGCGGCGCCGGTCAGCGTGTCGAGTGCGCACTCCGGGTCGGCGGGTGGTCCCAGATGCCCACAGCCCCGCGGGCAGTCTTTGACCGTCTCGGCCAGGTCGGAGAAGGCCAGCAGCACGTCGTCGGGCGCGATGTGGGCAAGCCCGAACGAACGGATGCCCGGTGTGTCGATCACCCAGCCGGAGTCCTGCAGCGACAGCGCCACCGACTGCGTCGAGGTGTGCCGTCCCCTGCCGATATCGGTGACCTCGCCGACCGCCCGATCTGCTTCTGGCACAAGGCGGTTCACCAGCGTGGACTTGCCAACTCCGGAATGCCCGAGCAGCACGGTGACCTTGCCGGCCAGCAGTGGCGCTACCGCGTCGAGCGGGTCGTCGCGGCCGGCGGTCATGATGGTCAGGTCCAGGTCGGCGAACTGCTCGGCGAACGGCTCCGGCGGTGCAAGGTCGGTCTTGGTAAGGCACAGGATCGGCGTGAGGCCACCGGCATAGGCGGCGATCAGCGCACGGTCGACCAGGCCGGTGCGCGGGGGCGGATCGGCCAGCGCGACGACGATCAGCAACTGGTCGGCGTTTGCGACGACGACCCGCTCGGTGGGGTCGGTGTCGTCGGCGGTGCGGCGCAGCACCGTGCGTCGCGGTCCGCGCCGCACGATGCGGGCCAGCGTGTCCGGACGCCCGGACAGGTCGCCCACCACGTCGACGTCGTCACCCACGACAATCGGGGTGCGGCCCAGCTCGCGGGCCCGCATCGCAGTCACCCGGCGGTCCGGGTCTGCGCCGAGCACGCAGCCCCACCGGCCGCGGTCGACGCTCACCACCATCGCCTGACTGGCATCGGCATGTTCGGGGCGGGTCTTGGTCCGCGGCCGCGAGCCTCGGCCGGACCGGACCCGGACGTCGGACTCGTCGTAGTCGCCGGGCCTCAAGGACAGTGGTCCCGGCCGGACAGCATCTCCGCCCACAGCTGTGGGAACTCCGGCAGCGTCTTGGAGGTGGTGGCGATGTCGTCGACGGTGACCTCGGGCACGCGCAGCCCGACGATCGCCCCGGCCATCGCCATCCGATGGTCGGCATAGCTGTGCCACGTTCCCGCGTGGAGCGGCCCGGCGGTGATCACCAGGCCGTCGGGCGTCTGCTCGCAGCACCCGCCAAGCGCGTTGATCTCGGTGCTCAGGGCCGCGAGCCGGTCCGTCTCATGGCCGCGCAGGTGAGCGATGCCCGTCAGGCGAGACACCGAGCCGGGGCTGGCCAGCGCGGCAAGCGCCGCCACCGCGGGCGTCAGCTCGCCGACCGCGCGCAAGTCGACATCGATTCCGTTACAAACCGTCGAACCCCGCACCTCGAGGTACGTATCAGTGCGCCGCACAACGCAACCCAGCGACCGGAGAATGTCGAGGATGTGGCCGGCCGGCTGCACGCTCGTCTGCGGCCAACCCGCGATGCGGACGATCCCTCCGGTCACCACCGCCGCGGCGAGAAACGGCACGGCGTTGGACAGGTCGGGTTCGATGACCCAGTGCCGTGCCGCCACCGCGCCGGGCGCGACACGCCAACGGTCGGGCTCGCGGTCGTCGACCTCGACGCCGGCTTCGCGCAGCATCGCCACGGTCATCGCAATGTGCGGCGCCGACGGCAGCGCGGCGCCGGTGTGCTCGACCGTCAGCCCATCCTCGAAGGCCGCGCCGGACAGCAGCAGGGCCGACACGAACTGCGACGAGCCGGACGCGTCGATCGCGACGGTGCCGCCGGCCACCGAGCCGCGGCCACGCACGACGAACGGCAGGCCGGCACCGTCGATCTGGACGCCCACCGTGCGCAGCGCGTCGAGCAGCGGCGTGATCGGCCGGACGCGGGCCTGCTCGTCGCCGTCGAAGGTGACCGCCGCCGTGGAGAGCGCCGCCAGCGGCGGCACGAACCGCAACACCGTGCCGGCCAGCCCGCAGTCGACGCGCGCGTCGCGGCCCGGCTGGATCCGGCCGCTGACCATCAGGGCGGTTTCGGCCTCGCACTCATCGCCACCAATTGCGATCCCGAGCGCGCGCAGTGCGCCGATCATCAGGTTGGTGTCGCGGCTGCGCAGCGCTCCGCGGATCGTCGACGTGCCGTTGCCCTGCGCGGCGGCCAGCGCCGCGAGGACCAGGGCCCTGTTGGTCTGCGATTTCGAGCCGGGCACGGTGACCGTGGCGTGGACGGGCGCCGGGGTCGTCGGTGCCGTCCACAGGTCACTGCTCACCTCACCATCATGGCGTGTCGTGCACCGGGCGGGTGATAACGTCATTCTCAAATATGCGCTATGCCTTTACCTACCCCATCCTCAGCCACCCCTGCCATCCCGACCTCGTCTCAGGTGCAGGGGTCGCTGTCGTGGCCGAGGCGGCGCAAGCCGCAGGCTTCCACGGGTTCGGATTCACCGATCACCCCGCCCCGACGGACCGCTGGCTCAACGCCGGCGGCCACGACGCTCTCGATCCGTTCGTCGCCATGGCCTTCGCCGCGGCCAGGACGACAACCCTTCGGCTCATCCCGAACGTCGTTGTGCTGCCGTACCGCAACCCGTTCGCGGTGGCCAAGGCGGGGGCGACACTGGACCTGCTTTCGGGCGGTCGATTCACGCTGGCCGTCGGAACCGGCTACCTCAGACGCGAGTTCGCCGCACTCGGGGTCGACTACGACGAACGCAACGCACTGTTCGACGAAGGCCTCGACGCGATCAGGGCGATCTGGACCGACGACGACATCACCTTCGAGGGCCGGCATTTCAGCGCGCGTGGCATCACCGCCCATCCGCGGCCGGCGACGCGGCCCCACCCCCCGATCTGGATCGGTGGAAACACCGGGACCGCTCGCCAGCGGGTCGCGACACGCGGCGACGGCTGGTGCCCGTTTCCGGCGCCGGCCGGCCTTGCCAACACCGCCGGCACCACGGCCTTGGACACACTCGAGAAACTCCGCGACGGCATCGACGACCTGCGGCGCCGATTCGAGGCAGCCGGGCGGGACTGGTCGGGAACCGACGTCACGTTCACCAACCTCGCCGGCGGCAACCCCAGCCGCGACGACTTCAACGGCGACGCGTACCTGAGCGGCCTCGACAAGCTGGCGGCGATCGGCGTGACCTGGGTGCAGGTGCCGATGCCGGGGGACAGCGTCACACATGTCCTCGAGGCGATTGCCCGGTTCGGCTCGCTGGTGATCGACGCGGCCTGACGATGGTGCTGCAGCGTGACGCCGACTCGCTGGACGGGCGCGTGGCCATCGTCACCGGCGGCGGGTCCGGCATCGGGCGTGGCATCGCGATGGCCTTCGCCGAGTTCGGGGCGCGGGTCGCGGTATGGGAAAAAGACGAGGCCTCGGCGGAGTCCTCGGCAGCCCAATCGGGCGGCCTCGCCTGCGTCACCGACGTGCGCGACCCCGAGCGGGTCGACGCCGCGATGGCTGCCACCGTCGAAACACTGGGCATGCCAACAATTCTGGTGAACAATGCCGGTGGCGTGTTCTGGTCGTCGTTGCTCGACACGACGTCCAACGGATGGGACGCGCTGATTCGGGCCAACCTCACGCAGGTGCTGCTGTGCACACAGCGGGTGGCGCGGGCGATGGTCGAGGCGCACGCCGGCGGCAGCGTCATCAACATCAGCTCGATCGAGGGAACCCGGGCCGCACCCGGCTACGCCGCCTACGCCGCGGCCAAAGCCGGCGTCATCAACTTCACCAAGACCGCCGCACTCGAACTGGCCCCGCACGGCATCCGGGTCAATGGACTGGCGCCCGATGTGACAGTGACCGAGGGCATCCGCAACCTGGGTGGGCCGGGATTCGAGCAACACGCGGCGCACATGATTCCGATGGGCCGCGTCGGCCACGTCGACGAGATGGCCGGCGCCGCCGTGTTCCTCGCATCCGATCTCAGTTCCTACGTCACCGGGCAAACGCTGCACGTCGACGGCGGCACCGCGGCAGCCGGCGGCTGGTATCACCACCCGGATGACGGGCACTACGTGCTTGGCGCGGGCGGGCTGTCGTAAAGCTCTGCCACGATGGAGGCATGTGCGGGCGATTCGCGGTGACGACCGATCCGGCCCTTCTGGCGCAGAAGATCCACGCCATCGACGAGGCGACGTCGGGTCAGAAGGATGCCGCCGGGCCGAACTACAACGTCGCGCCGACCGCCAGCATCGCGACCGTCGTCAGCAGGCACAGCGACCCCGGCGACGAGCCCACGCGGCGGCTGCGGGTGATGCGGTGGGGATTGGTGCCGCCGTGGGTCAAGGCCGGCCCAGACGGAGCACCTGAGGGCAAAGGCCCGCTGCTGATCAACGCCCGCGCCGACAAGGTGGCCACCTCCCCGGCCTTCCGCTCCTCGGCCAAGACCAAGCGATGCCTGGTGCCGATGACGGGGTGGTATGAGTGGCGGGCCAACCCCGACACACCAGCGGGCAAGAGGGCGCGCAAGACGCCGTTCTTCATGACCCCCGGCGACGACAACCTGATCTGCATGGCGGGTCTGTGGTCGGTGTGGAAGCCGGACAAGGAAGCGGCACCGCTGCTGAGTTGCACGATCATCACCACCGACGCCGTCGGTCCGCTCGCCGAGATCCACGACCGGATGCCGCTGATGGTCGACGAGCGGGACTGGGATCACTGGCTCGACCCCGACACCCCGCTCGACCCCGAACTGCTCACCGTGCGAGCCGACCTGTCGCACTTGGAAATTCGTGAGGTTTCCACGCTCGTCAACAGCGTCCGCAACAACGGACCGGAGCTGATCGAGCCAGCGGAGCCGCAGGGCAGGCAGGCGACGCTGCTCTAGGGTTGGTGGTAGCCCGGGGGATCGGGACTGTCCACCCACAGATCGACCCCGAGTTCGCCGCCGGGGACGCAGTCGTACACCGACAGGTCGGTCACCCCGGACTCGACGAGCACGTCCTCGCACAGCAGGCTGTTGCCGGTGTAGGTGTTGGCGGGCTTGGTGACGACCGCGTACGCGGCGTCGGCATACACCTCGGGTTTGCGGGCCCGGGCCATCGCCGTGTCGCCGCCCAGCAGGTTCTGCACCGCCGCGGTGGCCACCAGCGTGCGGGGCCACAGCGTGTTCGACGCGATGCCCTGGCTGCGGAGTTCCTCCGCCAGGGCAAGCGCGCACAGCGTCATCCCGTACTTGGCCATCATGTAGGCGGTCGGCTTGAGCCACTTCTTCTCCAGCCGGACGGGCGGCGACAGCGTCAGGATGTGCGGGTTCTGCCGGCCGACCAGGTGGGGGATGCAGGCCTGCGACACCGCATAGGTGCCGCGGACGTTGATGCCGTTCATCAGGTCGAACCGCTTCAACGGCACTTCGGTGATCGAGCCCAAATTGATGGCCGACGCGTTGTTGACACAAATGTCGATGCCGCCGAACTGCGCCACCGCCTTCGCGACGGCGGCCACCACCACGTCGCCGTCGCGGATGTCGCCGATGATCGGCAGCGCGTGGCCGCCGGCATCCTCGATCTCCTTCGCCGCCGTGTAGACGGTGCCGGGCAGCTTCGGGTGCGGATCGGCGGTCTTGGCGATCAGCGCGACGTTGGCGCCGTCCTGCGCCGCGCGTTTGGCGATCGCGAGGCCGATGCCGCGGCTGGCCCCGGAGATGAACATGGTCTTGCCGGAAAGGGACATGGGGTCACCCTATAAAGCGGAACGTGCGGATCGTCGGGAAAAGTGCACGTTCGGCGGGAGCCGCCGCCGATGCGGGGAACAAGTAGCCCCTGACCCGGTGTTATTGGGTGCAGTCAAGCGGAGTCGGTCCGCGGTTCTACGATTGATCAAGGGGAGTGTGGTGTTGACGGCATGCCTCGACCGCCCGGCGCAGGTGCCGTCGTGGTTTGATGACTCCGTCAGGAAAGGGACCGCGATGACCGACGGCGAAGGCGCGCCAGACGCGTCGTCGGACCGCGCCGGGCCGGCCGATCGGGCGGTACAAGAGACCGACGCCGAGCTGACCGCGCGCTTTGAACGCGACGCGATCCCGCTGCTCGACCAGCTGTACGGCGGCGCGCTACGGATGACGCGCAACCCGGCCGACGCCGAGGATCTGCTCCAGGAAACGATGGTGAAGGCCTACGCGGGCTTCCGGTCGTTCAAGGAGGGCACCAACCTCAAGGCGTGGCTGTACCGCATTCTGACGAACACCTACATCAACAGCTACCGCAAGCGCCAGCGCCAGCCCGCGGAGTACCCGACCGAGGAAATCACCGACTGGCAGTTGGCCTCCAACGCCGAGCACTCGTCGACAGGCCTGCGCTCGGCCGAGGTCGAAGCGCTGGAGACCCTGCCCGACAACGAGATCAAAGCGGCCCTGCAGGCCCTCCCGGAAGAATTCCGGATGGCGGTGTACTACGCCGACGTCGAAGGGTTTCCCTACAAGGAAATCGCCGAAATCATGGATACTCCGATCGGCACCGTGATGTCGCGGTTGCACCGCGGTAGGCGGCAGTTGCGAGAACTGCTGGCCGACGTGGCGAAGGAACGCGGTTTCATGCGTGGGCACGCCGCACAGGAGGTGTCATCGTGAGCGAGGACGAGTTTCGTCCGCCGGTAGGGCAAGTCGACCCCGAGCATCCCGATTGCGCGGCCGTGATGGCCGAGGTGTGGACGCTGCTCGACGGCGAATGCACTCCCGAAACCAAGGACAAGCTGCGCCGCCATCTGGAGGAGTGCCCAGGCTGCCTGCGCCACTACGGCGTCGAGGAGCGGATCAAGCAGCTGATCGCCCGCAAGTGTGGTGGCGAGAAGGTGCCGGAGCGGCTCCGTCAGCGGCTGATAGTCGAGATCAGCCGCACCACGATCATTCGGGGCGGATTCTCCTCCTAGCTGTTGGGGCGCTTGCCGTGGTTGGCCTTGCTGTGCTTACGGTCGCGCTTCTTGCGGCCCCTTTTGGCCATTGCTGATCCCTCCCTAGGTCGTCTGCACTCAAGTGTCTCATGTCGCTTTGTGGTTCGATGGAGCGGCAAGTAGCGCAGTGGATGATCGGGGTGAGGATGGCCGAGGACGTTCGCGCGGAAATCGTGGCCAGTGTGCTCGAGGTTGTGGTCAACGAGGGCGATCAGGTCGGCGAAGGGGACACCCTGGTGCTTCTGGAGTCGATGAAGATGGAAATCCCGGTGCACGCCGAGGTCGCGGGCACGGTGACCGAGGTCAAAGTCGCGGTGGGTGACGTGATTCGGGCCGGCGACCTGATCGCGGTGATCTCCTAGCTGACACATGTCCACTCTCGGTGACCTGCTCGCCGAGCACACCGTTCTCCCGGGCAGCGCGGTCGACCATCTGCACGCGGTCGTCGGGGAATGGCAGCTGCTGGCGGATCTGTCCTTCGCCGACTACCTGATGTGGGTCCGGCGCGACGACGGCGTGCTGGTGTGCGTCGCGCAGTGCCGGCCCAACACCGCGCCGACGGTACTGATGGCCGACGCGGTCGGAACGGTCGCGGGTGCCGAGCAGTTGCCGCTGGTGACAGCGGCGTTCGTTACCGGTGCGATCGGGCGGGAAAGCGACGGCGCCGCGGCGGAGGCCGAGGGCCTGAACGTCGAGGCAGTGCCCGTGCGGTGCGACAACCACGTGGTGGCGGTGCTCACCCACCAGACCGCGGTGGCCGCGCGACGCAAGTCCAGCCCGCTGGAGATCGCATATCTCGACTGCGCCAACGACCTGGTGCAGATGCTGTCGGAGGGCACGTTCCCGAACGTCGGTGATCTGCCGATGTCACGCTCGAGTCCACGGGTGGGGGACGGCTTCATCCGCATCGATGTCGACGGCAACGTCGTCTTCGCCAGCCCCAACGCCCAGTCGGCCTACCATCGGATGGGCCTGACGTCGGAACTCGAGGGTCAAAACATGGTTACCGTCACCAGGCCGCTGATCTCCGACCCGTTCGAGGCGCAGGAACTCGCCGAGCATGTGCGTGATTCGCTGACCGGTGGATCCAGCATGCGGCTGGAGGTGGACGCCGGTGGGGCCGCCGTGCTGCTGCGCACGATTCCGCTCGTCGTGCACCAGAGGCCCGCCGGGGCCGCGGTCCTGATTCGTGACGTCACCGAGGTCAAACGCCGCGACCGGGCGCTGCTGAGCAAGGACGCCACGATCCGCGAGATCCATCACCGAGTCAAGAACAATCTTCAGACGGTCGCCGCCCTGCTGCGGCTGCAGGCCCGCCGCACCAGCAACGCAGAGGGCCGCGAGGCGCTGATCGAGTCGGTGCGACGGGTGTCATCGATCGCCCTGGTCCACGACGCGCTGTCGATGTCGGTCGACGAAGAGGTCAACCTCGACGAGGTGGTCGACCGGATTCTGCCGATCATGAACGACCTCGCCACCGTCGACTCGCCGATCCGTGTCACCCGCGTCGGCGCCCTCGGGGTGCTCGACGCCGACCGGGCCACGGCCCTGATCCTGGTGATCACGGAGCTGGTGCAGAACGCGATCGAGCACGCCTTCGACTCGACCGGCAAGCACGGGTGCGTGACGATCCGCGCCGAACGCTCGGCGCGCTGGCTCGACGTCGTCGTCCACGACAACGGCCGCGGGCTGCCCGACGGCTTCAGCCTCGAGAAGTCCGACCGGCTTGGCCTGCAGATCGTGCGGACGCTGGTATCGACCGAACTCGACGGCTCGCTGGGCATGCACGACGCGGCCGGCGGCGGAGCCGACGTCATATTGCGTGTGCCGATAGGCCGCCGCGCCAGGGTCGCGGGCATTTAGGCCCGCAAACTACCGCTGCCGAAAATTGCGCAAGCTATTGCGGTGTGGACTTATTGTGAATTGGCAACGCGCAGCGGCTAGACGCTGCTGCGGGCCCGGGTGCGGGCGTTGCGGCGCTTCAGCGCACGCCGCTCGTCTTCGCTCATGGCACCCCACACGCCGGCGTCCTGTCCGGTGTCCAACGCCCAGGTGAGGCATTCGGTGGTCACCGGGCACCGGTTGCATACGAGTTTTGCGTCAGCGATCTGGGCAAGGGCCGGGCCACTGTTTCCCACCGGGAAGAACAGTTCCGGATCCTCGTCACGACAGACCGCCTTGTGGCGCCAATCCATGAAAATACTCCTTGCTGTGTGCGCGGCGATGCGCGCACAGGTGTGTCTTCAGCTGTTAACGCGCGCGCGCGAAATGTTTCGGCACTGTTGCATGTGATCGTTTCACAAGCTCAACAGATGTCAATACCGCGCGGTAACACGTGTGCTATCTCACTATCGCGATCTGTTAGGGGACCTCTTACTCGTTTGTACTACACTCAATCCACCTGCACCATCCACCTGCACCCAAAAATTGGCCGACGAGAGTTAGTCAGTGCAGGTCAGAATGGGTTTTGCAGGTGGCGCGACCACGCCCAGAGCGTCCGGAACCGACGCGAACGTCATCGCCTTGCGCAGTCCGACGTAGTCACCGTCGATCTGGCCGGCCACCGGTGTGTCGGCGCTCACCTTGACCCACGGCAGGTCGTCGCGGCGGATCAGGTGCTTCGCCCGCAGTCGAGGCTGCTTGGCGAGCATCTGGCGCACCAGCAGCAGGTTTGCCCACACGTTCATGCTGGTGGTCGCGAACACCCCCAGACCTGTCTCATACGTGGTTCCCGGGTTCGTCCAGACCGGGCGCGCGTTGGCATACGTCCACGGGTTGGCGTTGGAGACGAACGCCAGATGCACGCCGGTGATGACCTCCCCCCCGGGTAGCTGCAGCGTCAGCCGCGGCTCGCGGCGCGCGCTGCGCAGGACCAATGGCACGGTCGTGCGGATGTAGCGGGAGCTTGTAACTTGCCGGCCTTTGTCGCGCTGCGCTTCCACCGCGGCCACCACCTCGCCGTCGACGCCCATCCCCGCGGTGAACAGGGCCCAGCGTTCGCCGCAGTCCATCAGGCCGATCCGCCGCCAGCACCGGTCGCGCTGATGCTCACCCAGCAGATCGACGAGCTGGTTCGTGGCCTCGACCGGATCGGGGCTGATGCCCAGTGAGCGGGCGAAGACGTTGGCCGAGCCCCCCGGCACCACGCTGACAGCCGGGACATGCCCGTGGTACGCCCCGCCCGGCGCACCCAGCACCCCGTTGACCACCTCGTTCACGGTCCCGTCCCCGCCGTGCACGATCACCACGTCCACCCCGTCGCGCGCGGCTTCTCGCGCGATCTGGATCGCGTGGCCCCGGTGATCGGTGTGCGCGACCGTCAGCTTGGCGCGGCTCTCCAGCGCGTGCGCGAGCAGGTCACGCGCGGCCGCGGTCGTCGACGTCGCGTTCGGGTTCACGATCAGCACGGCGCGCACGGGGGATCAGCCTAGCCGGATGCCTCTACGCTGAAGCCGTGACCAGTCGCCCGCCGGCCGCCGTGCGTCGCGCCGGGCTTCTCGTCGGCGCCGAGGGTGTTGCCGCGGTGGTCGTGGCCGTGATCCTGGTGATAGTCGGAATCTCGGGGGGTCACCAGAAAATCGCGTTCGGAACCGCCGGCTGGTTTGTCATCATCGGGGGCGGAGTACTCGCGGCTGGGCGGGCATTGTTGAACGGACGGCGCTGGGGCCGCGGCCTTGCGGTGCTCGCGCAGTTGCTGCTGCTTCCGACGGCGTGGGCGATGGCGGTGGGTTCGCACCGGCCGGCGTACGGCATCCCGGTCGGCGTCGTCGCGATCGGCACCCTGGCGCTGCTGTTCAGTCCCGCCGCGTTGCGCTGGGCGTCCGGCGCAGACGAGGCTCACGGTCCGGCCAGTTCGGACAGCGCCGGACCCGATACGCGGTAGGTGATCCACTCGCTCAGTGGCCGGCCACCGATCGCCTCGTACAGCGCGATCGCGTCGCCATTCCAGTCCAGCACCGCCCACGTGAGCCGGGTGTAGCCGGCCCTCACACACTCACGGGCCAGCTCCGAGAGCAACGCGCGAGCCAGCCCGCGGCGCCGAAACGCGGGCCGGACGAACAGGTCCTCTAGGTAGATGCCGGCTTCGCCGTCCCAGGTGGAAAAGTTCAAGAACCACAGCGCGCAGGCGGCCATCTCGCCGGCTACCTCCGCCACGTGTGCCTGAACGGTGGGGTCGTTTCCGAAGAGCGCTGCGCGGAGCCGGCTTTCGGTGATCGTGCACTGTTCGGAGGCCCTCTCGAACGCTGCCAGTTCGTGGATCATCTTGGTCAGTCCCGCCTCGTCGCCGCGAACCGCCCGCCTGATCATGCCTGCACCCCCAGCGCCGAAAGGATCGTCCTGAATTTCGTTGTTGTTTCGGCTAATTCGTCGGTGACATCGGAGTCCGCGACGATCCCCCCACCCGAGTAGGCGCGGGCGTTGCGCCGATCGGCGGACAGCTGGGCGCACCGGATCGCGACAACCCACCGGCCGTCGCCGTGCCGGTCGCACCAGCCCGCCGCTCCGGCGTAAAAGCCGCGGTCGCCCTCGAGCCCGGCGATCATCGCGACCGCGTCATCGGTCGGCACGCCGCCGACCGCCGGTGTGGGATGCAGTGCACGTGCGAGATCCAAAGCGGTGGTGGAGGTGTCGCGGAGCCGGGCGGTGATCGGCGTGCTCAGATGCCATAGGGCCGCCGTGCGGTTCAGCTGCGGTGTCGGCGCGATCTGCAGGTCGACGCACAGCGGGTCGAGCGCTTTGCGCATCGCGTCGACCACCAGCGCGTGCTCGTGCCGGTTCTTGGCCGACGCGGCGAGCCCGGCGCCGTTTTCGCGGTCGGTGTCCGGGTCCGGGGAGCGCGGCGCGGAGCCGGCGAACGGTTGGCAGACGACCCGCTCGCCATTGCGGGCCACCAGCAGTTCCGGGCTCGCGCCGACCAGAGCGCCGCCCCGGTAACGGGTACCGGCCGCCGACAGGTCGGTGCCGTAGACATAGGCCGCCGGATCGGCGGCGGCGAGCCTTGTCAGCAGGGTCCGGATGTCGAGCGCGTCGTCCGCCGCAAGGTCCAGCGCGCGGGCCAGCACCACCTTGCGCAACGCCGTATCGGGATCGTTCAGAGCGGCCAGTGCCCGTCGGATCCGGGCCCGGTGTTCGTCGGGGGCCGGGACGGTGGCCGCCACGCGCGTCGGGGGCAGAGGGTGTGTCGGCCACAACGGCAACGCGTCGCTGAAGGCATAGGTCTGCGGTCGGAACAGGGCGACCGGCTGGGAAACGTCAAAAGGCAGCGCGCCCACAATGATCGGGGTTGTCCCCCGGCGCAGCGCTGCCTGCGCGGCGGCGACGTCGCGGTAGGCGGAGTGGGTGCCCTCGGCAACGAGCGTTCCGCCCGGGCCGCTGAGCACGAAGGTGGGCGCGCCGGTCACTGGTACGCGGCCGGATGAGGGTAGCCCGTCAGCCCGAGCGCCGCGAGTTGCCGCAGTCCGTACTCGAAGCCGCAGACCGCAAGCGAGGCGGCGGGCATCGCAAACCGGGCGCCCGCCGACACCGGCAGCTCGAGCCAGCGGGCGATCATCGCACGGGAGAAGTGGCCGTGTCCGACGAAAACCACGTCGCGTGATTCCATGTGCTCCAGGGCCACGGCGACCGCCTTGTCGGCGCGCTCACCGATCTGTTCGAGGCTCTCGCCGCCCTCCGCGCCGTGGGTCCACAGAAACCAGCCGGGAACCTTTGTGCGGATGTCGTGCGTCGTCAGACCCTCGTAGATGCCGTAGTCCCATTCGGCCACCAGTGGTGTCACCTCATCGATCTTCAGCCCAGCCAACTCCGCGCTGACGATGGCGCGTTTGCGCGGGCTGCTGACCACGTACGGATTGTCGAGGTGCAGGCGTGCGAGCGCCTCGGCGACCAGCTTCGCTTCCTCACGGCCGTGCTCGGTGAGGTCGAGATCGGTGCGGCTGGTGTGCTGGCCCGACAGGGACCATTCCGTTTCACCGTGTCGCAGCAGTACGAGTCGATGGGTCCCGATGGCCACGTTGCCGATTGTGCCGCACCGGCGGCGTGTCTGTGCGTGTGCATGCTTGGATGGACATGTGACCCGAGTACTGGCGGTGGCCAACCAGAAGGGCGGTGTCGCCAAGACGACGACGGTGGCGTCGTTGGGTGCGGCGATGGTGGAGAAGGGCCGGCGGGTGCTGCTGGTCGATCTGGATCCGCAGGGGTGCTTGACGTTCTCACTCGGCTATGACCCCGACAAGCTTCCGGTATCGGTCCATGAGATCCTGCTCGGCGAGGTGGAGCCGTCGGCCGCCCTGGTGGACACCGAGGAGGGGATGACGCTGATGCCGGCCAACATCGACTTGGCCGGCGTCGAGGCGATGCTGCTGATGAGGGCGGGCCGGGAGTATGCGCTCAAACGCGCGCTGGCCAAGCTCAAAGAAGAGTTCGATGTCGTGATCATCGACTGTCCGCCGTCGTTGGGTGTGCTGACACTGAACGGACTGACTGCGGCAGACGAGGTGATCGTGCCGCTGCAGTGCGAGACGCTCGCGCACCGCGGCGTCGGCCAGTTCCTGCGCACCGTGACCGACGTGCAGCAGATCACCAACGCCGGTCTGGCGCTGCTCGGAGCGCTGCCGACGCTCTACGACTCGCGGACCACGCACAGCCGTGACGTGCTGCTCGACGTCGCCGACCGCTACGGCCTGCCCGTTTTGGCGCCGCCGATCCCGCGGACGGTGCGGTTCGCCGAGGCGTCCGCGTCGGGATCCTCGGTTCTGGCCGGCAGGAAGAACAAGGGCTCGGCGGCCTACCGCGAGCTGGCCGCCGCGCTGCTCAAGCACTGGAAGTCGGGCAAGCCGCTGCCCAGCTTCACTCCCGAGGTGTGACCCAAGCGCTCATCGGGACCCGAGCCCGACGAGGGTGGCGCCGCGCTGCTCCAGGATCGTCGCCCCCGCCACAGCGGACATGATCGGGCCGGTGACGGCGCCGCGGTCGACGGGCAGCACCCGCTCGAGCACGCCGGTGGGCGGGTCGTAGACGCCGATGCCGCCGGTGACCGGGATCAGCAGCCGATTGGCCATCATCGTGGCGGGACCCAGCGGGACCGCCGCGCCGGCATTCACGGTGTACCGGTAGACCAGCGTGGCGGCGTCGAGCACGACGACGCTGTCGCCGGTCCAGTACGTGACGTAGGTGCCGACATGCGACACCGTGCCGTTGGGGGCGGCGGGCCTGGGCAGCAGGGTGCTCGAGGTTTGCTGCCCCGTTTGGTCGTAGATCACGATCCGCGGTTGCGGTGTGGGCAGATACACGGCGGTGGTGAGGTCCGAGACCGCAAGCACTCTGGCGCCGGAGTCAGGGCTGACTCCGGGCTGCTGAGCGTACTGCTGATCGGGTGAGACGTCCTCCTTGGCAACCTTGAGCATCGTCAGGCGCACGTCCGGGTTGTTCGGGCAGGTCTCCAGGATCGACACCGCCGACGAGCTCGCCGCGGACGACAGGAACCGGCACGGAGGATTGGGCGGCACCGGCGGGTTGAGCGGGGCGTCGATGGCGCCCCAGGCCAACGTGCGCACCATGTCGGAGCGCCACATCTCCAGGTAGGTGCGCCCGGCCGACAACACGGTCGTGTCGTCCGACGACAACGTGACCTGCTTGTCGGCGTAGCCGCTGCGGGTCGGCCCCCGCTGCCCGGTACGCGCGTCGACGGTGCTGACCTGACCGCAGCCGCGGTCGTCGGGATAGGCCGCGACCGCCAGGTTGTAGATCCACGTCACCCCGCACAGGTCACGGTCGCGGGCGAAACTCCAGCGCTGCGCGCCGCTGGCCGGATCGCGGCCGACCACTTCATGCCCGCTGCCGGTGACGACCGTGCCTTCCACGACGACGGGTGCACGGGGGGTGGCGGGGCTGGGCGCCGTCCACAGCTGCTGCACCGCGGCCGGCACGGCCTCCGCCGGCGCCAGCACGGGGGCCACCGCCGTGGCGGGTCGGCTGATCGTGGCCCGGGCGTCGCTGGTCCACCAGGTCAGGACCGCGGCCGCGGCGATGATCACGACGATCGCGGCCGCGGCCAGCAGGTCGGCCCGGGTGCGGCGCTCGGGTTGGATCAACGGCCCGGCTAAGACGCGTTGGCGGTGGCCGCGCTGCGGGGACGACGACGGCGACGACGTCGAGGTGCGGCGCCATCCTCCGGCTCGGCGGGTGCGTCGGCCGCGACATGGCCGGTGGCCGACTTGCCACCGCGGGTGCGCCGTCGCGACCGGGTGCGGGCCGCAGTGGACCGCTCGGCGGTCTCGCGACGCGGGGTGCGCTTGGCCGGGCCGACGGTGCCGCGGGCATCCTCGGGAATGTCCAGCTCGGCATACAGGTGCGGCGAGCTGGAGTACGTCTCGGCCGGAGCGGGGCAGCCCAGGTTCAGCGCCTTATCGATCGCCGACCAGCGCGCCAGCTCGTCCCAGTCGATCAGCGTGATCGCCACACCGGCCTTGCCGGCGCGGCCGGTGCGACCGATGCGATGCACGTAGGCCTGCTCGTCCTCGGGGCACTGGTAGTTGATGACGTGGGTGACGTCGTCGATGTCGATGCCGCGGGCGGCGACGTCGGTGGCGACCAGCACGTCGATCGCACCGCCGCGAAACGCCTTGAGCGCTTTTTCGCGCGCGCCCTGGCCGAGATCTCCGTGCACCGCACCGACTGCGAAGCCACGTTCGGCCAGGTCGTCTGCGACCTTCTGCGCGGTGCGCTTGGTGCGGGTGAAGACCATCGTCGCCCCGCGGCCGCGGGCCTGCAGCAACCGGCTGACCAGTTCGACCTTGTCCAGCGCATGCGCCCGGTAGACGAACTGATCGGTGGTGGCGTGCACGGCCGACGAGTGGGGCGCCTCGGCGCGGATGTGGGTAGGCCGGTTCATGAACGTCCGGGCGAGCGTGATGATCGGGTCGGGCATCGTCGCCGAGAACAGCATCGACTGCCGCTCATCGGGAATCTGTCGCAGGATGCGCTCGATGTCGGGCAGGAAGCCGAGGTCGAGCATTTCGTCGGCCTCGTCGAGGACCAGCACCGACAGCCCGCCAAGCTGTAGGTGGCCCTGCTGGGCCAGGTCAAGCAGTCGGCCCGGGGTGCCGACCACGACGTCGGCGCCGGCCTGCAGCGCTTCGATCTGCGGCTCGTAGGGCCGCCCGCCGTAGATCGCCACGACCGACAGCGGCCGGGTTTGAATCGATGCCGGCGCCGTAGCGCCTCCGGCAATCGACGCCGGCGGCGTAACGCTCAGGTACTTCGCCGCGCCCGCCAGGTCACTGGAAACCTGCAGGCAAAGCTCGCGGGTGGGTACCACGACCAGCGCCCGCGGGACGCCGGTGAGCGGGCGCTCCGGGTCGCCCGAAATGCGGTGCAGAAGCGGCGCACCGAACGCGAACGTCTTGCCCATGCCGGTGCGGGCCTGGCCGATCAGGTCGTCGCCCGCGAGCGCGAGCGGCAGCGTCAGTTCTTGGATAGCAAAGGGGTGTTCGATGCCTTCCTCGGCTAGTGCCCGGACTATTTCGTCGCGCACACCGAGTTTGGCAAATGTTGGGTTAAGGGCGGTCATCTGGCCTTCCGTGTCATTCCTCGTCACGCCGGCGCGGGCGCCGGCAGTCGTCCTCGTCCACGCGCGCACGAGTTCTGAAAGACACGTCCTGGCACCGGCGACGACGCCGATTCGCGAGGCCCTGCACATTCGTCAGGCGGGCCAACTGCGTGCACGCACACATATCCCAGGCGGCGGCGCAGTCGCGCCGGCCGCCGGCCGGAACGACGTTTGTCACCACCTGTACCTTCATCATACCGGGCTACAGTGTGGGGCATGTCCTCCACGCAGCCCACCGTTCCGGCTGCCCCGCGGGTCGCGGCCGATCATCCGGGGGTCGACAAGCTTTTCGCACTGTTGGCCTACGGCGAGGTGGCGGCGTTCTACCGGCTCACCGACGAGGCCCGGATGGCGCCGAACCTGCGTGGGCGCATCGCGATGGCCAGCATGGCCGCCGCCGAGATGCAGCACTTCGAGATGCTGCGGGATGCGTTGGCCGCCAGAGGAATCGATGTCGAGCGGGCGATGTCGGGATACGTCTCGGCGCTGGAGAACTACCACCGGCTCACCACGCCGAGCACCTGGCTGGAGGCGTTGGTGAAGACGTACATCGGCGACGCGCTGGCCGCCGACTTCTACCGGGAGATCGCCGACGTGCTGCCCGACGAGGTGGCCGATGTCGTGCGCGGAGTGCTCTCGGAGACCGGGCACTCGCAGTTCGTGGTGGCCGAGGTGCGGGCCGCTGTGGGCTCGAGCGGCAGGCAGCGCAACCGCCTCACCCTCTGGGCGCGCCGATTGCTCGGCGAGGCGATCACGCAGGCGCAGTACGTGCTCGCCGACCACGACGAGCTCGCCGACCTGGTCGTGTCCGGCACCGGCGGTCTCGGCCAAATCACCGTCTTCTTCGATCGGCTGCAGCGCACGCACGCCGAGCGGATGGGCGAACTGGGCCTGGCCTAGCGATTGCAGGTCGCCGCGATCGTGTTGTAGGTCTGCGACACCAGCGTCTGACCGTTGCCGTCGCTGATCGTGCAGTTCAGGTGGCTGGCGAAGCTGACCGCGGTGACCGAGTTGACCAGCGCGTTGCCGCTCAGCACGAGCTTCTTGCTCCACGGCAGTGAGACATCGAAATCGGTGCGCAGCGCACCGGTCTCGTCGGTGTAGGTCACGGTCACCGGGTCGAAGGGCTGCTTGGTGCCCGAAACCGTGTAGATGAGGGTTTGGGTATCCGCCGCCGGCGGCGGCGCGGTTTCGGCCGGCGGCGGCTCGGAAGACGGCGCGGCGTCCGCGGTGGACGGGCTGGTGGTCGATGGCGTCAGCGTGGTCACCGTCTCCGGCGGCAGCGATGTCGACGGGGACGGCTTCGGTGGCGGCGGCGTGTAGACGGGGCGGCTTTCCGACGGGACGACCCTGGCGGTCGTCGAGGCGCTGTCGCCCCCGGTGACGATCACGATGGTGCCTACGACGGCGATCAGCAAGACCGCACCCGCCACCGCGGCGACCCAGCGCCAGCGGCCCGATTCGGGCGCTATGAACGCGTCATAGTCCTCGACCTGGTCGTCGACGTCATCGCTGAATTCGGGCTCGGGGGTGTTGTACGGGTCACCGCCGCGGGACATGTCCGTCGAATAGTGCCAGCTCATTGCCCTTTACTCCCGAACTTCGCCGCTCCGATGGTAAGGGCGGGCACCGCCTGCTTCCGGTTAGCCGACTGGCGTGTCGGGTGTGACTTCGCTGACCGCGAACGACCGAGGCCGACCCCTGGGCTGCAGCGTCCATTAGCCTGCTGACGGGAGTACGGATCGACGGAAAGGGTGCAACCGTGGAGGTCAAGATCGGCATCGCGGACAGCCCGCGGGAGTTGAACTTCACCAGCGCGCAGACGCCCGCGGAGATCGAGGAGCAGGTCAGCGAAGCCCTGGCCAAAGGCGCCGACCTGCTGAAGTTGACCGACGAGCGGGGCCGCACGTTCCTCGTCCAGACCGCCAAGGTCGCCTATGTCGAGATCGGCGCGGCCGATGTACGCAGGGTCGGTTTCGCGGGGTAGGGGGCTACGACCGGGTCAGGGGCACGTGCGACAGGCCGCCCCACGCGAACTGCACGGTGCCTTCGACGGCGTCCTCCTTCGAGATCGGCCTGTCGGCGCCGAGCCAGTACCGAGCGCAGTCGACACTGATGGCCACCAGCCCGACGGCGATCATCCTGGCGCGGTGGGCTTCAAGACCAGAATCGCGGCTGATGAGGTCGAACACCGCGTCGGTGCACGCTTCGGTGGCGACCCTGACCTGTGCGGCCACCTGCGGTTCGCTGACATAGTCATTTTCGAAGATCAGGCGGTAGCCCTGGCCGTCGTGCTCGATGAAGTCGAAGAAGGCCTGCACCGCTGCGCGCAGTCGCTGGCGGTTGTCGGTGGTGGTGCGCAACGCCTGCCGGACGCCTGACACGAGGTTGTCGACGTGGCGCTGCAGCACCGCCAGGTACAGCTCGAGCTTGCTGGAGAAATGTTGATAGAGAACCGGTTTGCTCACGCCCGCGCGATCGGCGATCTCGTCCATGCCGGCAGCATGATAGCCGCGGTCAACGAAAACCTCACTGGCAGCGGCGAGTAGCTGGCCTCGCCGCTCGTCGCGGGGTAACCTGTTGCCGCGCCGGTTAGCGCCGTGGCTCACATCGTCGCCGTTGGCGAACCTGGCGCCTCGCCGGTCGGCGGCGTTGGCGAGATCGCTCATGCTCCCTCTATCTGATGGTCTATCGCTGTCTGACGCTCTGCCGGAACTGCAATCTGAGTCAGGTCCGAGAGTCCGACACTACTACCCGACGCCGGGGGCGCGCCGGAAGTGCGACCTCCGCGGCTGTGACATTCTGGGTCGGTGACCGTTGACCCGGGGCCTCCGGGCGAGAGCATGCCGGTGCTGCGCAGCGAATACAGAGAGCCGTTGCGCGCCCAACGTGACCCCCTAGCCGATGATTCCGGGCGCGTCCGGTCCAACCGCGAGGGCCGGCGGCGGTGGCGCAAGCAGACCTGGCTGGGCAGGTTCATCTCCACCTACGGGTGGCGTGCGTACGCGCTGCCGGTGCTGGTCGCCCTGACCGGCTTCGTCATCTTCCAGACGGTCACCGGAACGAGCACGCCTGCACCGTCGCGGGAGGGACCCGCGCAGGGCCCCCCGACGATCGGTGCGATCGGCACGGCGATCATCGGCGCCCCCCCGAAGGGGCTCACGCAGTTCGACGCGAACCTGCCGACCGGGGTCCTGCCCGACGGCGGCCCGGTCACCGAGGCGGGCGCCAAGACGTGGCACATCGTGCCGGGCACCGGGCCGAAGGTGGGGCAGGGGACCGCCAAGGTGTTCAAATACACCGTCGAGGTCGAGGACGGCATCGACACCATGTCGTTCGGCGGCGACGAAGGGTTCGCCCGGATGGTCGACGAGACGCTCGCCAACCCGAAGAGCTGGACCCACAATCCGCAGTTCGCGTTCGTGCGCGTCGACAGCAGCATCCCGGGCAATCCGGACTTCCGTGTCTCGCTGAGCACACCGATGACCGTGCGCGAGGGCTGCGGGTACGAAATCCAGCTGGAGGCGTCCTGCTACAACCCGTCCTACGGACCCGACGGGCAACCCCGCGTGTTCGTCAACGAGGCCCGCTGGGTGCGTGGCGCGGTGCCGTTTCAGGGCGATGTCGGCTCGTACCGTCAGTACCTGATCAACCACGAGGTCGGGCACGCGATCGGCTACCAGCACCACGAGCCGTGCCCCGACAACGGCGCGCTGGCCCCGGTGATGATGCAGCAGACGTTCTCCACCAACAACAACGACGAAAGCAAATTCGACCCGGACACGGTGAAGCCCGACGGCAAGGTCTGCCGGTTCAATCCCTGGCCGTATCCGATCGCGTAGCCCATGCGCACCCCGCGGGGGCTCCGGGAAGGAGTGGGGGGCGGTTGCTGTTGATCGGGGTACACGTGTGGTTGTGTAGAGGTCACGACGCGCACCACCGCTTGTTAGTGAAGGGGACAATCCGGTGTCGACATTGCCACCGTTGGTGGAGCCAGCCGCCGAGCTGACGCGCGAAGAGGTCGCACGGTACAGCCGTCATCTGATCATCCCGGACCTCGGGGTCGACGGACAGAAACGGCTCAAGAACGCCCGCGTGCTGGTCATCGGCGCGGGCGGGCTGGGTTCGCCGGCGCTGCTGTATCTGGCCGCCGCCGGCGTCGGCACCATCGGCATCGTCGAATTCGACGTCGTCGACGAATCGAACCTGCAGCGCCAGATCGTCCACGGCCAGTCCGACATCGGACGGTCCAAGGCGGCCAGCGCCAGCGACTCCATCCGCGAGATCAACCCGCTGGTCGAGGTGCGGTTGCACGAGCTGCGACTGGAGCCGTCCAATGCGGTCAATCTGTTCAAGCAGTACGACCTGATCCTCGACGGCACCGACAACTTCGCGACGCGGTATCTGGTCAACGACGCGGCGGCGCTGGCCGGAAAGCCCTACGTGTGGGGGTCGATCTACCGGTTCGAGGGCCAGGTCTCGGTGTTCTGGGAAGACGCACCCGACGGACTGGGCCTGAACTACCGCGACCTATATCCCGAGCCGCCGCCGCCCGGCATGGTGCCGTCCTGCGCGGAGGGTGGCGTGCTGGGGATCTTGTGCGCGTCGATCGCGTCGATCATGGGCACGGAGGCGATCAAGCTGATCACCGGCATCGGCGAGCCGCTGCTCGGCCGGCTGATGGTCTACGACGCCCTGGACATGAGCTACCGCTCCATCAGGATCCGCAAAGACCCCGACACCCCGAAGATCACCGAGTTGATCGACTACGAGTACTTCTGCGGCGTGGTGTCCGACGACGCTGCCCAGGCCGCGGCGGAGTCGACGATCACCCCGCGCGAGGTGCTCGAACTGCTCGACTCCGGCAAGAAGGTCGCCTTGATCGATGTGCGCGAACCGGTGGAGTGGGAAATCAACCACATCGAGGGCGCCGAGCTGATCCCCAAGTCGACGCTCGAATCGGGTGAGGGCCTGGCCAAGCTGCCGCAGGACCGCATTCCGGTGCTGTACTGCAAGACCGGTGTCCGCTCCGCCGAGGCGCTGGCCGCCGTCAAGAAGGCGGGTTTCTCCGACGCGCTGCACCTGCAGGGCGGAATTGTGGCCTGGGCGAAGCAGCTTGAACCCGACATGGTGATGTACTGAGTCGCGCTGCGACACAGCGTGGCAAACCCGGCCGGGCCGGGCCTTTACCCCGGTAACCTGGCGGTATGACAGTCGAACGGCCGCCTGAGCATGTGCTGGCGACGTTCGGTTTGACCGGATTTCGGCCCGTGCCGCTTGGAGCCGGCTGGGAAGGCGGCTGGCGTTGCGAGGAAGTGGTGCTGTCGATGGTCGCCGATCACGCCCGCGCTGCGTGGTCGGCGAAGGTACGCGAAACGCTGTTCGTCGACGGCGTGCGGCTGGCCCGGCCGGTCCGCTCGACGGACGGGCGCTACGTCGTGTCCGGTTGGCGCGCTGACACATTCGTCGCCGGTACCCCAGAACCTCGGCACGACGAGGTGTTGTCGGCGGCGGTGCGCCTGCACGAGGCGACCGCCAAGCTGGAGCGGCCGCGTTTTCTGACTCAGCCACCCGCCGCGCCGTGGGGGGACGTCGACGTGTTCATCGCTGCTGACCGTGCCGCCTGGGAGGAGCGCCCGCTGCAGGCGTGGCCGTCCGGCGCGCGGGTGTCGCCCGGTTCCGCGGACGGCCAGCGATCCATCGAATTGATCCACCAACTGGCCGGACTGCGCACGCCCACCAAGAGTCCAAGTCAGCTGGTGCACGGAGATCTTTACGGCACAGTACTTTTCGCCGGTACTGCGGCGCCGGGCATCACCGACATCACCCCGTATTGGCGGCCGGCCTCATGGGCCGCCGGGGTCGTCGTCGTCGACGCGCTGTCGTGGGGCGAGGCTGACGACGGGCTCATCGAGCGCTGGGCGTCGCTCCCGGAATGGCCACAGATGTTGTTGCGGGCGTTAATGTTTCGGCTCGCAGTGCATGCACTCCACCCGCGGTCCACGGCCGCGGCGTTCCCCGGTCTTGCCCGCGCCGCGGCCCTCGTTCGGCTTGTACTGTAGCTCACCGCTGCGCTCAGGTGATTCAGGTGCCGGTCTACCGCTGGGAACCGCCGGTAAACCGCCACCGGCTGGACCAGCTGATCGGCATGATCGTCAACGCCGAGGTCGATGCCGTCAGTTTCACAAGCGCACCGGCCGTCGCTTCGATCCTGGAGCGCGCCAAGGCCATCGGTTGCGTCGCCGAGCTGCTCACCGCGCTTCGCGGCGACGTGGCCGCGATCTGCGTCGGGCCCGTCACCTCCGCGCCGCTGCGCCGTCCGGGCGTGCCCGCCACGCATCCCGACCGGTACCGGTTAGGCGCGCTGGCACGGCTGATCAGATCGTCCTGCCCGCGTTTGGGGCGTACGGCTATCACGTGCACACCGACCTACCGGCGAGGATCGCCCAGAGCGGGCACGAGGACGCGAGGGTGACTCAGCCGCTCGGACCCGATCCGGTGTCGGCCGCGGTGATGCACGAACGGCTGGTCGAGGCGGGCCGGCGGCCGGGCGATGTGGTGGTCATGGCCGCCGCGGGTTCGTCGGATCCGCGGGCTCGCCGCGACGTGTACTGTGCCGCAACGATGTTGGCGGATCACGTCGGCGAAGTCCATCTGGGCTTCGTGGCCACCGGCGCACCGCGGGTGCAGGACGTCGTGCGCGTGCTCCGGGGGAACGGCCGCCGCCGAATCTTCGTCGCGCCGTATCTCCTGGCGCGCGGAATCTTTCACGATCGGCTGGCCGAATGCCCAGCGACGGCGGTGGCCGCACCGCTGGGGGCGCATCCCGGCGTCATCGACGTGATGACCCCCGCTTCACTCGGGTGGGCGCGGACTAGGCCGGCTAATCCCGCGCTGAGTGGTGAACGGGTCGCCGTCCACCATCGGCATCGGCTTCCTGCGATCGGCTCGAGCATGGCCTCGGCATCAGAACCGGTGGCGCACCTCGCTTAGCGGGACCCTCCCGTCGACGGCGAGCACACTCTCCGCCCGTAGCAGTTCGAGTTGGCGGGTGGACAGGTTCGGGGCGGGACGCCCCGTCGCGCGGATGACCCGGTGCCAGGGCAGATCCGCGGAATCCGTGCGCATGATCCAGCCAACGATGCGGGCGCTGGAAAGCCCTGCGGCCTCGGCGACGTCGCCGTAGGTCGCGACCTTCCCCGGGGGGATCGTCGCGACCAGGGCCCGCACGCGCTCGACCTGCTCGTCGGTGATCGCGGCCACCGTTACGCCAGCCGCTCGCGGATCACGGCGGCGGTTTCGGCCGGCAACGCCAGCGGCACCATGTGGTTGCAGTGGAAGTCGATCTTCGTGAAGTCGGGCCCGAGGCCGACATCGAGCGCCTCGATCAGCGTGTCGCTGACGTACGGCGGATCGGTGCGGGTGGCGCGGACCAACGTGGTCGGAGTTCCGCTGCGCGGCACCACAACCGGACGGGCCAGCTCGCTCCAGTAGCTGATCATCGCCGGCAGGCTCAGCCGCCAGCCCACCCGGCCGCCCGGCCAGGAAACCAGGTGCTCGTCGAGTTCGGCCTCCAGCGCGGACGGGTCCACGTCGGCCCACGACCCGGTTGCCTTCTCGGCGCGGGCCTCTTCCCGGTCGGTGTAATCGGGCGAGGCGAGCATGTTGGCGGCGATCTCGCGCATCCACTCGCCGTCCAGACCGATGGCCGGGTCCAGAAGCACCAAGCCGGCCACCACGTCCGGGCGCCCGGCGGCCAGGTTCAACGCCAGCGCCCCGCCGAACGAGTGCCCGACCACCACCACCGGACCGTCAGCCTCGTCGTCGAGCAGGGAGGCCAGCTTCTCGACGTTCGCGTCGATGGTCCACGGCGCCGACCACGGTGAGCGGCCGTGGCCGAGCAGGTCGGGCGCGGCGATGGCGACGTCACTCAGGTGCCTGGTGGCGAGGCTTTCCCAGCGCCTGCCATGACCGGTCAGGCCGTGGATCGCGAGCAGGCGGATGCCCGTCACCGGACCGTAACGGTAGACGTGCAGATCGCAACCCACGGATCGATGGTGCCAGAGCTTGTCGGTGCCGCGTGGTGTCATGCGGGCATGACCGAACCGCTGACCCGGGAGTGGGAACCCGACGCGCGAAGCGTCATCGATCCGCACGCGCGCGGACCGGTGCGGGTGCTCGGCGGCCCGGGCACAGGCAAGAGCCAACTGCTCGTCGACGCGGCCGCGGCTCACCTCGCCGCCGGTGTGGATCCCGAATCGGCTGTGCTGTTGTGTGGTTCGGCTCGGGCGGCCGCCCGCTGCCGTGCCGCCCTGACGGGTGCCTGGTCGCGGTCGGGTGGCCGGGCGGCTATCAGGGAGCCGCTGGTACGCAGCGTGCACTCGTATGCGTTCGCGGTGCTGAGGTCAGCCGCGCGGCGCACCGGTGACCCGCCGCCGCGGCTGGTGACCGGCACCGAGCAGGAAGGCATCATCCGCGAGCTTTTGGCCGGCGATCTCGAGGACGGCGCGGGGGCCGCTGTCGCGTGGCCGGAGTCGTTGCGACCAGCATTGACCACGGCGGGGTTCGCCACTGAGCTGCGCGACCTGCTGGCCCGTTGCGCCGAACGCGGAGTCGATCCGCTGCGCCTTCAGCGCATCGGGCGGGCGGCGGGCCGGCCCGAATGGGTGGCCGCCGGCGTGTTCGCGCAGCAGTACGAGCAGGTGATGCTGCTGCGAGCGGCTGCGGGCACGGCCGCACCGCAGGCCACCGTTCCCGCGCTCGGTGCGGCCGAACTCGTCGGGGCTGCGCTCGAGGCGTTCGCCACCGACCCCGACCTGCTTGCCGCCGAGCGTCGCCGCGTGCGGCTGCTGCTCGTCGACGACGCACAGCACCTCGACCCACAGGCCGCCCGGTTGGTGCGGGTGCTGGCCGCGGGAGCGGCGCGCTCCGTGATCGCCGGCGATCCCAACCAGGCGGTGTTCGGCTTCCGGGGCGCCGATCCCGCCCTGCTCGACACCGACATCCCGGCGGTGACACTGATGCGCTCGTACCGTTGCGCGACAGCGGTGGCCCAAGCGGTCGGCGGCGTCGCCGCACGGCTGCCCGGACGCACGCCGTGCCGTGAAATCAGGCCCAGCGCAACCGATCCCGGATCCGTATCGGTGCGGCTCGCCGCGTCCGCGCACGCCGAAGCCGCGTTGATCGCCGACACTTTGCGCCGAGCGCATCTCATCGACGGCGTGCCCTGGTCGCAGATGGCCGTGATCGTCAGGTCTGTGTCGGAGGCGGGCGCGGTGCTGCCGCGAGCGCTTGCCGTCGCCGGCGTGCCGGTCGCGACACCGGCGCAGGCGATACCGCCGGGCGAGCTCCCGGCCGTGCGCGCGCTGCTGACCGTGTTGGCAGCCACCGCCGGGGAACTCGACGGCGATCAGGCACTGGAGCTGCTGACCGGCCCGATCGGCCGGGTCGACCCGGTGTCGCTGCGCCGGCTGCGGCGGGCCTTGCGGCGCCGCGACACCAGCGAGCCGCCGCGCGACTTCGGACGGTTGCTCGTCGACGTGCTGACCGGCGACGAACACGGCCTGCCCGGCGCGCACGTAGGTCCGCTGCGCCGGATCCGCGCGGTACTCGCCGCGGCCGCCGGTGCCGACCGGCAGGATCCGCGCTGCACGCTGTGGCGGGCTTGGAGCCGCTCGGGCCTGCAGCAACGGTGGCTGACGGCCAGCGCCCACCGCGGCACCGCTGGAACGCAGGCCGACCGCGACCTCGATGCGGTCACCGCCCTGTTCGACATCGCCGACGACTACGTGTCCCGCACGGCCGGCGCCACCGTCGGCGGCCTGGTCGACCATGTCAGGAATCTGAAACTGCCCCCGACGGAACGTGAACCGCTGGTTCCGCCCGACGCCGTCAGCGTCGTCAGCGCGCACGCGGCGCTGGGCCGCGAGTGGGATGTCGTCGTCATCGCCGGCCTGCAGGAGGGGTTGTGGCCGAACACCGTTCCGCGCGGCGGCGTGCTCGGCACCCAGCAGCTCGTCGACAGGCTCGACGGCGTCATCGCGCCCGTGTCGGGCCGGGCGCCGGTGCTCGCCGACGAGCGCCGGCTGCTTGTCGCGGCACTCGGCCGGGCCCGGTGGCAGCTGGTGATCACCGCCGTCGACAGCGACGCCGGTTCGGCTGGGGCGGCGGAGATACCGTCGGCGTTCTTCTACGAACTGGCCCAGTGGGCCGACGGCACCCCGACGGGGCCGGAGCCGGCGCCGCGGGTACTGTCGGCCGCCGCGCTGGTCGGCCGGCTGCGCTCGGTCGTGTGCGCGCCGCCAGGAGCCGTCGACGACAGCCGACGCCGCTGCGCGGCAACGCAATTGGCCAGACTGGCCGAGGCCGGCGTGCCGGGTGCCGACCCCGCGGGCTGGTACGGCATGACCGAGGTCAGCAGCGACGAACCGCTTCGCCGAGACGGCCGGCCGGTAACCATTTCGCCGTCGGCGCTGCAGACGCTCCGTGACTGCCCGCTGCGCTGGCTGCTGGAGCGCCACGGCGGCACCGACGGAAATGACCTGCGCTCGACGGTCGGATCGGTCCTTCACGCGCTCTTCGCCGACAGTGGACGCCCCGAGTCAGCGCTGCTTGCGGACCTCGAAAGGATCTGGGACGCGTTGCCATTCGAATCCCAGTGGTTCGCTCGCAACGAGCTGTCGCGGCACCGGGCGATGCTGGCCGCGTTCGTGCGGTGGCGGGCGCAGACACGCCACGAGCTGACAGAGGTAGGCACCGAGGTCGACGTCGACGGCGCATTGAGTTGCCCCGACCCCAAGCTTCCCGATGTGCGGGTCCGTGGCCGCGTCGATCGGCTGGAGCGTGACGGCGCCGGGCGGCTCGTCGTGGTTGATGTCAAGACCGGCAAGAGCCCGGTCAGCAAGGACGACGCGCAGCGGCACGCACAGCTCGCGCTGTATCAGCTGGCCGTCGCGGCCGGGCTGATACCAGCGGGTGATCGCCCGGGGGGCGGTCGCCTCGTCTACGTGGCGAAACCGAGTGCGGGTGGCGCGGTGGAACGCGACCAGGATGCATTGACAAGGGAAACACAGCAGGAGTGGCAAGACGTCGTGCACCGGGCAGCCGCGGCCGCCGACGGTCCGTTGTTCCTCGCCCGTGTCAACGACGGGTGCGGGCACTGCCCGGTGCGGTCCAGTTGCCCGGCCCGGAGCGCCGGGCGATGACACCTCGCCACAGCCCCGTCGAGTTGGCCCGCCTGCTCGGGATTCCCGAGCCCACCGACGAGCAGGCTGCCGTCATCGCCGCACCGCCGGGCCCGTTGGTGGTGATCGCGGGCGCCGGCGCCGGCAAGACCGAGACCATGGCCGCGAGGGTGGTCTGGCTCGTCGCCAACGGTTACGCCGAGCCAGGCCAGGTCCTCGGCCTGACGTTCACCCGCAAGGCCGCCGCGCAGCTGTTGCGGCGGGTGCGTTCGCGGTTGGCCCGGCTGTCCGGGGCGGGGCTGCGGCCCATCCCGGCCGACGCGGAGCCGGCCACGGTAAGCACCTACCACGCATTCGCCGGAACCGTGCTGCGTGAGCACGGGCTGCTGCTGCCACTCGAGCCCGACACCCGGCTGCTCAGCGAAACCGAGTTGTGGCAGTTGGCTTTTCGGGTCGTGAGCGACTACCGAGGCGACCTCGACACCGACAAGACCCCGGCCTCCGTCACCGCGATGGTGCTGCGGCTGTCGGGGCAGCTGGCCGAGCACCTGGTCGACACCACCGCGTTGCGTGACACCCACGTCGAGCTCGCGCGGCTGATCCAGACCCTGCCCACCGGCCCCCACCAGCGCGACCGGGGGCCGAGCCAGTGGTTGCTGCGGCTGCTCGCGGCCCAGCACGAGCGCACCCAGCTGGTGCCGCTCGTCGACGCGCTGCATCAGCGCATGCGGGAAGACAAGGTGGTCGATTTCGGTACGCAAATGGCGGCGGCCGCGCGGTTGGCCGTCGGCTTCCCGCAGGTCGGAGAACAGCTGCGGCAGCGGTACCGGGTGGTGCTGCTCGACGAGTATCAGGACACCGGCCACGCGCAGCGCGTCGCGCTGTCGGCGCTGTTCGGCCGCGGCGTCGATGAGCGCTTGGCGCTCACCGCGGTCGGCGATCCGATTCAGTCGATCTACGGATGGCGAGGCGCCTCGGCCACCAACCTGCCGCGGTTCGCCACCGACTTTCCGCGCGCCGACGGCGCGCCTGCGCCCACCCTCGAGCTGCGCACCAGCTGGCGAAACCCGCCCCGTGCGCTGCATCTGGCCAACGCCGTATCGGCGGAGGCGCGCCGGCGGTCGGTCGCCGTGCGCACGCTGCGGCCCAGGCCCGGCGCCCCGCCTGGAACGATTCGGTGTGTCCTGCTGGAAGACATTGCTGCTGAACGAGATTGGGTGGCAGCGCACCTGGCTCGGCGCTACCACGACGCGCGCTCCTGCGGCGCCGGCGCGCCCACCGCGGCGGTGCTGGTGCGCCGCAACGCCGACGCCGCGCCGATGGCCGAGGCGCTGACCGCCCGCGGGGTCCCGGTC
Organism: Mycobacterium sp.; assembly: GCF_035314905.1. Taxonomy (GTDB): domain Bacteria; phylum Actinomycetota; class Actinomycetes; order Mycobacteriales; family Mycobacteriaceae; genus Mycobacterium. Next base: position 42,688 of record NZ_DATFYW010000128.1, read on the forward strand.
GAAGTGGTGGGCCTGGCGGGGCTGCTCGGCGTCACCGAGGTGGCCGACCTCGTGGCAATGCTGGCGCTTGCCGCCGATCCAGCGGCCGGATCGGCGGCGATGCGCGTGCTCACCGGGTCGCGGTGGCGGCTCGCCGGCTGCGACATCGCCGCGCTGTGGCGCCGCGCCGGCGAGATCGCCGACGACGGGCGCGCCGACCCGACAACGGTGGAACGGATCGCGGCGCAGGCCGCGGCAGACGGAGACGCGGCCTGCCTGGCCGATGCGATCTGCGATCCGGGTGGCGCCGAGCGGTACTCCGCCGAAGGGCACCGGCGCATCGTCGCGCTGGCCCGCGAGCTCGGCGCGGTGCGGGCGCGGTTGACGCATCCGCTGCCCGACCTGGTCGCCGAGGTGCGTCGCGTGCTCGGCGTCGACATCGAGGCCCGCGCGGCCCGGCCCGTTTCGGCGGGATGGTCGGGCGGCGAACATCTCGACGCGTTCGCCGACGTGGTCGCCGATTACGCCGACCGGCCGAACGCATCGGTCAGCGGCTTCCTGTCGTATCTCGAAGCGGCGGCGGAAGTCGAGAACGGGCTGGCCCCCGCCGAGATCACGGAGTCCCACGACCGCGTCCAGGTGCTGACCGTGCACGCCGCCAAGGGCCTGGAATGGGAGGTCGTCGCGGTGCCGCACCTCAGTTCGCGCATCTTCCCGTCCGCCGCCTCGACGCGGACCTGGCTGACCGACGCCGCCGACCTGCCGCCGCTGCTGCGCGGCGACCGTGCCGCCGGTGGCATGCACGGCGTGCCGGTCCTCGACACGTCGAGGGTGAACAATCGAAAACAGTTGTCCGACAGCATCTCCGAGCATCGGAGAAGCCTCGGACAGCGTCGGCTCGACGAAGAGCGTCGGCTCCTGTACGTTGCGATCACACGAGCGCAGGACACGCTGCTGCTGTCGGGTCACCACTGGGGCGTGACCGGAGCCAAGCCCAGCGGGCCATCGGGCTTCCTGTCCGAGCTCAAGGACATCATCGACCGCTCCGCCACCGACGGGAACCCGTGCGGCGTCGTCGAGCACTGGGCGCCGGCGCCCCTCGAAGGAGAACCGAACCCGTTGCGCGACAGGAAGGTCGAGGCGGTATGGCCAGCCGACCCGCTGGCAGGCCGGCGCGGCGACGTCGAGCGTGGAGCCGCACTGGTGCGGGGCGCAGCCCGTGCACCGGCCGACCATGACCCCGACGGCTGGTCGGCCGACGTCGACGCCCTGCTCGCCGAACGCGCCCGAGGGTGCCAAAGGGCGAACCCATCCCTGCCGCCGCAGCTCTCGGTGAGCGTGAGCAGCCTGGTTGAGCTGGGCCGCGACCCTGCCGGCGCGACCCAGCGAATGCTGCGGCGGCTGCCGGTCCGACCCGACCCGCACGCGTTGCTGGGCACCGCCTTCCACGACTGGGTGCAGCGTTTCTACGGAGGTCAGCGGTTGTTCGACCTCGACGAGCTGCCCGCCGCCGACGAGCATTGCGCCGACGCCGCGGCCCTGGCTGAGCTGCAGGAGGCGTTCACCGCGTCGCCGTGGGCGGCGCGCACACCCGTCGACGTCGAGGTGCCTTTCGAGATGGTGATCGGCGACAGGGTCGTGCGCGGCCGGATCGACGCTGTGTTCGCAGACCCCGACGGCGGAACCACGGTCGTGGACTGGAAGACCGGCGAGCCGCCGGGCAGCGCAGATGCGTTGCAGCAGGCCGCTGTTCAACTTGCCGCATACCGGCTGGCGTGGGCGGCGCTGTGCGGTTGCCCGGCGTCGTCGGTGCGGGCGGCGTTTTACTACGTCCGCACCGGTCGCACGGTCAGCCCCGAGGCGTTGCCCGACGCCGACGAGTTGGCCGCCCTGTTGAGACCTCAGGGAGTGCCTGGAGTCGGGGGCCCCGCGGCTCCGGAGCGCCAGACCTTCAGCGCCTGAGTGATCATCGGGATCTGCAGCGGCAGCCGCGCGATCGCGGCGATCCGCATCGGCCATCCCCTGTCCCACCACAGCCGCACCATGTTCACGTTCGCGGGGAACACCGACGCGAACAGCACCACAGCGGCCCGCGCGGCCATCCGGCGGGTCCGCGGCACCAGTAGCAGCGAGCCGGTCGCCAGCTCCGCGACACCCGAGGCGTAGGTGTAGAACCGCGGGCTGCCGGGAAGCTCGGCCGGCACGATCGAGTCATATGGCTTCGGCAACAGGAAGTGCGTGGTCCCCGCGCCGAGCAGCAGCGCACCCAGCCGGTATGCGGCCGCTCGAGCTGATGTGGACGGACGTTCGGGCAGCCGGTTGGTCATGGTTACATTGTGCTCATGCGGCGCCGGCGGATCAGTCGTTGTGGTCAAAGGTAGGTTTCGCCGCCCCGGCGGACCGGAAGAGGCGCTGACGTCCCAGCCCGATTTCGCATTGGTCGGCGTGCTGCGCATCCCGGAGAGCCACGTGAGTCCCGGCCGCGCGATCTCGCGCCGCCTGGCACTGGCGCTGCTGGCGCTGTTGGCAGCGGTCATCATCGTCTACCTCGACCGCGACGGCTACCGCGACGTCCGGGGCGGGCGGCTGTCGTTGCTGGACTGCGTCTATTACGCCACGGTGTCACTGTCGACCACCGGCTACGGCGACATCACGCCGTACACGGAATCAGCGCGGCTCATCAACGTCTTGATCATCACCCCGCTGCGGGTCGCGTTCTTGATCGTCTTGGTCGGTACGACGCTGGAAGTCCTGACCGAGCGGTCCCGTCAGGCGTGGAAGATCCAGCGCTGGAGGAGCAGAGTGCGCAACCACACCATCGTCGTCGGCTACGGCGCGAAGGGAAGGACCGCCGTCGACGCGATGCTCGGCGACGGCGTGCCCCCCGCCGACATCGTCGTCGTCGACACCGACCAGACAGCGCTCGACCACGCCGCGGCCGCGGGCCTTGTCACCGTGCACGGCAACGCCACCCGATCGGAGGTGCTGAGGCTCGCCGGCGCCCGGCAGGCCGGCTCGATCATCGTCGCGACCAACCGCGACGACACCGCGGTGCTGGTGACGCTGACCGCGCGGGAGCTCGCGCCGAAGGCCAAGATCGTGGCGTCGATCCGGGAGGCCGAGAACCAGCACCTAGTGCGGCAGTCCGGCGCCGACTCGGTGGTCGTGTCGTCGGAGACCGCCGGCCGGCTGCTGGGCATCGCCACCACCACACCCACCGTCGTGGAGATGATCGAAGACCTGCTGACACCCGAACATGGGTTCGCGATCGCGGAGCGGGAAGCCGACCTCAGCGAGGTCGGCGGATCGCCCCGGCAGCTGCGCGACATCGTGCTGGGCGTGGTGCGCGGCGGCAGGCTGCTGCGAGTCGACGACGCTGCCGTCGACGCCGTCGAGCCCGGCGACCGTCTGCTCTACATCCGCAGCGTGGATCATTGAGCCCATGGCCCATTTCGAGCTGCGCAACGTTCCGCTGCTCGCCCGTGTCGGGGCGGATCGTGCCGACGAGTTACGCACCGACGTCGATGCGGCCCTGGCCGGCTGGCAGAAGGCTGCGGTGCTGCGGGTCGATTCACGCAATCGGGTGATGATCTCCGGCGGCCGGGTCGTGCTCGAGGACGCGGCCGGGGTCGGGGAACGACCACCGCAGGACGCGGTTTTCCTCGGCCGCATACCCGACGGGCGGCATGTCTGGGGCATCCGTGGCTCCCTGCAACCGCCGGACGATCCCGACGCCGACATCGAGGTCCTCGACCTGCGCCGCGCCGGGCCGGTCTTCGACGACGTCAGCGCGCAGTTGGTCGCGTCGGCGACAGCGTTGCTGAACTGGCACGACAACGCGCGGTTCAGCCCGGTCGACGGTCTGCCCACCACGCCGATCAAGGCGGGGTGGTCGCGGATCAACCCGGTCACCGGTCAGGAGGAATTTCCGCGCATCGACCCGGCGGTGATCTGCCTGGTTCACGACGGGCACGACCGCGCGGTGCTGGCCCGGCAAACCGTCTGGCCCGAGCGGATGTTCTCGCTGCTGGCCGGGTTCGTCGAGGCGGGGGAGTCGTTCGAGGCCTGCGTGAAGCGCGAGATCGCCGAGGAGACCGGCCTGGACGTGCGCGACGTGCGCTACCTGGGCAGCCAGCCGTGGCCGTTCCCGCGGTCGCTGATGGTCGGGTTCCACGCCATCGGTGACCCGGAGCAGGAGTTCTCGTTCAACGACGGGGAGATCGCCGAAGCCGCCTGGTTCACCCGCGACGAGATCCGCGAAGCGCTCGCCCAAGGTGACTGGACCAGCGATTCCCAGTCGAAACTGATGCTGCCCGGGACGATTTCGATCGCCCGGGAGATCATCGAGTCGTGGGCTGTGCAGGACTAAAGCCCGAGCTCCGCCAGCTTCTGCTTGATCTGCTGACCGCTGGGGTTCGTCAGTGTGGAGCCGTCGGCGAATTCGACGGTCGGAACGGTCCTGTTGCCGTTGTTCACCGAGCTGACGAACTCGGCCGCGTCGGGGTCCTGCTCAATGTCGACCTCGTCGTAGGCGATTCCGGCCGACTTCAGGATGGTCTTCAGCCGGAAGCAGTATCCGCACCATTCGGTGGTGTAGATCGTCAGTTGAGCGGCGCCAGCGGTCATGCCCAAAGTTAACGCACCGCGTCGCTGCAGCCTTCCTGTCGGTGCCCCCTGACAAGATGGACCGCATGCCGGTCGCCACTGCCCTGCTCGATGGCCTGGACGAAGAGCAACGGGACGCGGTGCTGGCGCCGCGCGGCCCCGTTTGCGTGCTGGCCGGCGCGGGCACCGGCAAGACGAGGACGATCACCCGCCGCATCGCGCATCTCGTCGCGACCGGTCACGTCGCGCCGGGCCAGGTGCTCGCTGTCACGTTCACGCAGCGGGCCGCCGGCGAAATGCGTAGCCGGCTGCGGGGTTTGGACGCGGGCGTCGGCACCGGCTCAGTGCAGGCCGTCACGTTCCACGCCGCCGCGCGCCGTCAGCTGCACTACTTCTGGCCCCGCGTCGTCGGCAACACAGCGTGGCAGCTGCTGGACAGCAAGTTCTCTGCGGTCGCGCAGGCGGCGTCGCGGCTGGGCGTGCAAGTCGGCACCGACGATGTGCGCGACCTCGCCGGGGAGATCGAGTGGGCCAAGGCGTCGCTGATCACCCCGGAGGGCTACCCGGCGGCGGTAGCAGAAGCGGGCCGTGAGACTCCGCTGGACGCCGGCATCGTGGCACGCGTGTACGCCGGCTACGAGACGCTGAAAGCAGGCCGCGACGGCGTGGCCCTGCTCGACTTCGACGACCTGCTACTGCACACCGCAGCCGCGATCGAAGACGACGCCGGTGTGGCCCAGGAGTTCCGCGACCGGTACCGCTGCTTCGTGGTCGACGAGTACCAGGACGTCACACCGCTGCAGCAGCGTGTGCTCACGGCTTGGTTGGGGGACCGCGACGACCTCACCGTGGTCGGCGACGCCAACCAGACCATCTACTCGTTCACCGGGGCCAGCCCGCGCTATCTGCTCGAGTTCCCGCGGCGCTTCGCCGACGCCACCGTGATCCGGCTCGAGCGCGACTACCGTTCCACCCCGCAGGTGGTGTCGCTCGCCAACCGGGTCATCGCGGCGGCGCGTGGCCGGGTGGCCGGAAGCAAGCTGCACCTGGTCGGCCAACGCGAGGCCGGACCGACGCCGTCGTTTGACGACTACCCCGACGAGGTCGCGGAAGCCGCCGCGGTCGCGAAGCGGATCGGCGAGCTGATCGACGCCGGCACGCCCGCGCCGGAGATCGCCGTGCTCTACCGCATCAACGCGCAGTCGGAGGTTTACGAAGAGGCGCTGACGGAGGCCGCGATCCCGTTCCAGGTGCGCGGCGGCGAGGGCTTCTTCACCCGGCAGGAGATCCGGCAGGCCTTGCTGGCGCTGCAGCGCGCGGCCGGGCGCGGTGCCGAGGGGGACGTGGCGGAGCTGGTCCGCCAACTGCTGGAGCCGGTGGGGCTGACCGGCGAACCGCCCGCCGGGACGAGGGCGCGGGAACGCTGGGAGTCGCTCAGCGCGCTGGCCGACCTCGTCGACGAGGAGGTGGCACGCCATCCCCAGCTGGACCTGCCCGGGTTGGTGGCAGAGCTGCGGGTTCGGGCCGACTCCCGGCACCCGCCCGTGGTGCAGGGTGTGACGCTCGCGTCGCTGCACGCCGCGAAGGGGCTGGAGTGGGACGCGGTGTTCCTGGTCGGGCTGGCCGACGGCACGCTGCCGATCTCGCACGCGCTCGCGCACGGCCCCGACAGCGAGGCCGTCGAAGAAGAGCGCAGGCTGCTGTACGTCGGTATCACGCGCGCGCGTGTCCACTTGGCGCTCAGCTGGGCGCTGGCGCGTACACCGGGCGGGCGGCAAAGCCGACGACCGGCACGCTTCCTGAACGGCATCGCGCCGCAGACCCAGGCCGACCCGGCGCCCGCCAAGCCGCGCCGGCCCCGCGGCAATGTGCCCCGCTGCCGCATCTGCAACGCCACGCTGTCAACACCGGCCGCGGTCCTGCTGCGGCGCTGCGAGAGCTGCCCGGCCGACCTCGATGACGAGTTGCTCGCGAAACTCAAGGAGTGGCGGCTGAATACCTCGAAGGCGATGAACGTGCCCGCCTACATCGTGTTCACCGACAACACGTTGACCGCGATCGCCGAGATGCTGCCCACCGACGATGCGGCGCTGGTGGCGATCCCGGGCATCGGTGCCCACAAGCTCGAACGGTTCGGCGCCGAGGTGTTGACGCTGGTCCAGAAACACGCGAAACAGCAGGTCAAAAATGGGTTGTCGGGGTCGACTGCTAAGCTCTAGCCTCAGTATGGGCCGACGAGCTCATGTTGTATGTCCGCAGCCAGCCGACGAGAGGAGGTCTCGATCATGAACAACGCCACCATTTTCGGCGGTGTATCGCGGGCCCCCCACGTCGCTGACACGTGGCCCGCGTCTGCGGCGCATGCCGCCGCCGCGCCGGCGGCTGCCGCGCGGCGCACGCGCCGCACCGCCGCCGCGACCGCCGCGTCCGTGGACGGAGGCACCATCTAGGTAAGCCCCCACACCCCAAGGCCACGGACCCGCAGTCAACAGGATCCGTGGCCTCATTGCTTTGGCGACAGCCTCCTGGTCCGGATCCAGAAGCAGACAACCGACGGAAACGACCAGGAAGCAGGTGATCGGACATGTCGGCCCTGACATGCCGTGAAAGGACACTGCCCGAGCTGCCATGTCATGTCGGCGATCCCGACCTATGGTTCGCCGACAACCCCGGGGACCTCGAGCGTGCCAAGGAGTTGTGCGGTGACTGCCCGATCCGCGCGCAGTGCCTTGCCTCGGCGCTCGAGCGCGAGGAACCGTGGGGCGTCTGGGGCGGGCAGATATTCGAGCGCGGTGTCGTCGTCGCTCGCAAGCGGCCCCGGGGACGGCCACGGAAGGGTGAGGCCGCCGCCGCCGCGTAGGCGCGGGGTTGCGCCCCGCGTAGGCGCGGGGTGCAACGAGACTGCGTGGGTATTTGCCATGCACGACCGCCGGCAACCGCGGCCGCTTAGACCGCCGCCGGCTCGTTCGGCTCGGCGAAACCTGTGAGATATTGCGTCACAATCGCTTTCACCGGCACATGGGCATCCAGCTGAGCGGAGATCGCCACCGTCGACGCGATCACCCGCAGCGGGAGTGCGAGCTTCGCCGGTAGGTCGAGCTGACGAGCCGTCTTGATCTGAGCCACCGACCTGTCCATCTGAACGGCGGTCATCTTCTGCAGCCATCTGCGTGTGTAGTGGAAGACATCGGTCTGCACCGGCTCAACGTACTGGCGGAGCATCTCATCGATTTCGCGCGCCGAGACCTGCTCACCGGGCTGGATGAAGCCGACCTTCTCCATCGTGTGCAGCAGCGGCTCGTAGTCCTTGTCCAGGGCATGCCGCAGCATGTGACCCAATTCGACGGGCAGGCCGCCGGGCAGCGGTGCGACCGCGCCGAAGTCGATGACGCCCATCCGGTCGTCGGTCATCAGCATGAAGTTCCCGGGGTGGGCGTCACCGTGCATCATGTCAAGGCGGCACGGCGCGCCGTAGGTCAGCTCGGCGAGGCGCGTGCCCATCAGGTCTCGTTGTGCGGTCGTGCCGCCGCGGATGATCTGCGCCATCGGGATGCCGTCGATCCACTCGGCGATCAACACCTTCGGTGCACTCGCCACGATGTGCGGGACCACGAACTTCGGATCGTTCTCATAGGCCTTGGCGAACGCCCGCTGGTTGTCGGCCTCGAGCCGGTAGTCCAGCTCCATCTCGGTGCGCTCGATGAGCTCGTCGACCACACCCTGCACGTCGGCGCCGGGGGAGAACTGCTTGAGCACGCCGATCATGCGCTGCATCGTCTTCAGGTCGGCGCGCAGGGCCTCGTCGGCGCCGGGGTACTGGATCTTGACCGCGACCTCGCGGCCGTCGGACCACACCGCCTTGTGCACCTGGCCGATGCTGGCCGACGCGACCGGCGTGTCGTCGAACGAACTGAACCGTTGCCGCCACCTGGTGCCCAGCTGCTGGTCGAGCACGCGGTGCACCTTGGCCGCCGGAAGCGGCGGGGCGTCCTTCTGCAACTTCGTCAACGCCTCCCGGTACGGCTCGCCGTACTGCTCCGGGATCGCTGCCTCCATCACCGACAGCGCCTGGCCGACCTTCATCGCGCCGCCCTTGAGCTCGCCGAGGACCGTAAACAGCTGGTTGGCGGCCTTCTCCATCAGCTCCGCCTGAACCGCGTCCTTCGACTTGCCCGTCAGCCGCTTGCCGAAGCCCAGCGCCGCCCGACCGGCGATGCCGACGGGAAGCGTTGCGAGCTTCGCATTGCGCGCGGCGCTCCTGCGTTTGATGTCAGCCACGCCACCATCATCCCTGACGGTTCAGACGAGCCCACAACGAAGTGGCAACAAATGCTGTCAGCCCGAGCATCGGCGGTGACGAGCCCGCGGCTCAGTCCTGCTTGTCGTCGCGATCCTCTTCGATCTTGGCGATCGCCTCGTCGATGCCGCTGGTGTCGCCGCCGATCACGCGGTCGATGAAGGCTGCCGGGTCGTCGAGGTCGCTGGAATCCGGCAGCAGATCGGGGTGCTGCCACACAGCGTCGCGGGCGTCGATGCCGGCGGCCTGCGTCAGCCGCTCCCACAGCACCGCGGCCTCCCGCATCTTGCGGGGCCGAAGCTCGAGCCCGACGAGCGTGCCGAATGTCTGCTCGGCGGGCCCGCCACTGGCGCGGCGTCGGCGCAGCATCTCGCTCAGCGCTGCCGTGGCGGGGATCCGGTCCCCGAGCGCGGCGGTCACCACGGTCTGCACCCAGCCCTCCACCAGGGCGAGCAGCGTCTCGAGCCGCTCCAGCGCCGCCGTCTGCTCGGGCGTGGCCTGAGGCTCGAACACTCCCTGCGTCAGGAGTTGTTCCATCGCCGCCGGGTCGCCCAGCGACATCGGGTTGAAACCGCGGGCGGCTTCCTCGATCCCGCTCATATCGATCTTGATGCCGCGGGCGTAGGCCTCGACCGCGTTGAGAAGCTGGCTGGGCAGCCACGGCACGTGGCTGAACAGGCGGTGATGCGCGGCTTCACGGGCGGCGAGGAATGTGACGATCTCGCTGCGTGGCTGCTCAAGACCCGTGCACAGCGCGTCGATCGCATTGGGCATCAGCGCCGCAACCCCCTTGGGGCCCAGCGGGAGCCCAATGTCGGTGGAGGTCAGCACCTCCTTGGACAACGTGCCCAGGGCCTGGCCCAGCTGCGAGCCGAACGCCATCCCGCCCATCTGCGACATCATCGACAGCAGCGGGCCGGCCATCGCCTTGGCCTCCTCGGGCAGCGCCGACGCCCACACCGTCGAAATCTGCTCGGCCATCGGATCGCACAGCCGCTTCCAGGTGTCCAGCGTGTTGTCGATCCAGTCGTTCGGCGTCCATGCGACCGCCCTGGACGTACCCGCAGGCAGTGCGCTGGCGCCGTCGAGCCAGGTCTCGGCCAGATGGACCGCGTCGGCGATCGCGGACACGGTTGCGGCGGGCACCGGTGCGACGAACCCGATCGAGCTCGACGCCAGCTGCCGCGCGAGGTCGTAGTTCACCGGGCCCGATGCGTTGCCGCCTGCCATCGCGCTGCCCGCGCCGGAGAACATCTGACCGAGGCGCGTGAAGATCTCGCCGAGGTCAGCTACGTCGGAGCCTCCGGAGCCGAACCCGAACGGGTTGGGACGAGTGTTGTCGCCCTCGTCGTCGGGGTTCTTGCCGTGCTGGTCGCGGTCCGGGTCGTCCCCGGCGGAGAAGCCGAAAGGCAGGTCAGCCATACCGTCAACGGTACTCACCGGGGCTCGACCACGCGGGACTCCCCGTCTCGCTGTCAGCGAACCGTGCCCCGGCCAGCGGTCCGTCTACCCTAGGCGGCGTGAACAGGCGGATTCTGACGTTGCTCGTTGCGTTGGTGCCGATCATCGCTTTCGGCGCGCTGCTGGCGGTGGTGACGGTACCCTACGTGTCGCTGGGCCCGGGCCCGACGTTCAACACCCTCGGCGAGGTTGACGGCAAAGAAGTGGTCGACATCGAGGGGACGCAGGTTCATCCTGCGACGGGACACTTGAACATGACGACGGTGTCCCAACGCGACGACCTCACGCTGGCCCAGGCGATGGGCCTGTGGATGTCGGGCCGCGAGCAACTGGTGCCCCACGACCTCGTCTACCCGCCCGACAAGACGCGCGACCAAGTGGACCGAGAGAACGACACCGACTTCAAGCAGTCCGAGGACAGCGCCGAGTACGCCGCGCTGGGTTACCTGAAGTACGCGCCGGCGGTGACCGTAGAGACGGTCAACGACCCCGGCCCGTCGGGCGGCAAGCTGCAGCCCGGCGATGCGATCGACGCGGTGAACGGCACCCCGATCACCGGCATCGACCAGTTCCAGTCACTGCTCAAGCAGACCAAGCCCGGCCAGGACCTGGTCATCAACTACCGCCGCAAGACCGCGCCGCCCGGAACAACCACGATCACGCTGGGCGCAAACCCCGACCGCGACTACGGATTCCTCGGTGTCGCGGTGCTGGAAGCGCCGTGGGCGCCGTTCAGGGTCACGTTCAACCTGGCCAACATCGGGGGTCCGTCGGCCGGGCTGATGTTCTCCCTTGCGGTGGTCGACAAGCTCACCGCCGGTGACCTCGCCGGATCGAAGTTCGTCGCCGGCACGGGCACCATCAGCGCCGACGGCAAGGTCGGCCCGATCGGTGGTATCACTCACAAGATGCTCGCCGCTCAGGAGGCCGGCGCCACCGTGTTCATGGTGCCCACCGACAACTGCGACGAGGCGCGCTCGGACAACGACGAAGGCCTTCAGCTGGTCAAAGTCGACAACCTGGGGCAGGCGGTCGACGCCCTGCACACGCTTTCAGCCGGTGGCGAACCGCCGCATTGTTGAGAATTTGCCGCGCACGGCGTGCGTACAGTTAGGTCCGTCACTACACCACCTGACCGGGAGTTGATGAAGTGGGAATGCGGCCGGCCGCGCGGATGCCGAAGCTGACCCGACGCAGCCGCCTCCTGATCGTTATCGCGCTTGCTGTGGTGGTGCTGCTGCTGGTCGGGCCGCGGCTGATCGACGGCTACGTCGACTGGCTCTGGTTCGGCGAACTGGGCTACCGGTCGGTGTTCACCACGGTGCTGTGGACACGCCTTTTGCTGTTTCTCCTCGTCGGGTTGATCGTCGGCGCGATCGTGTTCGCGGGTTTGGCGCTGGCCTATCGCACGCGGCCGGTGTTCGTGCCGGCCAACGGCCCCAACGACCCGGTGGCGCGTTACCGCGCCGCGGTGATGCCGCGGCTGCGACTGTTCGGCATCGGCATCCCGGCAATCATCGGAATCCTCGCCGGCATCGTCGCGCAAAGCTACTGGGTGCGCGTCCAGCTGTTCCTGCACGGCGGCAGATTCGGCGTCAGCGACCCGCAGTTCGGCAAGGATCTGGGCTTCTACGCGTTCGATCTGCCGTTCTACCGGCTGGTGCTGTCGTACCTGTTCGTCGCGGTTTTCCTGGCCTTCGTCGCAAACGTTGTGAGCCACTACGTCTTCGGCGGTATCCGGCTGTCCGGGCGCACGGGCGCACTGAGCCGCCCCGCGCGCATCCAGTTGGTGAGCCTGGTGGGAATCCTGGTGGTGCTGAAGGCGGTGGCCTACTGGTTCGACCGCTACGAGCTGCTTTCGCACACACGCGGCGGCAAGCCGTTCACCGGCGCGGGTTACACCGACATCAACGCGGTGCTGCCCGCCAAGCTGATCCTGCTGGCCATCGCGGTGATCTGCGCGGTGGCGGTGTTTTCCGCGATCGTGCTGCGTGACTTGCGGATTCCCGCAATCGGACTGGTGCTGCTGCTGTTGTCGTCGCTGATCGTCGGCGCCGGATGGCCGCTGGTTGTCGAGCAGATCAGTGTCAAACCCAATGCGGCGCAGAAGGAAAGCGAATACATCGGCCGGAGCATCACCGCGACACGGCAGGCGTACGGGCTCACGCCCGACGTGGTGGCCTACCGCGACTACACCGGAAACTCCGCGGCCACCGCGCAGCAGGTCGCGGCCGACCGCGCCACCACCTCCAACATCCGGGTGCTCGACCCGACGATCATCAGCCCGGCGTTCACGCAGTTCGAGCAGGGCAAAAACTTCTACTACTTCCCCGATCAGCTGTCGATCGACCGCTACCGCGGCGCTGACGGCAACCTGCGCGACTACGTCGTGGCCGCGCGGGAGCTCAACGACGACCGGCTGATCGACAACCAGCGTGACTGGATCAACCGGCACACCGTCTACACCCACGGCAACGGCTTCATCGCGTCGCCCGCCAACACGGTCCGCGGGATCGCCAACGACCCGACGCAGAACGGCGGCTACCCCGAGTTCCTCGTCAACGCCGTCGGCGCGAACGGCTCCGTCGTCTCCGAGGGTCCCGCGCCGCTGGACCAGCCGCGGATCTACTACGGCCCGGTCATCGCCAGCACCTCCGCCGACTACGCGATCGTCGGCAGGAACGGCGCCGACCGCGAGTACGACTACGAGACGAACACCGAGACCAAGAACTACACCTACACCGGTACCGGCGGCGTGCCGATCGGCAACTCGCTCTCCCGCACCGTGTTCGCCGCGAAGTTCGCCGAGCGGAACTTCTTGTTCTCCAGCGTGATCGGCCCGAACAGCCGAATTCTGTTCAACCGTGACCCCGCAGAGCGCGTCGAGGCGGTGGCGCCGTGGCTGACCACCGACAGCAACGTCTACCCGGCGATCGTCAACAAGCGCATGGTGTGGATCCTCGACGGCTACACCACGCTGGACAACTACCCGTACTCGGAGCTGACGTCGCTCACCGCTGCCACCGCCGACTCCAACGAGGTCGCGGTCAACCGGCTGGCGCCGGACAAGCAGGTGTCCTACATCCGCAACTCGGTGAAGGCTACCGTCGACGCCTACGACGGGACCGTGACGCTGTACGCGATGGACGAAAAGGATCCCGTGCTGCAGGCGTGGGAGAAGGTGTTCCCGGGGACGGTGAAGCCGAGGAGGGACATCTCGCCGGACCTGGCCGCGCATCTGCGTTACCCGGAGGACCTGTTCAAGGTTCAGCGCATGCTGCTGGCCAAGTACCACGTCAACGACCCGATCACGTTCTTCTCGACGTCGGACTTCTGGGATGTTCCGCTCGACCCCAACCCGACGGCCAGCAGCTACCAACCTCCCTACTACATCGTCGCCGAAGACCTTGCGCGCAACGACAACTCGGCGGCGTTCCAGCTGACCAGCGCGATGAACCGGTTCAAGCGCGACTTCCTGGCGGCCTACATCAGCGCGAGCTCCGATCCGGACACGTACGGCAAGATCACCGTGCTGACCATCCCCGGCCAGGTCAACGGGCCCAAGCTGGCCAACAACGCGATCACCACCGACACCGCGGTGTCGCAGGATCTCGGCGTCATCGGCCGCGACAACCAGAACCGAATCCGGTGGGGCAACCTGCTGACGCTGCCGGTGGCCCAGGGCGGGTTGCTCTATGTCGAACCGGTGTACGCCTCACCCGGTACCAGCGACGTGGCGTCTTCGTATCCGCGGCTGATTCGCGTGGCGATGATGTACAACGACAAGGTCGGCTACGGCCCCACAGTCAGTGACGCCCTGGACAAGTTGTTCGGAGCCGGTGCCGGTGCAACAGCGACAGGTCCCGCGCCGGCCGACAATGGGCAACAGGCGGCCGCCCAGCCGCTGACCAATTCGCCGCCGCAGGCTCCGTCTCCGGACGGCAACGCGACACTGCCGCAGGCCGCGACTCCGCCACCGGCAGCCACCCCGCCGGGAGGACCGATCCAGCTCTCGCCCGCAAAGGCCGCCGCGCTGCAGGACGTGCAGAACGCCCTTGCCCGCGTCAAGCAGGCGCAGCAGAGCGGCAACTTCGCCGACTACGGCGAGGCGCTGCAGCGGCTCGACGACGCGATGAACAAGTTCAACGCGACCAAGTAGGGACCTCGCGGCACCCGCCGGGTCCGCGATTTGGCGAGGAGGCGTGGCCTTCGGTAACCTTGCGTTTACCCGTCGCGGGGTGGAGCAGCTCGGTAGCTCGCTGGGCTCATAACCCAGAGGTCGCAGGTTCGAATCCTGTCCCCGCTACCAGCCGAAACGGCCCCTGGAGGCGTCTCCGGGGGCCGTTTTCATGCCGGTTGTGAACGGATTTGTGAACGTTAGCCTTGCTCATCTAACTATTTTCTTCGCCGCCTGAACCCCCACCCGTTGCAGATCAGGACGGACCGGAAACCGACTCGGCGCGTGCGCCAAGTGATCGGCGCAGAGCTGTTGCGGTGGCCGGTCTCGCGCCACTGTTGTCGCGAGGCGCTCACAAGGCCGCGAGCGACGCGGGGGTCAGCTGGGCGGCCGAACGCGAGAACCAGGGGGAGAGGCGGTGCGGATTGAACGGCGCCTTCGGGCTGGCATGAGTTGAGGGCACCACTTCAACCTCGCAACCGCCATTGGATTTTGAGTGAAGGGCCGGGGGCGGTTCACAGACCTGTCCGGGTGTCAGGTGACCTGCCGTCGGGCGAAGACGTCGGTCAGGTCACGGGTTGTCCTGGGCCTACGTAGCCGAGTTTGAGCAGGGCTTTGCGGAACTTCAGCTCTTGATCGAGCGGGACGGCGAGATGTTTGTTGCCGATCGGGTGGCACAGCGGGCGGAGGCTACGGTCGTGGGCGATGAGCGCGGCGGTGGCGGGATCGGCGCATTCGATCACGCGGGCGTGGCCAAGGTCGATGAGCTGCCCGGCTCGGTGGTGGACATCCGCGATCAGGTTGCTCAGCGTGCTGGGCAGTTCGTGCTCGGTGCGCTGGGTCAGGAACGTGCTGAACTCTGTCAGTTCGCGGCCGGAATCGATCGCGGAAAGCAGGCTGGTGGCTGAGACCGTCCAGACGCGATCGTTGGTCTGTTTCGCGTAGGCGGAGAGGAAGAGCCGGTCTGTGGCTGGGCTGTCCCCGGTGGCGACGATGTCGAGGTTGGACAGCACCTTCAGCGGCGGAGCGTCGGTCGCGTCGGAGTTGGCCGGTTGGTAGGTGTCGGTTAGGCCGAGCACCCAGGCGCCCAGCGCGGTGAGTCGGATCGACTGGAGGCCGTCGTAGCGACTGAGGGCGTCCAAGTCGTCTGCGCCCCAGTTGTTCTGGAAGTCCTCGCGAGCGCCAGCAGGGTGGACGTAGTCGAGGTCGACCAGCCCCAGGGTGCCGGTGTACTCGAACAGAACGGCCAGGGTGTAGCGACCTTCTAGGAGTTCCCAGTTGTGAAAGCCGTCGTAGCCGAGGCTGCCGTACTGCGGATCGACGAGGTAGAGCTTCCATAGCGCTCTGTCGTTGCGGGCGATGATGGGGCTCCGGTTGCTGCGGCGCATGGTGCTGAACAGAGTGTCGACGTCGATCCACTCGCCCGGCGGGCAGGTGGCCAGTGCCTCGTCGATGATCTGGCGGCGGGTCTTGGCCGCGGTGAGCACGTTGCGGGAGCGCTGACCCTTGATATTTTCGATCCGGCTGAACTCGTCGATCACCGCGTGGGTGAGCCAGCGTTGCCACAGGTGGCGGATGACTTCTGCCGGTGGTTTCCCCAGCGCCGCACGGCCTTTCGCGGTTGGTTGGAGCCGAGTGCCTTCGAGCCTGGCTAGTCCACCGGCCTGGATCAGCAGTGGCCAGGCGAAGCTGGCGATGGGTTCGCCTGCGTAGAAGTCGCCGTCCGCGAGGTGCGTATCGATGGTGCGGATGGTCGCTGCCGAGGGGCGACCGGTTTTGTGGCTGCACTTCACGTCGCCAGCCACGCACAGCTCGAGCACAATGCGGAGGTTGGTGAGGGCTTCGGGCGCGGTCAGCCGCACCCGGTGCTCGTCGACATCGTGCAGGGGGCCCACGGTGTTCAGGCTCCTTTCACCCAGCGGCGGTACGCCGCGATCCACTCCGCGCCGTCGGGCTGCGGTGTAGGCAACGGAAGGTCCAGGATTGGGATGCGCTGTGTCGATCGGCCGCGCGTGCAGACGGCCATGATCTGTTCGTCGTCGGTCAGGTCAATGCCCGCCACGGTCACGTCCACGCCGATGACCATGGTTTGAAACGGCACGGCGAGATTGTCGTCGAGCATGGTGTAGAAGCCCGTCACGCACTCGCTGTCGTTGTAGCAGTCGACGGTCGCCTCCGCGATCAAGGCATCCAGTGTCGCGCGATTCGATCGACCCATCCGGTCAGCTTTCCATCCCCGGGGACCACGCCTTCGCAAAAGACTACCGAGTGATCGCGCGCCAGCCGCTCAGCACGTCCTCGACGCGCTCGCGCACCTGCCGTCGAGCCGTTTCCCGGTCGACGCCCGACATCAGCAGCCGGTCGTAGCCGGTGTCAACGTGCCGGACCGACGCCGCAACGGCGAGCGATACGGCGTCGGGATCAAGGACCCGCCCGGCCGCGCTACGTCCGATCCGGCCGCTGCTGCGCGTCGCCGCATAACGCGCGATCGCCTCGGCCCGGCCGACGGGGCAGCCCGGGAACTGCGCACGGATCGCGGCGGCAAGTTCGGCCGCCAAGCTCACGTCCTCGTCGGCTCGTCTCGCTTGGTCCCGCTCCCTGCGGCGAGCCCGCACCTCGGAGTCGGAGAGGCACTCGATTTCGGCACGCTCGATCGCCTCGGCCTCGGCCAGGATGCCCTGGCGCTCATAGCGCTTGCGTGACCGGCTCCACCGCACCACCACAGCAGAGAGCCGGCTGGCCTTCTTCGCGCGCCGGGTCAGCGCCGCATCACCAGAAGGCAGGAAGACGAGATGCCCGAGATCGGAGCAGTCCAGGCAGAGTGGGCCGGCGTCCTCCATGAACAGCAGGTCGCCGGTGCTACCACACGACGTGCACGTCCACTCTTTGACCGGCGAGATCACGACGAGATCCGGCAGTCGGCTCTGCCGCTCGACCGCACGCTGCGACAAGTCGGGCGACACCCAGTGCGTCCGGTACGCGCGCTCGATGGCGGCATCCCCGCTGTCGCTGAACCGCAGCGGGCGGCGGTCGCGAGTGCGGGCGACGTAATCGGTCTCCGACGGGTTGAGCCCGCGGTCGCGCGCCCAGCGCCGGAACGCCGCCATCGCCACCGTGACCTTGCTCAGATTGGCCTGCACGACGCGCTCGAGCGACTCGACCCGCCCCTGCCGCCACCTGTCCAGGTGCGACGGCGCCAGCCAGCCGAGGCCGAGCAGCACGTCGATCGCGCTGACGAACCGTTGTTCGGCGAGCGCTGCCTCGGCTGCTCGCGTGACTCGCTGCTCCAGATCCTGCGGAGTCATAGCCTGGCCGAGCGTATCCCGTGGACAACCAACCAGGCCCGACCGGCAATCTCGCCAGACTTGGCGCCATGACAGATCACGGTATTGATGCACCATCCTTTCCGCGAGGCCAACACCCTCGCCCCGTCGGCAGCTGAGCGGCCTGGCCGCCGTCACCGCGGCGGCCAGTCAGCCGGTCAGCGGTTTGCTGATCGAGTTGTAGTGGCGGTGGACATTCCTTATCCACGCGCCGAGTCGGCGACCTCAAGGATAGTTGCGCAGCTTGAGTGAAACCAAAATTGCGAAATCCATAGGGTGCCAGATCATTGCGAAAATGCCAGCAGTGCTGAGACCAGACACCCACAGCCGGGGGTGCTGATTGTCAGATGAAACGGAGGACCTGAGGGGTAACCGTTCGTATTCGACTCTGTCGAATTCGTCCATCGGCCGCGGCCGAGCTTCACCGTCGATGTCTAAAGCGCTCAGAGCGACGTGGAGTGTGGTCGTGACTGGCGAGCATCTGAACGCGAATGCGTACCGTCAGACGGCGGACGCCTGGCCGCACGCCGTCGGCCATCGCGGACGCTGGGCAAGCCTGTGCCTCCTGGGTGACTCGATGCCATTGGCGAGTAGGTGCCTCGCGTAGGTATGCCAGGAGTCGGTTGAGGGGCTCGTTCCGGTCGTTGCCCGCAACCCGGTGACCAACTCCCGCGAGCGTGTAGCCGAATGTAGCACTTCTTGCTACAATGCAGCGATGGCCAAGATTATCGCGCAGCGTGAGCTGCGCAACGAGAACGCGAAGGTAATCGAAGCAGTAACGGCAGGCGAAACCTTCGTCGTCACCCGTAACGGCGAACCGGTGGCCGAGCTTCGCCCGATTCGGGCCGGTCGCCGCACGTTCATCTCCCGCGACGAAGTCGCGGCGCTGGCGGCAGCCGGCGTGCGCATTGACCATCGTCAGTTCCGCGCCGACCTCGACCGGTTAATCGACCAAGGACTGTGAGTGACGTCTGGACTTCTCGACACTTCCGTGGTCATCGACTGGCACGATCCGGCCGTGATCGCCGCGCTGCCCGACGAGATGGCGATATCCGCGATCAGCGCGGCTGAACTGGCGGCCGGCCCACACCTTGCCACCAACCCGATGGAAGCCGCGAAGCGGCAGGCTCGGCTGCAGGAAGTTGAATCAATGCTGGAACCGATCCAGTTCGACGGCGCCACAGTCCGAAGCTACGGACTCATCGTTGCCGCCGTCGTCGGCGAAGGAAGGACGCTGCGGAGCCGATTCGCAGACCTGCTGATCGCCGCGACCGCACACGCCAATCAGCTCGATCTGTACACCCGAAACGGCGATGACTTCACCGGACTGGAGAAACTCGTCCGCGTCATCGCCATCTGATAACACAGCCCCGTCCAGTAGCCACCGCTGCAACATCCGTCTCGGATCTCGAATCCTGCAGCGCACCAAACGAACCGGGCGACCAGGTGCCGCGAGCGAGTGGGTAGGTCCTGCATCTGACGCAATCCGACGGGTTTACCGGTGACCCCCATATTCGATTCCGGCGTATTCGTCGCGGTCGAGGGGAGGGGAGCCCATGAAACATGGTGTGCAGCGCGCTGCGGTGCGGCACACGCGATGAGGATCGAACCGACGCCGAGGCGGCTGCACTTGCTGGTTGCTGTGTTGGGAACGGATTTGGGAACAGAACAGGGTGAAATCGGTGCGAACAAGTGCGACACCATGACACACGCCAGACTGCAGAACGCCTTTGATCGGCAGCTATGAGACTGAGCCCAACGGCCCACCCGTTGCAGATCAGGACGGAGAAAAACTACGGGCAGCTATGACCTGTTCGAGGAGCCGTTCGCGACGCGCTGGTGACAAAGCGTTGCCCGCGCCAGAGTAGCCGCTTCGGGAGTCACGTTCGCAGACGCATTTGCCGTGGCGACGCCGCTGCTGGCACCCGACGGCGGTCTGATTGCGGCGATCACTGCAGCCGTCGACGCCTCAGAATCGGATCGTCTCGACCATATCGGTGACGAGCTCAAGAAGGCCGTTACAACGATCGGCCGTCAGCACGGCCTCAAGGCGAAACAGCCAGTCGAGCAGCCCGCTTGGAACTCTGATCAGCCGTCATGGCACGGCAGCCGGATGGAGCAGGCCAGGAAGGAATCGAATGCGATACGACTTCACGCGACGATGATGAGCGCGTGGACTGGGGTATGGACTCTTCTTTCCCGTTACGTACGCGACTCGCACGCGCGGTTGACCTTTTATTCGGTGATTCCACCACTAGTCGTCGGCGATCCCGGGTGCACTGAGCGCCGCCACGGTGTCTTCATGATGGACCAACGAATTTGCGGCGACAGCGAACATCTCGAGCTTGTCGATCACGGTTTGCCCCTCCGGGGTGTGCCCCCAGATGCTGATGCCCTGATGTGTTGTTGGTTTCCAGGTGGATTCGTCGACGACGATCGGGTTCCACCCGACCTCCCATTCGAAACCGGAGGGCGTCTGCGCGTAGTAGGACAGTTCCTTGTCGTTGGTGTGCTGGCCTACCGACAGGGCCATGTGAAAACCGAGTTCTTTGACCCGCTGGTAGGAGGCGACCATGTCGTCGAGCGTGGCGACCTGGACGTTGACGTGCTGAATTCGGGTGCGGATCGGGTTGATGGGCAGGGCGTTCACCGATGCGATCGCCACGGAGTGGTGCCGTTCGTTGACGCGCAGGAATCGGATCTTGAGCTTCATGCTGTTGATCGTCTCGTCGATGTAATCGGACAGTCGTGCGTCGAAGACGTGGTTGTAGTAGCCGCGGACCTCGTGAGGCTTCTTCGTCATGAGCGCGACGTGGCCGAGTCCGCCTGCCCCAGTGACGAATCCGGTGCCGGGGATGTCCAGCGGGAGTGGAGCGGTGCGAGCCGTGGTGTAAATCTCCTGGGTCAGCCCGCTGGGCCCGGGAAACCGCAGAAAGCGCTCGACCCCTCGCAGCTTGGCTTCCTCCTCGGCGCCCTCAACGGCGGGTACCCCGTGACCGATGACGCGACGACTGACCTCGTCGAAGGTCGCGTGGTCATCGAGGTGCCAACCCAGCGCGACGACGTCCTCGGCCGGTCCCCGCCGCAGCAGGATTCGGCATTCGTTGGCATCCAAGCGGAATCGGATCGCGTCAGGCAGCATGTCGTCGAAGTTCATGCCGATCGCGTCGCGACCGAAGCGCTTCCAATCGTCGAACTTGTTCGTTTCGATCACGGCATAGCCCAGGTGGACATTGCCGAACAGATCAGTGGACATCGAATCTCCTTGAAAAGTGTTAGGGAGTGAGGAATGCGGTGGTGACGGCGTTGAAGAAGTCGGCGCGTTCCCACTGCACCCAGTGGCCGGTGTTGGCAGTGATCAGTACGTCGGCGTTGGGCATCCGCTCCCCGAGCATCGTTGCGCCGCTTGGCTTGTTGACCTTGTCTTCGCGTCCCCAGATCACCAGTGTCGGCGTCTCGAGGGAGCTGAGCCGTCGGTCGCGGGTGAAGTCCATCCGCCACAGCGTGCGAAGCCCGGCCGGGCGTTGCAGCGGCGGGTTGGCAATGACGTCGGGGTCGATCGATGCCGCGTACCGCGATTCGATCAACGATTCAGGTACGGCATCGCCGTCGAACACCAGATAGGTGCGGATGAACGTGCGCAGTTTGTCCAGGGTCGGCCCGTCGCCGCCGTAGTACGACAGCAGGCTCTTGAGGCCCGGGGTTGGTAGCCCGCGGGTGGTTCCGATGCCGCCGGGCCCCATCAGCACGAGCTTGTCGACCCGGTGCGGAGTGTCCAGAGCGAGCCGCAGTGCGCAGGAACCGCCGTAGGAGTTGCCGACCAGATGAGCCCGCTGGATGCCGAGTTCGTCGAGCAATCCCCTGATGGAATCTGCGAGATACCCGAATGGATCGCTGCGGTCGATACCTTTGGCGGAGCGGCCGTAGCCCGGCATGTCGGGCACGAGGACCCGGAAGTGTTCCGCCAGGGCCTCGATGTTGCGGGAATAATTCGACACGCCCGACGCGCCGGGCCCGCCGCCGTGCAGGAGCACCACCGGCGCACCGGTGCCGGCCTCGGCGACGAAGATGTCCTTGCCGTGCACGCGGACGGTGCGTTCGGTCATGGTGTTGCTGGTCATTGCTGTTCCTCTATGCCTTGAAGGCGGTTGGGGGTGGCGGCAGTGGTTGGCCTTCGGCGGCGGCGGCGTAGACGAACCCGTCGGGTCGCACGACCACCATCGAGGCGCCCTTCTGGTCGAGCCAGCGTGTCAGCATGCCGTCGGCGTCCACCACGCTGTCGGTGTTCGGTTTGCTGCCGGGCACCAGGATTTTCACCACCGGCACGCCGGCTGCCCGCCAGGCCTGCCCATCGGAGGCGGGCCCGAGATGCGCGACCACCCAGCGGCCGCCGATGACGTCGTCGAGGCGCACGGCGTC
>NZ_DATFYW010000129.1:0-26160 GCF_035314905.1 Mycobacterium sp.
CCGGGTCGACATCGAGGGAACTCCAAGTATATTCCAAGAAACGGCTTTTCGGTTCACTGACGGCTCCGGTCGCGATGCCGCTGCCGCCGGCTGCCTGGCCACCGGAATGCGTGCGCTCAACGCCGTTCCCGCGGTCAATCATCTGCCGCCGGGGTGGGTCACCGCCCTCGATCTGCCGCTGATCCCGGGCCCCGGCACGATTCGCTGAGTAACCTCCGCGGCCCTGCGGCGATTCCCTCTACTGGCTAGGCTTCGCTGCAGAGGGGTTTTTGGGGGGTTATTTGGGATGACATGGCGGAGGCTGTAGGGCTGTCCATCGGGGCTACCAGGTTCGCGGGCGTGCGGTTGGGCCGCCCGCCGGTGACGCGGCAGTCGGTCCTCACGCTTTACCGGCACCGTGCGCCCGAGCTGGGGGTGCCGTCGGAGAACCCGAACATCAACGAGGGTGGCCTGGTGATCACCGACTTCGTCGAGCGGGCCGGCGACCCGGTCGGCCTGGTCGCCCCCGACGGGTCGGTGCACCGGGGCGAGGTGCTGGTCTCGGATGCGCTGCGCGCGCTGCTCGCCACGGCGACCGCTGGGCGCCCGCCGGGCGCGCCGGCCGCGGTGAGCTACCCGGCGCACTGGCGCAAAGCTGCGGTGGACGCGCTGCGGGCGGCCTCCGGCCAGGAGGTCACGCTGATCCCGGATGCCACCGCCGCGATCACCGCCCTGCAATCCGATCCCGGAGTTCCGGCTCGCGGGGTGATCGCGCTGTGCGACTTCGGCGGCACCGGCACCAGCGTCACCCTGCTCGACGCGGGCGGGGGTTACCGCCCGATCGGCGCGACGGTGCGGCACCCGGACTTTTCGGGCGACCTGATCGACCAGGCGCTGCTCAAGCACGTCATCGCCGACCTGTCGACCGTGGGCACGGTCGACGTGTCCGGCACGTCGGCCCTGGGGTCGCTCAACCGGCTTCGCGCCCAGTGCCGGTTCGCCAAGGAGCGCCTGTCGGCCGGCACGGTCACGTCGCTGCCGGTCGACGTGCCGGGTTTTTCCGGTGACGTCCGCCTGACCCGCACCGAGCTCGACGACGAGATCCGTGGGCCGCTCGCCGAGTTCGCCGCCGTGCTGCAGGACACGCTGGACCGTGCGGGGATCAACCCCGCCGACCTGGTCGCCGTGGCGTCGGTGGGTGGCGGCGCGAACATCCCGGTGATCACCACGACTCTGTCCGAGCACTTCCGCGTGCCGGTGATCACGACGTCCCGGGCGGAGCTGATCGCTGCGACCGGGGCGGCGCTGCGCACGGCCCGGGGGCCCGCCGACGACCGGGCCACCGCGATGGCGCCGGCCGCCGTGGTGCCCGCGGCTGCGGTCGCCGACGCGGGCCCGCGGTCGAGCACGTTCCGCGCGCTGGCGTGGTCGGAGGCGCATGACCTGCCGCCGGTCGCGCCGGTCGCCGAGCGGTATCCCTATGACGCGGGCGTGTCCGGTGCCCGCCCGCGGCTGCAGTTCGACGACCCCGACGAGCTCCCGGCCGGCTCCTCGGCGGCCGCGGCTCCGCGCTGGTACCGCCGCCCCACGGTGCTGGCGGGCGCCGCGCTGGCCGCGGTCCTGCTGCTGGCCAGCGCGGCGGTGGTCGCGCTGCGCGACAGCCCCGGCCCGGCGTCCTCGACCGCTCCGCTGGCACCGGGCAGCAGCGCGCCCGCGACGGTTCCGGGCGCGGTCGCCGGTCAACCGCCCGCCGACAATTCCGGCCCCGGCCCGCAGCAGGCGCCGCAAATCCGCACCGTCGTCGTCCCACCGCCACCTGCGACGCAGGTGGTGCAGGCGCCGGTTCCCGCGCCCGCCGCGCCGCCCCCCGCGTCCGCTCCGGTGACCCAGGATGCGCCGCCCCCGCCTGTCGCCGGCACGACCGACGCACCGCCGCCGCCGCCGCCGCCGAGCATCGACACGCCGGCGCCCGTCACGCCGGCGCCCGTCACGCCGGCGCCTGCCACCGACACACCGGCGCCGTTCCCGACGCACCGCCCGCGGCTCATCCCGGCGATTCCGCCGATTCCGACGATTCCCGGGTTGCCGCCCTTGGTTGCGCAGCAAGGCGGCCAATAAACTCCGCGGATGAGCCCCGGTGGCTTCGGCGCCCGCCGCGTCGTCATCGTGTCCGCCATCGTGCTGATGGTGGTGTCGCTCGGGGGGATCGTCGTCTCCCTTGTGGCGAACGCGTTTTTCCTCGACGACTACAACGCGTACGGCGAGGTGCCGGTCCCCGGTGAGGCGACGATGCACCTGCCGGCCGGCGACGTCACCATCAGCTTCCACACGCAGGTCATCGGCACCACCAACGGCGGCGGCCTGCCGATACCGGATCTCGGGCTGACGATCGTGCCGCCGGCGGGGGTCGCCGATCCGCCCGTCGCCGAGAACATCGGCGGCACAACGACTGTCAACGGTGACGCTCATCGGCGGGTGTGGGTCACCCATATCGCCCGGGCGGGCGAGTACACGATCAAGGCCGACGGCAAGGTCAGCGCGTTCATCAGCCCGCGGCTGGCGTTCGGCCACGGCAGCTCGCTGGGGTCGTTGCCGTGGATCTTCGGCGGCGTGTTCGGGGTAGGCCTGCTGGCGCTGCTTGCAGCGATCCTGTTGACCGCGCGGGCCCCGAGGAGGATCCCGCCGCTGCCGTCGGAGCCGTACACCCCGACCGACGAGGGCGTCAAGCTCCAGCAACTGAACACCCTTGCGTCGCTGCACTCATCCGGGGCATTGACCGACCAGGAGTTCGAGGCGGAGAAGCGACGGGTGCTGGGCAGCTAGCGCGGCCAACTCTGCTTGACCACAAGCAGTTTGGCCATGGGAATGCGAAACGGCTCGGGCGCGGCGGTCAGCCGGGCCTTCACCCCGGCGGACAGCCGATCGAGGAACTGCCCGGCTCGCCGATCGTCGAGTCCGCCCTCCAGCGCCGTCGCCAACGTCGGAAACACCGATGCGCGCCCGAACGCCGTCCACCCGGCCGCGAAATTGTCGGCGTTGTGGTCTCTTTCGTACCTGGTCCAGTACTGATCCTCGGCGGCGAACACCTCGAGATCCTCGATCGTCAGGCCCGAGAACCGGTTCTTGGGCGCGAACGGCGCCGTCAGGTCGGCCTCGCTGCGACCTGTCGTCGGGATCGCCATCCGCCGAGCTTCGCCGCCGGTGATCAGGCCCTCGGTGACCATCTCGGCGAGCTCGGCGACGATGCCCTCGAGCAGCGGCCGGTAACCGAAATCGCCGTCGTCGAGCGCCATCGTCAACACGACGAGGTGCCCGCCGGGCACCAACTCGCGGCTTCTGGCGGTCAGGAACGCGATCCAGTCGTCGGCGGCCTGCCGACGGTAGGCCGACCGCGCGGCGCTGTCGTGGCTGTAGGCCACCCCGACGTGGTCGGGGATCGGGGCCGGCACCCGGCTGAGCCATTGCACCGCCCACGAGCTCCAGCCCAGCGTCACGCTGTTGGACGGCAGGATCTGCTGATAGAAGGATCGCCCGATCGCGGCGCTGAACGTTGCCGGGTCGTCGCGCAGGTAGCTGTGCGGGTCGCGGGCCAGCGCGTCGAACAGTGTCGCGTAGTCGTTCTCGGCGACGTCGGTGTGCACGACGAAGATGGCGCGGCCCGGTTCGGCGCGCTTGCGCAGGGCTGAGATCGCGATGCCGATCGGCAGCAGCGAGTTGTGCCCCGCGGATGCCCCGTAGTCGGCGATGACGATCGACAGCGGCGGATGGGGGAGCTCGACGTCTTCGGCGGAGCGCTCGAACAATTCAACCGCCGGCAGCAGCCCGGCGGCCTGCGCCCCCGAGGTGCGGCTGTACGCCCTGCCGGGCTCCAGCGGCGCTGGGCGGACAGGACTTGGTTCGGCGGTCACCGTCGACGGCGCCGCAGCAGCAGGCCGACCAGCATCCCGGCCACGAAGATCACCGTCAGCACCAGCCACATCGGCGACTCGACGGTGACCCACAGCAGATGGATCGGGTGGCGGTCCCTGTTCTGCGCGATGAAGATCACGGCCAGCGCGGCCAGAACGATGATGACCCAGTAGCGGAACGGGATTCGGCGCAACCGCCCGGCCGAGGGTTTGGCGTCACCGGCGTCCGTGGACATGACGCGCACAGTAGTCCCGAGCGTGCGCGTACACCGCCGAATGGGATATCAGCCCGGTGTCGGATAGGTGACGCCGGTGAGCCGCTCGGACAGCTCCCACAGCCGCCGGTTGTCGGCCTCGTTGCCGGCGCGGCTCGGGATCTGCGCGCGCGCCGGCCTGCCCGTGAGCCCGAGGACGCCACGGGGTCCGTAGTAGGCCCCGCCCTCGGCGTCGGGGCTGGTGGCGGCGTACAGCGCGGGAAGGATGCCGGCATCGACCTCCTGCCACATGAACGGCATGAAGCGCCAGCTGAACTGGTAGAACCGCGCCAGCACGCTCGGCGACTCCTGCCCGTGCGACGGGCCGCTGATCTGCAGGTTGGTCTTGGTCAGGCCGGGGTGCGCGGCGTTGGACACGATGCCCCAGCCGGCCTGGCGGCTGCGGCGGTCGAGTTCGGTGGCGAACATCAGCGTCGCGGCCTTCGACTGGTTGTATGCCGCGGTCGCGCTGTAGGACTTCTCCCACTGCGGATCGTCGAAGTTGACCCCGCCGAGCCTGGCGGCGAGGCTGCTCAGCGACGTCACCCGCGCGCTCCCGGCGGCGCGCAGCAGCGGCAGCAGATGTCCGGTCAGCGCGAAGTGGCCGAGGTGGTTGCAGCCGAACTGCAACTCGAAGCCGTCCTCGGTGGTCTCCCGCCGCGGCGGCTGCATGACGCCCGCGTTGTTGATCAGGATGTCGATCGGTCGGCCATCGGCGTTGAGTTCTTCGCCGAGGGCGGCGACGCTGGCCAGCGACGCGAGGTCGAGCGGCTTGAGCGTGAGCTTCGCATCGGGAACCTTGGCACGGATGTCCTTCGCGGCGGCCTCGCCCTTGGCCTGGTTGCGGATCGCCATGATCACGTCGGCGCCGGCGGCGGCGAGCCGGGTGGCCAGCCCCAGCCCCAGCCCGCTGTTGGAGCCGGTCACGACGGCGAGCTTTCCGGACAGGTCGGGAGGGGTGGCGTCGAGTGCGGTGCGGACCATGGTTCTCACTCCTTGGGTCGGTCTCAACGACAATAACGAACCGGCGGTCTGATAACAAGAGACCACCGGTCTGATATTTTGGAACCGTGACGTCGACGTTCCAGCGTGCGCGCCGGCCCGAGCAGATGGCCGCGCGGCGGGCCGCGATCATGGACGCGGCGCGTTCGATGCTGACCGAGAAGAGCGTCACCGACATCAGCCTGCGCGAGCTCAGCCACCGTGTCGGACTGGCCAAGTCCAACGTGCTGCGCTACTTCGACAGCCGGGAAGCCATTTTCCTGGAATTGCTCGACGCGCAATGCCGATCGTGGCTGTCCGGCCTCGAGGTTGCGTTGGGCGACCCGGCGCCGAGGAAACCCGGATACGCCAACGAGATTCGGGTGGCCGCCGCGATCGCCGCCTCGCTGGCTGACGACCCGCTGCTGTGCGAACTGCTGGGGGCGATGGCGGGGGTGCTGGAGCGCAACATCTCGGCGGCGTGTGCCCGCGACTTCAAGGCCCGGGCGATCGCGAATATCGATGCGTTCGCGCGGCTGGTGGGCCGCCGGCTGCCGTGGCTGAGCCCGCAGGCGTGTGCGGTGTTCGCCGAGGGAGCGTTGATGCTCGCCGCGGGCATGTACCCGTTTTCGGTGCCGACCGAGCCGGTGGCCGAGGCGATGGCTCAGATGGGCATGCCCGACCCTCGGCAGCGGTTCGTCGACGGGCTGCGCGAGGGGTTGGTGACCTGGCTGGTGGGCGCCGCGGCCCGGGCCGCGGGTTAGTGGCCCCTGGCCACCCACTGGTCATAGTTCACGAGCTCGCCCCCGACCGTGGTGGTGTCGCCGTGACCGGTGTAGACGACGGTGTCGGCGGGCAGTCTGCCCAGCCGCTGTGAGATCGACGCCAGGATCGTCGGGAAGTCGGAGTACGAGCGGCCCGTCGCACCGGGGCCGCCAGCGAACAGCGTGTCGCCGCTGAACACCGCGCCGAGCTCGGGTGCGTACAGGCACGTCGAGCCGGGGGAGTGACCCGGGGTGTGGATGGCCTCCAGATCTATGCCGCCGACGGTCAGCACCGCGCCCGGCTCCAGCGCCCGGAACTCCTTGTCGGGGTGGGTCGTCCGCCACAGCATCTCGTCGGCCGGATGCATCAGCACCGGGGCGTCGAGCGTCTCGCCGAGTTGCGGGGCGACGGTGATGTGGTCGTTGTGGCCGTGGGTGCACACCACCGCGACGACGTTGCGCCCGCCCACCGCGTCGGTGATGGGTTCGGCGTTGTGCGCGGCGTCGATCACGATGACATCGGAGCCGTCACCGACGAGCCAGATGTTGTTGTCGACTTCCCAACTGCCGCCGTCGAGTTCGAAGGTGCCGTGCGTGACGACGCGGTCAATGGCTGACATCTTGGAGGATCACCACCGATCGCAGCACGTCACCGGAATGCATCTTGGCGAACGCCTCCTCGATGTCGTTGATGCCGACGCGCTCGGTGACGAAGCGCTGCAGCGGCAGCCGGCCCTGCAGGTACAGGCTGACCAGCGTCGGGAAGTCGCGTTCGGGCAGGCAGTCGCCGTACCAGGACGACTTCAGCGACCCGCCGTGGGAGAAGAAGTCCAGCAGCGGCATGTCGAGGCGCATGTCGGGGGTGGGCACCCCGACGAGCACCACGGTGCCGGCCAGGTCGCGCGCGTAGAACGCCTGCTTCCAGGTTTCCGGGCGGCCCACCGCGTCGATGACCACGTCGGCGCCGAACCCGTCGGTCAGCTCCTGGATCGCCTCCACCGCGTCGGTGGTGCGGGCGTTGACGGTGTCGGTGGCGCCGAAGTCGGTGGCCCAGGCCAGTTTCTTGTCGTCGGTGTCCACGGCGATGATCTTCTTGGCGCCCACCAGCCGCGAGCCCGCGATCGCCGCATCACCCACGCCGCCGCAGCCGATCACCGCGACGGTGTCATCGCGGCTGACCGCACCGGTGTTGACCGCCGCGCCCAGGCCGGCCATCACCCCGCAGCCCAACAGCCCGGCCACGGCGGGGTCGGCGGCCGCATCGACCTTGGTGCACTGGCCCTCAGCCACCAGCGTCTTGTCGATGAACGCGCCGATGCCCAGCGCCGGCGTCAGCTCCGTGCCGTCGGTCAGCGTCATCTTCTGCTCGGCGTTGTGGGTGTCGAAGCAGTACCACGGCCGGCCGCGCCGGCAGGCCCGGCACTGCCCGCACACCGCACGCCAGTTGAGGATCACGAAGTCGCCGGGCGCCGCATGGGTCACGCCCGGCCCGACGGATTCGACCGTGCCCGCGGCCTCGTGGCCGAGCAGGAACGGATACTCGTCGGTGATCCCGCCCTCCCGATACGTCAGGTCCGTGTGGCAGACACCGCACGCGGCGACGTCCACGACCACCTCGCCCGGACCTGGGTCGGGGACGACCACGTCGACGAGCTCGACGGGTTCGCCTTTCTTCCGGGAAATCACCCCGCGCACTGTCTGACTCATGCGGGCAAACCTACTAAAGCCCGTGGGATCCGGTTGCGGGCGCGTAGGTTTTCGGGCATGACCACGGAGACGACCCAGCAGTTCGCCGGGCGGATGATGTCCGCGATCGACAGTGCGAGCGTGGCGATCCTCGCCAGCATCGGGCACCAGACCGGGTTGTTCGACACGATGGCCGCGCTCCCGCCGTCGACGAGTGCCGGGATCGCGCAGGGCGCGGGCCTCGACGAACGCTATGTGCGGGAGTGGTTGGGCGGCATGGCGGCTGCGCGCGTCGTCGACTATGACGCGGCCGCGGGGACCTACGCGCTGCCCCGCCACCACGCCGCGGTGCTGACCCGTGCCGCGGGGCCGGACAACCTCGCCCGCCTCGCCCAGTTCGTTCCGCTCCTGGGGGAGGTCGAGCAGAAGATCGTCGGGTGTTTCCGTGCCGGCGGCGGCCTGCCCTACGGCGAGTTTCCGCGGTTCCACGCGATCATGGCCGAGCAGAGCGGGGAGGTGCTCGACGCCGCGCTCATCGAGGTGATCCTGCCGTTGGCCGCCGGGCTGCCCGAGCGGCTGCGCGCCGGGGCGGACGTCGCCGACATCGGTTGCGGCAGTGGGCATGCCGTCAATGTGATGGCGCAGGCGTTTCCGCAGAGCCGGTTCACCGGCATCGACTTCTCCGCCGAGACTCTGGCGGTCGGCGCGGCAGAGGCGGCGCGCCTGGGCATCACGAACGCGGCCTTCGAGCGACACGACGTGGCGGCGTTGAGCGTTTCGGGCGCCTACGACGTCATCACCGCGTTCGACGCGATCCACGACCAGGCGCAGCCCGCCCGGGTCCTGGCCAACATCTATCGGGCGTTGCGCCCCGGCGGCGTCTTTCTGATGGTCGACGTCAAGGCGTCCAGCCGGGTGGAGGACAACATCGGCGTCCCGCTTCTCACCTACCTCTACACCACGTCGATGATGCACTGCATGACCGTGTCGCTGGCCTTGGACGGCGCCGGACTGGGCACGGTGTGGGGGCGGCAGCTGGCCACGTCGATGCTGGCCGACGCCGGATTCGGCGACGTCGTGGTCGAGGAAGTGGAGTCCGACCCGATCAATTACTACTACATCGCCCGGAAGTGACGCCTGCCCTCGACGCCATCGCCGAATGGCCGGTGGGCAACGCGGCGGCCGCGGTCGTCCGGCCGTCCGGACTGGTGGCCGGGTACGGCGATCAGCGGCGCGTGTTCGCCCTTGCGTCGGTGACCAAGCCGCTGGTCGCCCGCGCCCTGCACGTCGCCGTCGAGGAAGGCGTGGTCGAGCTTGACACCGCCGCGGGGCCGCCGGGGTCGACGATTCGCCACCTGCTGGCCCACACGTCCGGGCTGTCGATGGCGGGCGGCGAGGTGCTCGCCGAGCCGGGCAAGCGGCGGATGTATTCCAATTACGGGTTCCAGGTGCTGGCCGAGACCGTGCAGAACGAGGCGGGCATCGAGTTCGGCCGATACCTGAACGAGGCGGTGTTCGAGCCGCTGGGCATGATCGACAGCCAACTCGGGGACGGCGCGCCCGCCGCCGGGCACGGCGCCACCTCGACGGTCGCCGACCTCGCCCGGTTCGCCGCCGACCTGCTTCGCCCCGCCATCGTTGCGCCGCAGACCCACGCCGAGGCGGTCTCGGTCCAGTTCCCGGGACTCGACGGCGTGCTGCCCGGCTTCGGCGTCCAGCGGCCCAACGACTGGGGGCTGGGTTTCGAGATCCGCGGCAGGAAGTCGCCGCACTGGACCGGCTCGCAGAACTCCGTGCGCACATTCGGCCATTTCGGCCAGTCGGGCACGTTCATCTGGGCCGATCCCGACCGCGAGCTGGCCCTGGTGGTGCTCACCGACCGGAATTTCGGTGACTGGTCGCGGTCGCGCTGGCCGGCGTTCTCAGACACGGTCATCGCCGAGTTCGCCGCAGACTAGCGCAACACCTGTCACACAGGGCACAATAGAAACGCACGACTCCGCTCGTCGGTTCTGCCAGGTCGTTGGGGAAGACGTCCCTCGCCGAGCCGAAGGAGCAGCAGATGCGTGCGTCGAATCAGTTCGCCGACGCGACGACCGGTGTGGTCTACATCCACGCCTCGCCCGCGGCGGTGTGTCCGCATGTCGAGTGGGCGCTGTCGTCGACCCTGCAGGCCAGGGCCGACCTGAAGTGGACGCCGCAGCCGGCGATGCCGGGCCAGCTGCGCGCGGTCACCAACTGGGTGGGCCCGGTCGGCACGGGCGCACGGCTGGCGAACGCGTTGCGGTCGTGGCCGGTGTTGCGGTTCGAGGTGACCGAGGACCCCAGCCCCGGCGTCGACGGGCAGCGGTTCAGCCACACCCCGCAGCTGGGGTTGTGGAACGGCTCGATCAGCGCCAACGGCGACATCATGGTCGGTGAGATGCGGTTGCGAACGCTGATGGCCGCCGGCGCCGACACCTTGCTTGCGGAACTGGATTCGGTGCTCGGCACGGCGTGGGACGACGCGCTGGAGTCCTACCGCGACGGCGGCGACGGGGCAGAGGTGCCGTGGCTCAGCCGGGGTGTGGGGTAGGGCGCAGAACCTTCAGCGCGCGCCCGACGGCGGACACCTGCACCGGAAGCGGGCACGCGAACTCGCCGTCGGCGTAGGCGTTGATGCCGGGACACTCCACGCGAACCGACGCGGCGCGCGCGGTGCTGACCTCGTCGAGGTCGATGTGTGTGCCGCGAAACACTGTCGGGAACAACCGCACCAGCCTCGTCCGGGACGCCGAATGCACCATCGTGATGTCCAGCTTCCCGTCGGCGTGGTCGGCGTTCGGGCAGATCAGCATGCCGCCGCCGTAGCTGCGGGTGTTGCCGAAAGCCGCGAGCGTCAGGTCGGCCACGATCTCGTCGCTGCCGTCGAGCACGAGGCGGAACGGCAGCAGCCGCAGCTTCGACAGCTCGGCGAGCATCGCGAGGTTGTAGCGCATCCTGCCGTGCGGCCACCGCATCCGGTTGGTCCGGTCGCTGACCAGCGAGTCGAAGCCGGTTGCCATCACGGTGCCGAACCACTTCTGTGCGCCGTCGTCGCTTCGGATGTGCCCGAGGTCGACGGTGTCGGTCCGCCCGTCGACGACCACGTCGGCGGCGGCCTCCGGGTTGTCCGTCGGGATCCCGTACTCACGGGCGTGGTCGTTGCCGGTGCCGGCCGGGATGATGCCCAGCGGCACACCGGTGCACGCGATCTCTTGCAGCGCAAGCGCGATGACGCCGTCGCCGCCGACCACGGCCAGTGCGTCGGTGCCGCGGTCGAGGGCTTCGCGCAGCAGCCGATGCGCGTGTCCGGCGTCGGTCCCGATGATCTCCACCACGTCGACACCGCGGCGCTGCAGCCGGGCGACCGCCCGTTCGGCCGCGTGCGGCGCGTTGCCGTGCCCGGAAGCCGGATTCGTCAGCACGATGACGCGCGCGATCTCGCGTTGCCCGTCGGCGCTCACGGAATCAGCTTGCCGGGGTTGAGGATTCCCGCCGGGTCGAGGGTGGCCTTGACGGCACGCAGGACCTCGACACCGAGGTCGCCGACCTCGGCACGCATCCACGGCCGGTGATCGGTGCCCACCGCGTGGTGGTGGGTGATCGTGGCGCCGGCCCGCACCATGGCCTCCGACGCGGCGGCCTTGGCGCGCCGCCACTGCTCGATCGGGTCCCCGCGCTGGCCGGCGACCACGGTGAAGTACAGCGACGCGCCGGTGGCATAGACGTGCGAGATGTGGCACAGCACCAGCGCGGGCGTGCCGGATTCCCCGAGGGACCGGGTCAACGCGCCGGTGACGGCGGCCTTCAGCGCGGGAATGTTCGACCAGCTGGTGGCCGTCTCCAGCGTCTCGCACAACGCGCCCGCGGCCAGCAGCGAGTCACGCAGGTAGGGTGCGCTGAACCTGCCGTGCTCCCACGCGCGCGCCGGCGCCTCGCCCAGCGACGAACCGCCGTGGGCGGCAAGCACGGCACGCGTCTCGGCGTGCCGGCTCTCGGCGTGGGCGGCCGTGCCTTCGAACACCGTGACGGCCAGGCATCCACCCGTGATCCTCCCCTCGCCGACGGCGTCGGTGGTCGCGAGATTCACCCCGGTCTCGGCCTCGTCGGACAGCCGGATCACGGTGGGCCCTGTGCCGGTCTGGGCGACGGCACGCAACGCGGCCGTGCCGGTGGCGAAGTCGGGAAACGACCAGCCCTCGTAGCGGGTGGCTTCGGGCACGGGATGAACCCGCACCCGTACCCGGGTGATGACGCCGAACACCCCCTCGGACCCGATGAGCAGCTGGCGCAGGTCCGGGCCGGCAGCCGATTCCGGCGCGTGCCCGAGATCGAGAACGCCGGCGGGCGTGACGACGCGCAGCCCGCGGATCATCTCGTTGAACCGGCCGTAGCCCGCCGAGTCCTGGCCGGAGGAGCGTGTCGCCGCGAACCCGCCGATCGTCGCGAACTGGAAACTCTGCGGGAAGTGCCCCAGCGAGAAGCCGTGTTCGCTCAGCAGCCGCTCGGCATCGGGCCCGCTGACCCCGGCGCCGAGTTCGGCCTCCCACGACACGCCGTCGAGCGAATGCAGGCGGTCGAGGCGGCGCAGGTCGAGCGTGACCGCGGCGGTGAACGGGCCACGGACGGGATCGAGCCCGCCGACCACGCTGGTACCCCCGCCGAACGGAACGACCGCGATCCGGTGCTGGGAGCAGTGTCGCAGGATCGCCGCGATCTCGTCCTCGTCGCCCGGCAGCAGCACCGCGTCCGGCGCGTCCTGCACGCCGGTGTCCTTGCGCCGCAACAGGTCGAGCGTCGACTTGCCACCGGCGTGCAGCAGCCGGCTGCGATCGTCGGCGCAGAGGTGGTCGGTTCCGACGATCGCGGCCAGCGCGTCGCGGTCGGGGGCCGGCAGCGTCGAGGGCCGAACCCGCACGTCGTCGATGTCGGGCGCGGCCACCGGTGAGTCGTGGACCCCGAGAGCCTGCTTGAGCAGCGAGCGGATGCCCTCGGAAAGCGGCTGGGCCGCCTCCGGGTCGCCCCAGGCATCCCACTTCATCGGCGGCAGCAGCGACGACATGCGTTACAGTATTACACATGTTGTCAATCAGTAACGCCGCTCCGATTGACATCGCGGACCGGATACTCGACGCCGCCGCCGGCTGCGTGGTGGATTTCGGCGTCGACCGCGTCACGCTCGCCGAGATCGCCCGCCGCGCCGGGGTGAGCCGCCCGACGGTGTACCGCCGCTGGCCCGATACCCGGTCGATCCTCGCCGCGCTGCTGACCGCCCGCATCACCGGTGCCTGGCGCGATGTGCCACCGCGCGGCCACGGACGCGAGGCGCTGGTGGCACGGATCGTGGCGGTGGCGGACCGCCTCCGCCGCGACTCGCCGGTCATGTCGGTGCTGCGCACCGCGCCGGACGTCGCGATGGTGTACATCACCCAGCGCCTCGGCACCAGCCAGCGGGTCCTCATCGACGCCGTCGCCGACGAGTTGCGCGCGGGGCAGCGCGACGGCAGCGTGCGGCCGGGGGATCCGCGTCAGCTGGCCGCGATGGTCCTGCTCATCACCCAGTCGACGATTCAGTCCGGGCCGATCGTCGAGCCGATCCTCGACGAGCAGGCGCTGGCCGCCGAGCTCACCCATTCGCTGAACGGATACCTCTCGCGATGAACCAGCCCTCCGCCCTCACCGCGGCCCGCCGGACCGCCGAGCTGACCGCACTCGCCGATGACGGGCGCGTCGACGTCCTGGTGATCGGCGGCGGCATCACCGGCACGGGCGTCGCGCTGGACGCGGCGTCCCGGGGCTTGTCGGTGGCGCTCGTCGAAAAGCATGACCTGGCGTTCGGCACCAGCCGATGGAGTTCCAAGCTGGTCCACGGCGGGTTGCGCTATCTGGCGACGGGCAATGTCGGCATCGCCCGCCGCAGCGCCGTCGAACGCGGAATTTTGATGACCCACAACGCTCCTCACCTGGTGCGGGCGATGCCGCAGCTGGTCCCGCTGCTGCCGTCGATGGGCCGCGCGGAGCGCGCGCTGGTGCGCACCGGGTTCCTGGCCGGCGATGCGCTGCGCAAGCTGGCCGGCACCCCGTCGTCGGCACTGCCGCGGTCGCGCCGGGTCAGCCCGTCGCGGGCAGTCCAGATGGTTCCCGCGGTCCGTCGGGACGGGCTCGACGGCGGCCTGCTGGCCTATGACGGCCAGCTGATCGACGATGCCCGGCTTGTCGTCGCGGTGGCACGCACCGCGGCCCAGCACGGCGCCCGCATCTTGACTCGTGTCGCGGCGTCGGATGTCACCGGCGACTCCGCGCGGCTCACCGACCAGCGGTCCGGGGAGTCCGTTTGCGTGTCGGCGCGTGCGGTGATCAACGCGACCGGCGTGTGGGCGGGTCAGGTCGACGGTGCGCTGACGTTGCGCCCTAGCCGCGGAACGCATCTCGTGTTCGACGCCGCGGTGTTCGGCAATCCCTCGGCGGCGCTGACGATTCCGATTCCCGGCGAGATCAACCGGTTCGTCTTCGCAATGCCCGAGCAGCTGGGCCGGGTCTACCTGGGGCTGACCGACGAGGATGCCCCCGGGCCGATTCCCGATGTGCCGCAACCGACTCCGGAAGAAGTCAGGTTCCTGCTGGACACCGTCAACACCGCATTGGGCACCGCGCTGGATGACGGCGATGTCGCCGGCGCGTACGCCGGCCTGCGGCCGCTGGTCGACACCGGCGGGGGTCGCACCGCCGACATCTCGCGCGACCACGCGGTCATCGAGTCGTCGTCGGGCGTGGTCAGCGTGATCGGCGGCAAGCTCACCGAATACCGGCACATGGCCGAGGACGTCCTCAACCGCACGGCCGGGTGGCGGCGGCTCGGCTCGGGGCCGTGCCGCACCCGCGACCTTCCTCTCGTCGGCGCCCCCGCGAACCCGGGGTCGGGCATGGCGGCCACCGACGGCCTGCCCGGGTCGCTGGTGGCCCGCTACGGCGCCGAGGCGCCGAACGTCATCGCGTCGGCGACCTGCGATCGGCCCACCGACCCGGTGGCCGACGGAATCGACGTGCTGCGAGCCGAATTCGAATACGCGGTCACCCACGAATGCGCGCTGGACGCCGACGACATCACCGACCGGCGCACCCGCATCGGGCTGGTCGACGCCGATCGCGATCGGGTCCTCGGCGTCGCCGAGGAGTTCCTCACCGGCGTGGGGTAACCCGCGAAGCGTTACAGCGGGATGTTCTTGTGCCGGCCCCGCCGCGGCGGCGCCTCGGCAAGCGCCTGCGTGATCGCGCTGCGGGTGTGCGCCGGGTCGATCTTGTCGTCGACCACGCCGATCTCGATCGCGGCATCCACCCCGCCGGCGATCTGCTCGTGCTCCTCGGCCAGCTGCTCGTGCAGCGCTTCGCGCTCGTCCTCGGGGGCGGCGGCAAGCGCCCTTTTGTGCAGGATGCCCACCGCGGCCTTGGCCCCCATCACCGCGACCTCGGATTCCGGCCACGCGAACACCTTGGTGGCGTTCAGCGAGCGGGAGTTCATCGCAATGTAGGCGCCGCCGTAGATCTTCCGCGTCACCAGCGTGACCCGCGGAACGGTGGCCTCACCGAACGCGTGCAGCAGCTTCGCGCCGCGGCGCACCACGCCGCCCCACTCCTGGTCGACGCCGGGCAGGTACCCGGGCACGTCGACGATGACCACCATCGGGATCCCGAACGCATCGCAGAGCCGCACGAAACGCGCCGCCTTCTCCGCGCTTTCGGAGTTCAGGCAGCCGCCCAGGCGCAGCGGGTTGTTGGCGAGCACGCCGACCGTCCGGCCGGCCAGCCGGCCCAGCCCGACCACGATCGAGGGCGCCCACTTGGCCTGGAACTCCTCGAACGGGGCATCGGCGTCCAGCAGCGCGGTCACGATCGGATGCACGTCGTAGGCGCGCCGCGCCGATTCGGGCAGCAGCGCAGCCAGGTCGACGTCACCGGACTCGGCCTTGCTGCGGTCGAAATGGCCCTGCTGGCTGAACAATCCGACCAGCCGGCGACCGCGCTCGTAGGCGTCGAGCTCGTCGTCGGCGACGACGTGGCAAACGCCCGACTTCTTGTGGTGGGTCTCCGGGCCGCCGAGCGAGGCCATGTCGACGTCCTCGCCGGTGACGCTGCGCACCACGTCAGGACCCGTGACGAACACGCGGCTTTCGGGCGCCATCACGATCACGTCGGTCAGCGCGGGCCCGTAGGCGGCGCCGCCGGCCGCGAAGCCGACCACAACCGAGATCTGCGGAATGTAGCCCGACGCGCGGATCATGGCCTCGAACACCAAACCGACCGCGTGCAGGGCCTTCACGCCCTCTGCCAGCCGTGCACCGCCGGAATGCCAGATCCCGACGACCGGGCTCTGTTCCTCGATCGCGGTGTCGTAGGCGTTGACGATGTGGCGGCAGCCCTCCACGCCCATCGCACCGCCCATCACGGTCCCGTCGGTGCAGAACGCGATCGTGCGCACGCCGTTGACGGTGCCGGCCGCGGCCAGCACGCCCGAACGGTCGCGCTCGTGCAGCAGTTCGACGCTCTGGTCGTCGAAGAACGTGCTCAGGCGCAGCAGCGGATCGCGCGGGTCGAGCGATTCGCCGACGGTCGCGGGGGCCATGATCGTCATCGAAACCTCCTGTAGGGCGTCGGATGTGGGCTTGCGCCTGCGGGAGCCACCGCGTCAGTACTTCCCGAAGGCAAGCGCGACGTTGTGCCCGCCGAATCCAAACGAATTGTTGATCGCGTACTTGTAGTTGCCCGTCCGCGGCTCACCCGCCACCACGTCGAGGTCGATCTCCGGATCGAGGTTGACCAGGTTCAGCGTCGGCGGAATGATCCCGTCGCGCAGCGCCAGCACGGTCAGGATCGACTCGACCGCGCCGACCGCGCCGACCGAGTGGCCGAGCGCCGCCTTGGGGGCGTAGACCGCCGGCTTGTGGCCGCCCATCGCGTTGTTGATGGCCTTGCCTTCGGCCACGTCGCCGACGCTGGTGCCGGTGGCGTGCGCGTTGATGTGGTCGATGTCGGTCGGGGTCAGCCCGGCCAGCGCAATCGCCCGCGTGATCGCGTGACCGGCCTGCTCCCCGTTGGGATCCGGCGCCACGATGTGGTATCCGTCCGAGGTGATGCTGGCACCCATCAGCCGGGCGAGGATCGTGGCACTGCGGGCCTTGGCGTGCTCCTCGGTCTCGATGACGATGAGCGCGCCGGCCTCGCCGAACACGAACCCGTTGCGGTCCCTGTCGAACGGGCGACAGGCACCGGCCGGGTTGTCGTTGGTGGTCGACAGCACGATGCGCATCTGGGCGAACCCGGCGATCGGCACCGCCTCGATCACCGTCTCGACGCCGCCGCAGATCGCGATGTCGGCCTCGCCCAGCACGATGTTGCGCCACGCGTGGGCGATGCCCTCGGAGCCGGAGGCACAGGCCGACACCGGCGTGATCACGCCGGCCTTGGCATGACGCTCCAGCCCCACCGCGGCCGATGCCGCATTCGGCATGTATTTCTGCACGGCCAGCGGCGAAACCGCCCTCATGCCCCGCGCCCGCATGTCGTCGTAGGCGAACACCAGCTCCTCGGTCGAGCCCATCCCGGTGCCGATCGACACCATCAACCGCTTGGTGTCGACCTCCGGCGATCCGGCGTTCTCCCAGACCCGACGGCCCAGGACCGTGGACATCTTCTGCAGATACGACAGCCGGCGCAGCTCCACCCGCGTCAGCTCATGGTCGAAATCCTCGAGGAGATGCCCCCCGATGCGGACCGGAAGGTCGTACAGCTCGACGAACGGATCCTCGAGTCTGCGGATGCCGCTTTGGCCGTCCAGCAGTTTCTTCCACGTGTTGTCCGCATCCGTTGCCAGGGCAGTCGTCATCGCGATGCCGGTGACGACTACATCGGGGAAACCGTTCCCCGTGGACAACCCCGCCATTTCTGCTGCGTTGCTCCCTTTTCCCCTCAGTAGCGCCCGAACGTGAGCGCGACGTTGTGCCCGCCGAAACCGAAGGAGTTGTTGATCGCGTACTGGTACTCGCCGTAGCGCGGTTCGCCCGCGACGACGTCCAGGTCGATCTCCGGATCCGGGGTGCGGTAGTTCAGCGTCGGCGGGATGACGCCGTCACGCAGCGTCAGCACCGTCAGCGCCGACTCCAGCGCTCCCACCGCGCCGATCGAGTGACCGAGCGCCGACTTCGGCGCGTACACCGCGGCGTGCTCGCAACCGGCGACCCGGATCGCGTTGGCCTCGGCGGTGTCACCGATCGAGGTGGCGGTGGCGTGGGCGTTGATGTGGTCGATGTCCTTGGGGGACAAGCCCGCCAACTCCATCGCACGCGCCATCGCCTTGCCGGCCCGCTCACCGTCGGGCGCCGGAGCGACCATGTGGAAGGCGTCCGACGTGATGCCGGCACCCATCAGCCGCGCCAGCGGCTTGGCGCCGCGGGCCTTGGCATGCTCTTCGGTCTCGATGACCAGGAGCGCCCCGGCCTCCCCGAACACGAACCCGTCGCGGTCCTTGTCGAACGGTCGGGACGCGCCCTCGGGGTCGTCGTTGCGGGTCGACATGGCGCGCATCATCGAGAACGCCGCGATCGGCAGCGCCTCGATGCCGCCTTCGACGCCGCCGCACACGGCGATGTCGGCGTCACCCATGACGATGTGACGCCACGCGTGCGCGATGGCCTCCGAACCCGACGAGCACGCCGACACCGGGGTGATGACGCCGGCACGGGCACCGAGCTGCAGCCCGACGACCGCGGCCGCGCCGTTCGGCATGATCATCTGCACGGCGAGCGGCGAGACCTTGCGCGGTCCGCCCTCGTTCATCAGGTCGTAGGTCTCGACGATCTTCTCCCCGCCGCCCAGGCCGGTGCCGATCATGACCGCGAACCGGTCGGGGTCGACCTCCGGCGTGCCGGCGGCCTCCCATATCCGGCCGCCGAGCAGCTTCGCCATCCGCTGGACGTACGACATGCGTCGCAGGTCCAACCGGCCCATGTGGTCGTCGACGGGCTCCTTGAGGTGGCCGCCGATCTTGACGGGCAGGTCCCATTTGGTGACGAACTCGTCCTCGAGGACGTGGATGCCGCTCTCGCCGGCCAACAAACCCTTCCACGTGCTCTCGATGTCCGGCGAGATTGACGTCGTCGCCGTGACGGCGGTCACCACAACGCTGGGGAAACCGCCGTTAGCAGTGGAAGGTTTGGTCATTTGCTGTCAGCTTCGATCTTCTCGCGGATGGCCGCAGCGGCCTCGGGGTTCTCTTCCTCGAGCTTCTGGATGTAGGAGACGACGTCGCCGACGGTGCGCAGGCTGGCGAGGTCCTCGTCCGGGATCTTCACGCCGTACTTGTCCTCGGTCTGCACGGCGATCTCGACCATCGACAGCGAGTCGATGTCCAGGTCGTCGACGAACGACTTCTCGGGCGTCACCTCAGACGGCTCGATACCGGTCACCTCTTCGATGATCTCGGCAAGACCGGCAATGATTTCCTGTTGGGTGGCGGGCACAGTGGCTCCTTCTGAACTAATTGATGGTGTACCTGGTACTGCTGCTGATTCGATATGTGGTTGTACCCGGCGGGAGCCGGGTTGCAGTCCCGCTAGAGCTCGGTCAGCCCGTCCAGGTCTGCGGGGGACTTGACGGCATGCGTCGGGGTCCCCCGAAGTTCGCGTTTGGCAATCCCGGCGAGGGCCCCGGCGGGCGGGAACTCGACGATCGCCGCGACGTTGTGCGCACGGATGGTGTCGGTGCACAGATCCCAGCGCACCGGCCTGGTGAGCTGGGCCACCAGCTTGCTCATCGCATCTGCTGCCGAGGCCACCGGCTCACCGTCGGCGTTGGACAGCAACGTGGCCGTCGGCTCGAAGGTCGGGATCCTGGACGCGGCCGCGGCGTAGGCGTCGAGCGCGGACGCCATGAATTCGGTGTGGAAAGCGCCGGCAACATCCAGTGTACGCACCCGTGCCTTGGCCGGCGGGTCCTCGGCGAGCTTGCCCAGGGCGGTCAGCCGCCCGGCCGCGACGATCTGACCGGCGGCGTTGCGGTTGGCCGCCACCAACTCCAGCTCCTTGAGCCGGGCGAGCACCTCGGCCTCGTCGCCTCCGAGGACGGCGGACATGCCGGTCGGCTCGAGCGCGCAGGCCTTCGCCATCTCGGCGCCGCGCGTGGCGGCCAGCGCGACCGCGTCATCGGCGGACATCACACCGGAGATCGCATAGGCCGCGATCTCGCCGACCGAGTGCCCTGCCACGACGGTGTTGGCGCCGGCCTGCAGGCCGCGCCGCGTCAGCTCCCGGTGCGCGAGCAGGGTGGCCGCCACGACCAGCGGCTGGGTGATGGCGGTGTCGGTGATCTCCTCGGCCGACGCGGTGGTGCCCAGCCGGGCCAGCTCCAGGCCGCTGGCCTGCGACCACGCGTCCAGCTGCTCGGCGGTACCGGGCAGCCCGAGCCACGGGGCGAGCATGCCGGGGCTCTGCGATCCCTGTCCGGGGGCAAGCAGCGCAATCACGGTGTTGGGAGCCACGGATTAAGAAAACATTGTGAAGACGGTTTTACGCGGTGTAAGAGATTATGAACCTTGTCTTATTCTTTTGTGGAGACCGGACAAATTAGCATGTGATGCGACTCCATCGAGACAATTTCGCAACCTCATCCCGCGGTGTGTGCTTCAGACCCGGCCGCCAACTCGGCTGTGACCT
Organism: Mycobacterium sp.; assembly: GCF_035314905.1. Lineage (GTDB taxonomy): Bacteria > Actinomycetota > Actinomycetes > Mycobacteriales > Mycobacteriaceae > Mycobacterium. The sequence goes on from NZ_DATFYW010000129.1 coordinate 20,298, forward strand.
GCGTTACAGCGTCATACACGCTGCTGGGATTATTCGCCTGATGCGACAGCCGACCGATCGTGGCCGCCACCCTCAGCACGTACGCGTCGCGTGGCGCCGTCGGGTCGCGGCCCGTGAAGTCGCCGATGCGCTTGAGCCGGTATCGCACCGTATTTGGATGAACGAACAATCTGCGGGCGCACGCCTCGATCGCGCCGCCGGAGTCCAGGTAGGCGTCGAGGGTCTCGCTGAGCGCCGGGCCGGCGTCGGCCAGCGGCCGCATCACCTCCGCGTCCAGCACCGCGATCGCGGTCGCGTCACCGCACAACGCCCGCTCGGGAAGCAACTCCCGGGCCAGGACCGGCCGGGGCGCACCGCTCCATCCGGCGACGGCGTTCATGCCGGCGATCGCCTCGTTCGCGCTGCGGTGCGCGGCCGAGAATGTCGGCGCCGTCGGCCCGATCACCACGGGTCCGTCCGCGAAGACGTCCATCAGATCGCCGAGGAAGCGGTCGGTGGGGGTCAACGGGCCGGACACGATCGCCACCAGCCATGTGCCGTGAACGTCGGACAGCGCGGCCCTGCCGTGCCGGTTGGCGATGTCGCGGACGTCGTCGGTGGCCAGGTCGATGCGCTCCGGCCGCGGCAGGCCGACCACAACGGTCGCCGGCGCGGTGGTGTCCCAGTTCAGCGCCGCCGCCCGCGACTGCAGTTCGGGACCGGTGTCGCCGCGGACCACGGCGTCGACCAGGTTGGCCTCCATCCGGCTGTCCCATGCGCCGCGGGCCTCGGCGGCGTCGGCGTAGGCGGAGGCCGCCGTGAACGCGAGGTCGCGGCTGTAACGCAGGATGCCGCTGGTCAGCGCCGCCGCCTGTTCCGGCGAGCGGGCCAGCATCGGGACGGCTTCCTCGAAGAACTCCATCGTGACGCGCACCATGTCGACGGTTTGGCGCAGCGCGATGCGCCGGGTCAGGTCCTGGGGCACGACCTCGAAGGCCTGCACCGTATAGGCGACCTCGCTGCGGGGATCGCGCATCCATTCGACGAAGTTGACCACGGCGGTCTGCACCACCAGGTGGACGCTGGCCCGCTGCGAGGCCTCCAGCTCGCCGAAGAACGGCAGCCTGTCCTGCATGGCCGCGACGGCCTGGGTGGCGAAGCGGCCCGAGTACTGCTTGAGCTTGCCGAGCAGCGAGTCCGGAACATTGTCGAGCAGATCAAGGGTCGGGCGCGGCGGGGTGAACCGGTTGTTGTCGACCATCCCTAAAACCTACGCCACTTTTCTGGCGGGTTCCGCCAAGCCGGTGCCCCGGGAGGGCCCCGGTCAGGCGACGCCGGGGTCCGACGTCTGCTCGGGCGCCGCCAGCACGTCGTCGATCCGGTAGCGGCCCGCGGCCTCCACGGCCACCGACTTGTCGATCTCCCCGTCGTTTGCCAGGCCCTCGAGCACCGCGACGACCACCGACTCGGCGTCGGTGTTGAAGTAGCGGCGTGCGGCCGGGCGGGTGTCGGAGAAGCCGAAGCCGTCAGTGCCCAGCGTGGCGTAGGTGCTGGGCACCCAGGGCCGGATCTTTTCCGGCACGGCCCGCATCCAGTCGGACACGGCCACCGCCGGGCCGCACGTGTCGTCGAGCATCTGCGTCACGTACGGCACTCGCGCCGGGCGGTCCGGGTGGCGCAGCTTTTCCTTCTGGATCCCCACGCCCTCCCGGTTCAGCTCGTTCCAGCTGGTTACCGACCAGACGTCGGCGGCCACGTCCCAGTCGTCGGCCAGCATCTCGGCGGCCCGCAGTGCCTCGGGCATCGCCACGCCCGACGCCAGGATCTGGGCCTGGTAGCTGCGCTTTTCCGGGGCGGGCCGGTAGCGGTACATGCCGCGCAGCAGGCCCTCGACGTCGAGGCCCTCCGGTTCGGGCGGCTGCACGTACGGCTCGTTGTAGATGGTGAGATAGAAGAAGACGTTCTCCGGGTTCTCGCCGAACATCCGCGACAGGCCGCTCTCGACGATGTGGGCGATCTCGTATGCGAAGGCCGGGTCGTAGCAGACCACTGCCGGGTTGGTGCTGGCCAACACCGGCGAATGGCCGTCGGCGTGCTGCAGCCCCTCACCCGTGAGGGTGGTGCGTCCCGCCGTGGCGCCGAGCGCGAAGCCGCGGGCCATCTGGTCGGCTGCCGCCCAGAACCCGTCGCCGGTGCGCTGGAAGCCGAACATCGAATAGAAGATGTAGATGGGGATCATCGGCTCGTTGTGGGTCGCGTAGGAGGTTCCGACCGCGGTGAAACTGGCTGTGGACCCGGCCTCGTTGATGCCCTCGTGCAGGATCTGCCCGATGTCGCTTTCCTTGTACGCGAGCATCAGCTCGGCGTCGACGGAGGTGTAGAGCTGGCCGTTGCGGTTGTAGATCTTCAGCGACGGGAACCACGAGTCCATGCCGAACGTGCGCGCCTCGTCGGGAATGATCGGCACGATGCGCGGCCCGATGTCCTTGTTGCGCAACAGTTCTTTGAAGACGCGCACGGTCGCCATCGTGGTGGCGACCTCCTGGGTGCCCGACCCCTTCTTGACCGACTTGTAGGTGTCCCTGGGCGGAAGCGTCAATGCCTTGGATTTCGTTCGCCGTTCGGGGATGAACCCGCCCAGCGCCCGCCGCCGGTCCAGCATGTAGCGGATCTCGGGAGCCTCGGGTCCGGGGTGGTAGTACGGCGGAAGGTATGGGTTCTCTTCGAGTTCGTTGTCCGGGATCGGGATGCGCTGCGTGTCCCGGAAGTCCTTGAGGTCTTGCAGCGTTAGCTTTTTCATCTGGTGGGTGGCGTTGCGGCCCTCGAAGTGCTTGCCCAGCGTGTAGCCCTTGATGGTCTTCGCGAGGATCACGGTCGGCTGACCCTTGTGTTCCATCGCGGCGCGGTAGGCGGCGTAGACCTTACGGTAGTCGTGGCCACCGCGCTTGAGGTTCCAGATCTCTTGGTCTGACAGGTGCTTGACCAGATCCTTGGTACGCGGGTCGCGCCCGAAGAAGTGTTCCCGTACGTAGCCGCCGTTGTTGGCCTTGTACGTCTGGTAGTCACCGTCGGGGGTGACGTTCATCAGGTTCACGAGCGCGCCGTCGCGGTCGGCGTGCAGCAGGGCGTCCCATTCGCGCCCCCAGACCACCTTGATGACATTCCAGCCGGCGCCCCGGAAGAACGACTCCAGCTCCTGGATGATCTTGCCGTTGCCGCGCACCGGGCCGTCGAGGCGCTGCAGGTTGCAGTTGATTACGAAGGTCAGGTTGTCGAGGGCCTCCAGCGCCGCGACGTGGGCGAGGCCGCGGCTTTCCGGCTCGTCGGTCTCCCCGTCACCGAGGAACGCCCACACATGCTGGTCGGAGGTGTCCTTGATGCCGCGGTCGTGCAGGTAGTGGTTGAACCGGGCCTGATAGATCGCGTTGATCGGACCCAGCCCCATCGAAACCGTCGGGAACTCCCAGAAGTCGGGCATCAGCCGCGGGTGCGGATACGACGGCAGCCCTCCGCCGGGATGGCTGTGCTCCTGGCGGAACCCGTCGAGCTGGTCGGCGGTGAGCCGGCCCTCGAGGAAGGCGCGGGCATAGATGCCGGGGGAGGCGTGGCCCTGGATGAACACCTGGTCCCCGCCGCCGGGATGCGACTTGCCGCGGAAGAAGTGGTTGAAGCCGACCTCGTAGAGCGCGGCCGACGACGCGTAGGTGGAGATGTGGCCGCCGACGCCGACGCCCGGGCGCTGCGCGCGGTGCACCATGATCGCGGCGTTCCACCGGATCCACGCGCGGAAGCGGCGTTCGACGTCCTCGTCGCCGGGGAACCAGGGCTCGAGTTCGGTGGGGATCGTGTTGACGTAGTCGGTGGACGTCAGTGCCGGGATCGACACCCTTTGCTCGCCGGCGCGCTCCAGCAGCCGCAGCATCATGTAGCGGGCTCGCGACGGCCCGGACCGGGCCAGCAGGTCGTCGAACGACTCGAGCCATTCCCCGGTCTCCTCGGGATCAATGTCGGGCAGGTAGGACGCGACGCCCTCGCGGATCACCCGCACTCGGTCCGATTCGTTTGGGCTGTTTGAAGTTTGGGCCAGGTCGCGGCGCGTGAACTCGGTGGTCAACTTCCCGCTCCTTGCTAGGCGTTTGTCCGATGGTTTCCATCGTCCACCTATCGTGCCCCACGTGCATCGTCGGCGGTGCCTGCCGGCCGCGATGGGCCTCCGGCGCCGTGCGCCGGAATCCCTGACACCTCGGCGTTCAAACCTGTGAACCGGTAACGTCATGGCCCGTGCCATCGGTTGGGAAAGCCGTCGACTTGGGCTCCTGGCGGGCTGCCGCGCTGGTGGCGGGCGTGCTGGCCACGATGCTGATGGTGATCGTCGGATGCACCAGCGTCACCGGGGGCACGGCCGAGGTGGACGCCAAAGATGCCCCGGCGTACCGCACGTCCGCGTCGATCTCGCTGTCGGAGTCGGCGGCGACGTCAAGCGAGCGCGAATCCAAGCGGCTGGAGTCGCTGACCACGCAGGCCGTCCACCACTCGTGCGAGGCACTGGCCTCCAGCAGCGTGGACGCGATCACCGCGGTCAACGCCTATGTTGGCGCGTTCAACAACGGCGGCAGCGGTGCGGCGGCGGCGAAGGAGGGCCCCGCGATCGACTCTCTGAACCACACCGCCGACCTGGTTTCCGGCAGCCTGGGACCGGAGTTGTCGCCGCAGTTGCACGACGCACTGACCGGCTGGGTCGACGCCGCCAGGGCGGTTGCCGGCGCGATCAGTGGCCACGCGTCGCCCGATGACTTCAACACGGCGGTGGGTCGACTCAACGACGCGAAGACGAATGCACTGAACCTGTGCGACGCCGCATATTGACAACTCGGACCGTCGGGCTGGGCGACGGTATCGCGGCGTGCGACGATAGGGCATGACAGGGCCAGACCCTGACGCAAAGGAGGTCCCACGGTGGTCGCGGCGGGTGACGCGCCGAACTACGCCCGGAGACTGGGCATCCAACAAGACCAGGTTGTGCAGGAGTTGGGGTGGGACGAGGACACCGACGACGACATCCGTGCCGACATCGAAGACGCGTGCGGCGGTGAGCTGCTCGACGAGGACGCCGACGAGGTGGTCGATGTCGTGCTGCTGTGGTGGCGTGACGGTGACGGGGATCTGGTGGACCGGCTGATGGACGCGATCACGCCGCTGGCGGACGACGGCATCATCTGGGTGCTGACACCCAAGACCGGCAAGCCCGGGCATGTGCTGCCCGCCGAGATCGCGGAGTCGGCGCCGACTGCCGGGCTGATGCAGACGTCGTCGGCGAACCTCGGTGACTGGAGCGCGAGCCGGCTGGTGCAGCCGAAGTCGCGCGCGGGGCGGCGCTCATGAGCGCCGGCGCGAAGAAGAGGAAGAAGAGACGGTTCCGATGCTGGAAGTGAAGAAGAGACGGTTCCGATGCTGGAAGTAGGGACACCCGCCCCGGATTTCGCGCTGCGCGACCAGAATCAGCAGCAGGTTTCGCTGCGGGACTACCGCGGCGTCAAGAACGTGCTGCTGGTGTTCTTTCCGTTGGCGTTCACCGGGGTGTGCCAGGGTGAGCTCGACGAGATCCGCGACCACTTGCCCGATTACGAGAACAACGAGACCCAGACGCTGGCCGTCTCGGTGGGACCGCCTCCGACGCACAAGGTTTGGGCCGCCGAAAGCGGGTTCATGTTCCCGATCCTGTCGGATTTCTGGCCGCACGGCGCGGTCAGCCAGGCCTACGGGGTGTTCAACGAGAACGCCGGGTTCTCCAATCGCGGCACCTTCGTCATCGACCGGTCCGGCATCATCCGCTTCGCCGAGATGAAGCAGCCGGGCGAGGCCCGCGACCAGAGGCTGTGGACCG
>NZ_DATFYW010000130.1:0-8522 GCF_035314905.1 Mycobacterium sp.
TGACCGGCTGCGCGTGCATGGCCCGCAGCGCCAGGGTGTCGCTCTTGAAATAGGCCCAGACGTTCATGCCGACCGCGAGCACGATCGACAGCACCAAAATCGACCTATTGTGGAACAGCGCCCCGATGAACACGATCAGCGCCGACATGAATCCGAGCAGCAAGACGGTCTTGAGTCCGTTGGCGTAACGGTGCGACTTCATCGGCGTTTCTCCTACCTGGCCCGTCAATTAAACGCCCCAGGCGGACCCGCCCGCCGCGAATTTGCGCAACCGTCAGCCGTGGGGGCGACAAGTCAACAAGATCAGACGATCGGCATAGAGTGGCGATGGAGGCACTTCTACCGGAAGGGCACCGCTCGTGATAACTCGTGATGTCGAGGCGAGCGCCGTCGCCGACTTGGCTCTCACGCCGCCACGCGCGGCGTTGGCCGCCACCGTGGACGACGAGGTCCTCCTGGTTCCGGTGAGCGTGGCTCTCGAAAAGCCAGCCGATCCCGCGTCGTCGCCGCGCACTGTGCAGGTGCCGGAGGGCAGCCCAGATCTGGCCGGTCGCAATGTCGTCGTGATCGCCGACGACGGCCCGCAGTGGTTCCGATTGCGCTCGCTGACCGTCAGAGGAATGGCCGAAGCCATCGGCGATCGCACTTATCGGGTAATGCCCAGGCGAATCGTGGCCTGGGACTACGGCTCACTGCGTGAGGTAGCGACGCCACAGGAAACCTCAGCTCCACGGCAGGCGTGGTTTTCGGTCACCGACGACAAGGACGACGTTCACCCGTTCCACTCGCCGAATCTTGAAGCGGCGGTGCGCAGGTCGCGAGTCATGATTCTTGCCAGCCGTTCAATAAAGGCAACACCTTTCGCGGTACCGCTGTGGTTCGTTTCTCACCACGGCCGCATCTATGCGACGACCTCGGCGTCGTCCTGGACGGCAGGTAATGTGGCTGCTTCCCCGGAGGTGGCCCTATTGCTCGGCGGCGAGGGTCGGGACAACGCCGACCGGCTCCTCGTGCGCGGATGCGCCCGAGCGGTCCGAGGCACGCCACCGCCAGCGGTGCTCGCTCGGATAGCTTGGCTCTACTACCTGCAACCACAGTTCGCGGCGGTCGAACTGCGTCACATACGGCTATGGGGGCGGCGAATGGTGTACTACGGCGAGGCGCAGGCAGCACACATCGTGATCACGCCCCAGACAGTGACCGAATGTCGGGTGCCATAGTCGTCAGTTTCAATCCCGACAGGAGGCTGCGCCTTGACAGTCGCGGAATCGCCAGGGCCACAACGGGTGACGTCCGTCGTCTGCTAGCACATGACGAAATGGCGTGGCGACAACGACCACAACAGGGCTGCGGCTGTGCAGATCAGCCCGGTGCTCGACAGCCGTGAAGGGACCGTCGCACGGGTGCCGGCGGTGAGTACGGGAGGCGCTCGAGGAGTTGACCGGCTGGACATTGACCTCAAGGCTGGACAACGAAAGACGGGAAAGAGCCGCAGAGTCATTCGGCACTATCGGAAACTGGACGTTGCTGAAGGAGGAGAGACATGGCGACTGACACACCCATGCAGCTCGGCATGGTCGGACTGGGCCGGATGGGGGCAAACCTGGTTCGGCGGCTCATGCGCGACGGGCATCGCTGCGTCGTCTACGACGTGAACGCGGACGCCGTCAAGGAACTCGAGGGCGAAGGGGCGACCGGAACCGAATCGCTGGAGGACCTCGCCGAAAAGCTCGAGCAACCGCGCGCCGTATGGCTCATGCTTCCGGCGGCCATCGTCGACTCGACGCTGGATCAGCTCGTCCCACTGCTGGAGCCCGGCGACACCGTGATCGACGGGGGGAACTCCTACTACCGCGACGACATCACCCGAGCCAAGCGGCTCGTGCCCAAGAACATCCACTACGTGGACTGCGGGACCAGCGGCGGGGTGTGGGGCCTCGACCGCGGCTACTGCCTGATGATCGGCGGGGAGACCGAGGTGGTGACCCGGCTCGACCCCATCTTCAAGACGATCGCCCCCGGGGCCGGCAGCGCCGAGCCCACCCCGAGCCGCACCCGGCGCTACGGCACCGCTCCAGACGGGTACCTGCACTGCGGGCCAAGCGGCGCAGGGCACTTCGTGAAGATGGTCCACAACGGGGTCGAATACGGGATGATGTCCGCGATCGCCGAGGGACTGAGCATCATCAAGCACGCCAACGCCGGCAAGGTGAGCCGGGACGTCGACGCCGAAACCACCCCGCTGCGTGATCCCTGGGCCTATCAGTACGACATCGATGTCGCCGAGGTGGCCGAGGTCTGGCGGCGCGGGTCCGTGGTCGGGTCGTGGCTGGTCGACCTGGTCGCCGACGCGTTGGCCCGCTCGCCCGGGCTTGACGACTTCAGCGGGCGGGTCTCCGACTCCGGAGAGGGCAGATGGACGGTGCTCGCCGCCGTGGACGAGGGCGTTCCGGCCACCGTCATCACGACGTCGCTCTACGAGCGGTTCGAGTCGCGACAACTCGGGGACTTCACCGACAAGGTCATGTCCGCGATGCGCAGCGAATTCGGCGGCCACGCCGAGAAGAAGTAGGCCCGGCGATGAATGCGGCGGCGACCGCGCCCGCGGATGTCCTGGTGATCTTCGGCATCACCGGAGATCTGGCGAAGAAGATGACCTTCCGCTCCCTGTACCGGCTGGAGCGGCGTCAGATGCTCGACTGCCCGATCGTCGGCGTCGCCCTCGACGACTGGTCCGCCTCGACCCTCCGCGACCACGCGCGGCGGGCCATCGAGGACAGCGGCGAGACGATCGACGAAGATGTGTTCCAGCGGTTGGCGGCGCGTCTCTCGATGGTGTCGGGTGACTTCGGGGACCCGAAGACCTATGACCGAGTCGCCAAGGCGATCAAGGGAAAGCACACCCCGGTCTTCTACCTCGAGATCCCGCCGTCGCTGTTCGGGCAGGTGGTCGAGGGACTGGTCCGTGCCAACCTCACCGCCCGGGCGCGGGTCGTGGTGGAGAAGCCCTTCGGGCACGACCTGGCATCGGCCCGGGCGCTGAACGACGAGCTGAGCAGGCTGCTGGAGGAGTGGCAGATCCTGCGCATCGACCACTTTCTCGGCAAGGAACCGGCGATGGACATCTTGTTCCTGCGGTTCGCCAACTCCATCTTCGAGCCGTTGTGGAATCGCGACCGGATCCAGAGTGTGCAGATCACCATGGCCGAGAACTTCGGGGTCGAGGGCCGGGGCAGCTTCTACGACCCGGTCGGGGCGCTGCGCGACGTCGTGCAGAACCACCTGCTCCAGCTCATCGGCCTGTTCGCCTCCGAACCGCCGAGCACAGCCGATGCCGACGGCCAGCGCGACAAGCGGGTGGAAGTGTTCCGGGCGATCCCGGCGGTGAACCCGAACGACTACGTGCGCGGCCAGTACGACGGCTATCAGGCGGTGGCGGGAGTGCGCCCGGGCTCGCAAACCGAGACCTTCGCCGCGTTGCGGCTGGAGATCGACAACTGGCGCTGGGCCGGCGTTCCGTTCTTCATCCGCGCGGGCAAGGCTCTCCCGGTGCGAGCCACCGAAATACGGGTCATCTTCAAGCGGCCCCCCAAACTCGCGTTCGCGCCCCACACCCCGGATCCGGACGAACTCGTCCTGCGAATCGATCCAAACCCGGGCGCCGACCTGGCCATACAGGCGAAGGAGCCCGGCGCGAACACGACCCGCACGGTCGACCTGTCGCTGATCTTCTCCGAGGAGCTCGGGGAGGCGCCGGAACCCTACGAGCGGCTTCTCAGCGACGCGATGCGCGGTGACGCCAGCCACTTCACCCGCGAGGACGGCGTCGAGGAAACCTGGCGCATCATCCAGCCGCTGCTCGACGACCCACCACCGGTCGAGCTCTACAAGCCCGGGTCGTGGGGGCCCGCCGGCGCGCACAAACTCCTCTCCGGGCACCCGGGTTGGCGCGAGCCGTGGCTTCACTCGCACGCGTCCGGAAAGTGAGCTTGACTCGAACCAGGAGCTGACTCGTAACAGGCGGCGGTACTTGGCCGCCGCGATCCGTTGCCCTTCTGCTTGCCCTATTTAGCGTTTCACCCCGGCGCCTGTCGGCGATCTGAAAGTGGTGCGGTACAGCGAGCGCAATCTTTGTCGGTGTCATTTCCCGGTTCGATTCGTGCAATGTCGATACCCAAAGACGACAGTTTGACTCTTTGTGCGGTGCGGCCTACTATTTCGCTGCAAGCACCTCGCTAGGTGAGGCGTCTGCACGGACACAGGCCACTGACCCCGAACGTCGAAAGACGCCCCCGGTCAGGACAGCTCCTCCCGGATTAAGGGTCGAGCCCAAGTGGCTGCCGGCCCCGCAAGGGGCCGGGATACGCCGTGCAGTGCCAAAGCCCTGACGAGAGGGGTGCGGCCGCAGTCCGTTTCGGCTGCGGCGGATCCCCGGGTGTGTGTTGTGACCAGGCGCCCGAGCGCGTCCCGGCTGCGAGGAGGTGGGGATCGACAGTGACTCCGAGTGATAGTCCGTATCCGAGTCCGGTTGTAGCCCTGCCCGGCCGCGGCCCGGCATTCGCCGGCACAATCTGAATTCACGCTGTTGTTTGAACTGTCCACGTGCGGGTTTCTATATGGGCCGCATGCCGAATTCCGCGTCGACGGATATTTATTGCCGTCCGCGGCTCATCTTCCGGGAGGAAGCCATGACCATTTCGGCATTCATTTACCTTTTCGGCGCCGCGGGCAGATCGACTAAGGCGCTGCGAGGGGAAACCGCCGCGCGCCGGTGCTCGCGATGATCCCGACAACGACGCCACACGCTGGATGGCCATTCTTTCGGTGCTGTTCACCTTCGCGTGGGCAAATCAAACCGGCATTGTGGGCTGGGGTGGTGTCTGGTACGCACCCGAGCCCCATCGAGAGCAGAGGTGTGCGATGAGTGAATCCAATCCGACCACAAGCGGTGGTGGCGCCGTGGTGTCTGGGGCGTCGCGGCCGGTGATCCATCTGTCCCGACTGCTGGGCCGTCCGGTCATCGCCAAGTCCGGTGACACGATCGGACGCGTCGAAGACGTCATCGTACGGCTGCGGGCCAGCGACGAGTACCCGCCGGTCACCGGCCTGGTGGTCGGAGTCGGGGGCCGGCGGGTGTATGTGTCGACCCAGCAGATCAGCGAACTGACCCAGGACCACGTTGTGCTGTCGAAAAACAAGGTGGACCTGCGCGCCTTCGAACGCCGCGACGGGGAGGTGCTGCTGCGCGCCGACGTGCTGAATCACCGGCTGATCGACGTGGCGGCCGCCGAGCTGGTGCACGCCCACGATGTCGAACTCGACGACACCGGGTCGGGCTGGGTGGTCGCCCGGCTCGACACCCGGCCGCCCGCGCGGTTGTTCGGGCTGATCAAGTCACGCGGCGGAGCCAGCCGGGACTGGAAGGCCTTCGAGCCGCTGATCGGACACACGCAAAGCGTCCTGTCACGCACCGGTGGGCGGATGTCGACGCTGAAACCGGCGCAGATCGCCGACCTGCTGGAGGAGGCCAACAAGAGTGAGGGCGGCGAAATCCTCGACCGGGTGAAAAGCGATCCGGAGCTGGAAGCCGATGTCTTCGAGGAACTCGACCCGGACAAGGCGACCAGGATCTTCGACGACATGAGCGACGCCGACGTGGCCGGGGTGCTGGCCCGGATGCGGGCCGACGACGCCGCCGACGCAGTCGCCGACCTGCGCCAATCCCGGCGTCGCCGGGTGTTGGATCTCCTGCCGGCGGGCCAGCGCACCAAGGTGATCACCCTGATGGGGTTCAACCCGTCCAGCGCCGGCGGGATGATGAGCGTCGACGTCGCATCGTGTCCGACCAGCGCCACTGCCGGGCAAGCCCTTTCCATCATTGCCGGTGCCCGCTCGATGCAGCCCGAGGCGCTGCTGAAGATGCACGCCCTGACCGACAGCGGCGAACTCGTCGGAGTGGTGTCGGTGATCAAACTGCTGCAATCCGACCCGGACACACCCGTGACGGATCTGCTGGATTTCGATCCCGTTCGGGTCATCCCCGATGCGGACGTCACCGACGTGGCGCTGTTGATGGCCGACTACAACCTGGTCGCCATTCCCGTCGTCGACGAGCACGATCGCGTACTGGGTGTGGTCACCGTCGATGACGTCCTCGAGGCAATCATCCCCGACGATTGGCGCCGGCGCGAACCCGCCCCGCGCCCGATACGCGACACCACCGGTGGCGACATCACGGCATCGCCCGCAGAGAACGGATCTGGTCATGACTGAACCGGACACCGCCGGCGCGACCCCCGACCCGGGCCAGGACCTGACTCCGGCCGACGGTCACGGGCAGCGCGTTTCGAGGACGGTGGCGGCCCGGGGGTCGGCGGTGCTGGACACAGCGCACCTGGGTGACATCGAGGGCGCGTTTGGCCGGGTCCGGATGGGCGACGCCGACGAGCGTCGCACCATGAAGATGCGCCTGTTGACACTGCTGGCGATCGTCGGGCCCGGGTTGATCGTGATGGTCGGCGACAACGACGCCGGCGGCGTGTCGACCTACGCGCAGGCCGGGCAGAACTACGGCTACAGCCTGATGTGGGTGTTGCTGTTGTTGATTCCGGTGCTGATCGTGAACCAGGAGATGGTGGTCCGTCTCGGTGCGGTCACCGGGGTGGGGCATGCCCGGCTGATCAACGAACGCTTCGGGCGCGGCTGGGGCTGGTTCAGCGTCGGCGACCTGTTCCTGCTGAACTTCCTGACCATCGTCACCGAATTCATCGGGATCTCTTTGGTCGCCGACTATTTCGGCATCTCCAAGTATGTCGTGGTACCCACCGCCGCGGTGGCGTTGGTGGCGATCATGGCGACCGGCAGCTTCCGCCGCTGGGAGCGGGCGATGTTCGTCTTCATCGCGATCTCATTCCTGCAGGTCCCGATGGTGCTGCTCGCCCATCCGCAGTGGGGGCACGCCGCCTACCACCTGGTGGTGCCCGGCGTGCAGGGCGGCCTCAGCTCGGACGCGATCCTGTTGATCATCGCGCTCGTCGGCACCACCGTCGCGCCCTGGCAGCTGTTCTTCCAGCAATCCAACGTCGTCGACAAACGCATCACCCCCCGGTTCATCTCCTACGAACGGGCCGACACCGTGCTCGGGGCGTTCGTCGTGGTGATCGGCGCGGCCGCGCTGGTGATGACCGCCGACTGGGCGGCACGCTCCACCAACAGCGCGGGTAACTTCGTCGACGCCGGCCAGGTCGCACACCTGCTGTCCCAACACAGCAGCGTGCTGGGCCCGATCTTCGCGATCGTGCTGCTGGACGCCTCGATCGTCGGCGCCGCGGCGGTGACCCTGTCCACCAGCTACGCCTTCGGCGATGTGTTCGGCCTCAAACACTCCCTGCACCGCGGATTCGCCGACGCCAAGCCGTTCTACTTGTCCTACACCGCGATGGTCGCCGCCGCCGCCGGGATCGTGCTGATCCCGGGCGCGCCGCTGGGTTTGATCACCACCGCGGTCCAGGCCCTCGCCGGGCTGCTGTTGCCCAGCGCAAGCGTCTTTCTGCTGCTGTTGTGCAACGACCGTGAGGTCCTCGGCCCGTGGGTCAACCGCCGCTGGCTCAACACCGTCGCCGCGGCGATCATCGGGATCCTGTTGGTGCTGTCCGGGATCCTGATGACCGCGACATTGTTCCCCCACCTCGACGTGGTGCGGGTCGCGGCTTATATCGCCGGGGCCGTGCTGATCGGTGCCGTGATCGCCCTGATCGCAATACGGTGGACACAGCGCCACCACCCGCACGCGGCGGCGCGAACCCCGCAGTGGGAACACCTTGGCGAGCAGGACAAGATGAACTGGCGGATGCCCCCGCTGGCGCTGCTGCAGCCCGTGACCTGGTCGGTGGGCACCAAATTCGGCATGATCGCGCTACGCGGCTACCTCGTCCTGGGCGCCGTTCTCCTCATCGTCAAGGCCATCCAGCTCGCACACGGATAAAACAGCGCCGATCACCGGTTTCGCATCGCGCACCGGGGAGCGCAAGGTGCTGGAGTCGGACCAGCTCGGCGGACGGTCAGGGTGAATCCGCCGTTAACGGCGGGGACAGCCGGACGTTCCGCGAAGGACATACACTGCCGCAGTCGCCGCACGGTGTGATCGCGAACCACGAGGAAGGGTCGACCGATGACTCAGTCAGCGAGTACGGGCGGGGACACCTCGGGGGACTACCAGGGCGGGAGCCGAGGCGAAACCCGCGCCCCAGCGCCCTACGTGCTCGACGATGTCCAGGGCCCGCTGGACCGCGACGAGCTTGCCGCCATCGACGCCTGGTGGCGGGCCGCCAATTACCTCGCCGTCGGCCAGATATACCTCCTCGACAATCCGTTGCTGCAGCAACCGCTGACGGCGGAACACATCAAGCCGCGGCTGCTCGGACATTTCGGCACGGTCCCGGGCCTGAACCTGGTCTGGGCGCACGCCAACCGGCAGATCGTCCGCAGGGACCTCAACGCGGTGTTCGTCGCCGGGCCGGGCC
>NZ_DATFYW010000131.1:0-16212 GCF_035314905.1 Mycobacterium sp.
CGTCCGCCTCACCCGCGCCGAGCTCGAGGACGAGATCCGCGGTCCATTGGCGGAATTCATGAGCGTCGTGCATGAGACGTTGGCCCGCAACGGGGTTCGGCCGTCGGATCTCGCCGCGGTCGCGTCCGTGGGCGGCGGCGCGAACATTCCGTTCGTCACTACCACACTGTCGGAACACCTGCGGGTTCCGGTGCTCACGACGCGGGGGCCGGAACTCATGGCTGCCCTTGGCGCCGCGCTGGAAGCGCCACGCACCGTGACCGATGACCGTGCGACGACGCTCGTCCGGGCTGCGGTGCTCGCGCCCGACGCCGAAGAAGCCCCTGCTCCACCGCCTGGCCTGGCTTGGTCGCAAGAAGAACCGCTCCCGGAGCTTGACCTGAGCAGCGCGCGCCCGCAGCTGCAGTTCCAGCCCAATGACTGGCTGCCCAGCAGCACTGACAGCAGGCAGGCCTGGTATCGCCGCCCACTCCTCGCCGCTGCGGGCACGGCCGCGGCTCTCGCGCTGATGGCGGGAGCCGTCGTCCTTCACCAGCAGAGCGCTCCGCTGGCGGCCACCACCACCCCCACCTCGGTCGGCCCGAGCCCCGCGGCACCGTCAGCCCCTGCGCCCGCGGCCGCAAGCCCCGGCCGGCCCGGACAGCCGCAAGGCGGCGTTCAAGCGCCCGTGCCGGTGGCGCAGAGCCGTCCAATCGAGCAGCAGGCGGATCAGCTGCCGCCGCCCGTGCCCGCGGCGAACCCGCAGCTACCTGTGGTCGTCGCACCGCCGCCGATCCCCGGGGTAGCACCCGCCCCGCAGGCTCCGGCCGACCCGCCGCCCCCATCGGCGGATACACCGACGCCCGCACCGCCCACGACGCCGCCGCCCGTGGCGACTACGACGACCCTTCCGCCGACGACCACCACGCTGCCGCCCACCATCACGACGCAGCCGCCCACGACGCCGATCGCTCAGCCGCCGCCGACGATCACGCAGCCCCCGACAACGACGCGGCAACCGCCGCCTACCAAGCAGCCGCCCCCGACAACGACCGAGGCGCCACCTCCGTCGTCGGAGCCGCCGTCAACCACCCAGTCGGACCCGCACGGTCATCGCTGACCATTCTCGAGCAATGCGCGGAAGCCGTCCTCGTCGAGGATCGGAACGCCGAGTTCGACGGCCTTGTCGTACTTCGACCCGGGTGAGTCGCCCGCCACGACGTACGCGGTTTTCTTCGAGACGGAGCCGGCCGCCTTACCGCCCCGGGCGACGATTGCCTCCTTGGCTTCGTCACGGGAGAAGCTGGTGAGCGATCCGGTGACCACGATCGTCAAGCCTTCCAGCGTGCGTTCGATGCTGGTGTCGCGCTCGTCGGCCATCCGGACGCCGGCCGCGCGCCATTTGTCGACGATCGCGCGGTGCCAGTCCACCGCGAACCACTCCGTGACCGCCGCGGCGATTGTCGCACCGACACCTTCCACCGCCGCGAGTTGCTCCTGTGAGGCTGCCATGATCGCGTCGAGGCCGCCGAATTCGGTGGCCAGCGCCCGGGCCGCGGTGGGCCCGACGTGGCGGATCGACAGCGCCACCAGCACCCGCCACAATGGGCGCGACTTCGCGCGGTCCAGATTCTCCAATAGCCGCGCGCCGTTCGCCGACAGCTCGCCGTCCTTGGTTCGGAACAGCTCTGTGCGCAGCAGGTCGTCGCGCGTCAGCGTGAACAGGTCCCCCTCGTCGGTGATCACGCCGGCCCTCAGCAGCGCGATCGCGGCCTCATAGCCGAGCCCTTCGATGTCCAGCGCGCCGCGGCCGGCGACGTGAAAGACACGCTCGCGTAATTGCGCCGGACAGGACCGGGCGTTCGGGCAGCGGATGTCGGCGTCGCCCTCCTTGGCGGGGGCCAGCGGCGTGCCGCATTCCGGACAGTGCGTAGGCATCACGAATTCGCGCTCGGTGCCGTCGCGAAGGTCGACGACGGGTCCGAGCACCTCCGGGATGACATCGCCGGCCTTGCGGATCATCACGGTGTCGCCGATGAGGACGCCTTTGCGCTTGACCTCCGATGCATTGTGCAGTGTGGCCAGGCCGACCGTCGAACCGGCGATCCGCACCGGCGTCATGTACGCGAACGGGGTGACGCGTCCGGTGCGGCCGACGTTCACCCGGATGTCGAGCAGCTTGGTCTGCGCTTCCTCGGGCGGGTACTTGTAAGCCACCGCCCATCGCGGCGCCCTCGACGTGGCGCCCAGCCGGCGTTGTAGCGCGAAGTCGTCGACTTTGACCACCACGCCGTCGATCTCGTGCTCGAGCTCGTGCCGTCGCTCACCCCAGTAGCCGATGCGCTCTTCGACGGCCAGCAGGCCGCTCACTCGGCTGGTGTGCTCGGAGACGGGCAGGCCCCAAGCCTTCATCGCCGCGTAGGCGTCGTGCAGCGTCGGGGGGTTGAATCCGTCGGTTTGGCCCAGCCCGTGGCAGATCATCCGCAATGTGCGCCGCGCCGTGACCGCCGGGTTCTTCTGACGCAACGAGCCGGCGGCGCTGTTGCGCGGGTTCGCGAACGGGGCCTTGCCCTCCTCGACGAGGCTCGCGTTGAGGTTCTCGAAATCGGCGAGCAGGAAGAACACCTCACCCCGCACTTCCAGCACCTTCGGTACCGGGAAATCGCTTGTCGGCATGAGCGTTTCAGGGATATCGTCGATCGTGCGGGCGTTGAGCGTGACGTCCTCGCCAACGCGGCCGTCGCCACGCGTGGCGGCGCGTGACAGACGGCCGTCGCGGTAGACCAGCGACACCGCCACCCCGTCGATCTTCAGCTCGCAGAGGTAGTTCGGGTCGCCGCCGATCTCGTTTTCGACGCGCTTGCCCCAGGCCGCCAGCTCCTCCGGCGCGAACACGTCGTCGAGGCTGAGCATCCGCTCCAGATGCTGGGCCTCGGTGAAGTCGGTGGCAAAGCCGGCGCCGCCGACCAGCTGGGTGGGCGAGTCGGGGACCCGCAGCTCGGGGTAGCGGTCTTCCAGCGCGACCAGCTCGTTGAACAGTGTGTCGAACTCCGCGTCGGAGATGATCGGCGCGTCTTTGACGTAGTAGCGGAACTGGTGGTCGCGGACCTCATTGGCAAGCTCCTGCCAGCGCCGCCGCACCTCCGGATCGACCGGATCGGTGTCCGGGATTGCCATATCCGCCACTCTCGCAGGCTATCGGAGCGGACCGACAGTCGACGGCGACCTTGCGTGCGGGGTCAACCGTGGACCGGGAGGCGCGCTCGCGTCGGCTATCCGCCCTCCGGGTCGTCAGCGAACGCCTCGGCCACCTTCTGCGCCGTTTCTATCGCGGTGCGGGCCCACTCAGGCGTCGCGCCTGCCAGCCCGCACACGGGCGTGACACCGATTCGCTCGGCCAGCACCGCGCGTGCGAACCCCAGCCGGTCGGTCAGGCCCGCGACGGTCGCGGCGATGTCGTGCGCCGATGGCGGGACAGGCGGCTCGGTCACCGCCACGATGCCCAACAGCACGGTGCGGCCGGCGTCGACGAACTCACCAAGCCCGTCGACATCCAACCGCCCGGGCGATGCGGCATCGATCGATACCGCATGAATAGTACTGCGCTGCAACATCTTCCATGGTACATCGGAAGCGCAGCTGTGTAGGGCGACCTCGCTGCCGGCAGCGGCCACGCAATCGTCGAGCAGCCCGAGGGCCACTGATTCGTCGACGGGGTGCACGGGCGTGAGGCTCGTCACGCCGGTCAGCCGACCCGCCAGCGCCGCCGACAGCCACGGCTCGTCGAGCTGGACCACCACCGGGCTGTCGAGCCGCCTGCTCACTTGCGCCCGGTGGGCGGCGACGCCTTCGGCCAGCGACGCGGCCAGGTCACGCACGGCTCCTGCGTCGGTGATCGCGCGGTGCCCGCTGGGCAGCTCCACCTGGGCGGCCAGCGTGATCGGGCCGGGGGCCTGCACTTTGACGGTGCGGTCGCGCCCGCGCAGCCCGGCGCGTTCCCACGCCTCCTCGAGCGCATCGAGGTCCTCGGCGAGCAGGCTGACCGCCCGCCGGGTGACCGCCCCGGGGCGCGCAGTGACCCGGTATCCGCGAGGGATGGTGTCGAGCGCGATGTCGATCAACAGCGCGGCTGCTCGGCCGATCATGTCGGCAGCCACCCCGCGGGCGGGCAGCTCCACCAGGTGCGGGAGGTCGTGCAGCTCGCCGACGACCACCTCGGCGGCCGGCCGCGGCGCGGTACCGGGCCAAGACCCGACACCGGTTGCTGCGGCGAAAGCGCTCACTCGGCCAACAGTATTCGATCCGGCGGGACTACCCTGAGCCGACACGGAAAGGGACGCGTCGATGAGGAGACTGACCCGACCGCTGCTGAGCCTTGTGGCGGCGGCTGCGGTCGCCGCGGGGTGTGCCCACGTGGTCGCGGGCACGCCGGCCCTGCCCGCTAGTGTCTCGCCCGGCCAAGATCACGGCGTCAACGTGGACGACGTCTTGCTGACCACGCCCGAGTTGCGCGGGGTCACCGGCGCCGGGTCGGACATGACCGCGGTGCCGGGGATGGATTCCACAGCGACCGTCGACGACGAGAGCCTCGTCTCGCTGGCGCCCCCGGAGTGCGGGTTCATCTTCCGCGAGAGCGTGATCTTCGGGCGTGATTTCGAGCATTTCCACAAAACGAGCTTCCAGACGCCGTCGCGGTCGGCGCTGCTTTCCGAAGGCGCGGCGGTCTACCCGGACGCGAATGCCGCGCGCCGGGCCTTCGACAACGTCGCCACCATGGTGATGAGTTGCGGCAACACGACGTTCGCGTCCATGTTCGTCGGCCGATGGAGCGCCGATGACACGGCGCTGCGCACCCGCACGGCCGGCGACTGCGGACGCGTCTACCGCATCGAGTCCGCGGTGCTGATCGAGGTGACCTACTGCGGCTACGCCGCCGCGGTGCCGGAGGAGGTCGCCAACCGAATGGCGGCCAAGGTGCCCCCGTCCTGACCGCCAAACCCGCTACCCGCGTCTGACAGCGCTACGCAATCGTCGCGCCGCCGATCACCTCGTCGCCGCCCGGGCTGGGCCGGTAGAGCGCCATCGTCTGGCCCGGCGCCACGCTGCGCAACGGCGCCCTGAGCCGGACCGCCAACCGACCACCGGTCAACTCGGCGACAGCGTCGGCGGTCCCTCCGTGCGCTCGGACCTGTACCTCACATTCCACCGGGCCGTCGGGGGCCGTACCTGAGGTGAACACCGGCCGGCGGCCGGTGAGCGACCACACTTCCAGATCGGCGACGTCGCCGACGGTCACGGCGCCGGTCGCCGCGTCGATCGAGGTGACGTAGCGCGGTCGGCCGTCAGGTCCGGGCCCTCCGATGCCGAGGCCTTTGCGCTGCCCGATCGTGAAGTTGTGTACGCCGTCGTGCTCGGCCAGCGGCGTGCCGCCGGAGCCGACGATCGTCCCCCGACGCACACCGATGCGGGCACCCAGAAACGCCTGGGTGTCGCCGGAGGGGATGAAGCAGATGTCGTGGCTGTCGGGCTTTTCGGCCACCGCCAGCCCACGCGCGGCCGCCTCGTCACGGATCCGCGGCTTCGGCGTGTCACCCACCGGGAACAGTGCGTGGCGTAGCTGCTCGGCGGTGAGGACGGCCAACACGTACGACTGGTCCTTCTCGCGGTCGGCCGCGCGGCGCAACCGCCCGCCGGACAGGCGTGCGTAGTGGCCGGTGGCCACCGCGTCGAAACCGAGCGCCCGCGCACGCGCCGCGAGCGCGGAGAACTTGATCCGCTCGTTGCATCGCACGCACGGGTTCGGGGTCTCCCCGCGCGCATACGACGACACAAAGTCGTCGATCACGTTCTCCTTGAATGACTCAGCGAAATCCCATACATAGAAAGGGATTCCGAGCACGTCGGCAACACGGCGGGCATCGCCGGCATCCTCCCTCGAGCAGCATCCCCTCGAGCCGGTCCGCAGCGTGCCGGGCGCCGGCGACAACGCGAGGTGAACCCCGACGACGTCGTGGCCTGCGTCCACCATGCGAGCAGCGGCCACCGATGAATCCACTCCCCCGCTCATCGCGGCAAGAACCCTCACGACCGGCCTACCCCTGCGCTCGCCAGCGCAGCCTCGCGTGCCCGCGCAACCGCGGAGGGAAGTATGTCGAGAACCGCGTCCACGTCGCCGGCCATGCTCGTGTGGCCGAACGACAGCCGCAGCGAGCCCCGCGCATCGGCGGGTTCGGCCCCCATCGCCAGCAGAACGTGCGATGGCTGCGCAACACCCGCAGTGCAGGCCGAACCGGTCGAGCACTCAATCCCGTTGGCATCCAACAACATCAGCAGCGAATCACCTTCGCAGCCGGGGAACGTGAAATGGACGTTGCCCGGCAGCCGGCCATCCCGCGGTCCGTTGAGGTGTGTGTCGTCGATCCTCGCCAGGACCCCGTCGATGAGGCGGTCGCGCAACTCCCGGAGTTTCGTGCTGTGCGCGTCGAGCCCGTCCACCGCAAGCCGGGTTGCCACCGCCATGCCCACCGCGGCGGCGACATCCGGTGTGCCGGAACGAACATCGCGCTCCTGACCACCGCCGTGCAGCAGCGGCATACAGGCGGTGTCGCGCCGCAGCAACAGCGCGCCGACGCCGGTCGGGCCGCCGTACTTGTGCGCGGCCACGCTCATCGCAGACAACCCGCTCTCGCTGAACGAAACCGGCAGCTGCCCGATCGCCTGGACAGCGTCGCTGTGCATCGGGACATCGAATTCGGCCGCGATCGAAGCCAATTCGCTGACGGGCATGATCGTGCCGACCTCATTGTTGGCCCACATCACCGACACGAGGGCGACATCGTCATGCCGCCGCAAGGCCTCTCGTAGCGCGGCGGCCGACACGGACCCGTCGCGCCCGGTGGGCAACCACGTCACCTCCGCGTCTTCGTGCTCGGCCAGCCACTCGACAGCGTCGAGCACCGCGTGGTGCTCCACGGCGCTGGTCACGATCCGTCGGCGGCCCGGGTCGGCATCGCGACGCGCCCAGAAGACGCCCTTGACGGCGAGGTTGTCGCTCTCCGTGCCGCCGGCGGTGAAGATGACCTCCGACGGTCGCGCACCGAGCTTTTCGGCCACCGTCTCACGTGACTCCTCGATCTTTCGGCGCGCTGCCCGGCCGGACGTGTGCAGCGAGGACGCGTTGCCGACCGTCGCGAGCACCGCCGTCATCGCCTCGATGGCATCGGGATGCATCGGGGTGGTAGCGGCGTGATCGAGATAAACCGAACGGGAAGCACTCATGGCCTGTCCAGGATAGCCGCCGCACTGCGGCGGCCCGGTTGCGCGCTCAGGCCGCCAGGACGTGCTGGTGTGCGCCTTCGCGTACCGCTGTGGCCCCGCGCACAGCCGTCTCGCAGCGACGCGACAGGTCCCGCCGGTCGTCGCCGGGCAGCTGCAGCGGCTCGACCCGCACATGCGCAACGGTCACCCGGGCGGTCACGACCCGTCGAAATGACCGTCCAAGGGTGTCGTCACCGATGTAGGCCGGCAGCGTCGACAGCCTCCCGTCCCGGTGGTGGTAGGTCAACTGCAGCGGCTGCACGGGGCGACCCGCGTCGATGGCGGCCTGGAACAGGGCGGGTCGGAAGGGTCCGTAACCCAGCCCGCACCACGTGGTGCCTTCGGGGAACGCCACCACCGTCTTTCCTGAACGCAACCGCTCGGCCACCGTCTGCACCACATCGGGCAGGCGGCGTAGGCTGGCCCGCTCGATCGGGATCACCCTCAGCAGGCGGGCCACATGCCCGAGCCCCAGCCAGTTCACCAGCTCGGCCTTGGCGACAAACGTCCCGGGCAGCACCGAACCGATGACGAGGACATCTACCCACGACATGTGTGGGCTCACCACGAGAACACCGGGCAGATTGCGAATCGGGCCGCCAGACTTGGTGATTCGCACCCCGAGGCAGCGCAGCATGAACCGGCAGTACATGCGCTGGACCCGGGACTGGCCGGGAAGCGGCACCGCCAGCATCGGCATGCCCGGCACCAGCATCAGCGCCAGCAGGCTGCGGTACGTGGCCCGCCATACCCGCAGAAGCCGTCCGGCGGCGCCCGCGGGTTCGACGCGTACGCAACTCGCATCGCATGAGGCGTACGGCAACCAGGCGTGCGCGCCGCTCACGACGCGATCCTGTCGGCCATCTCGCCCGCCGCCGCGACCGACCGCAGCCGCTTCAGATAGCGGGTGTCGGCCTGCCGCTTGTCGAGGAGCGCCAGGAAGTCGGCCACGCCGAAGGCGGGGTCGTGGGCGGGTTCCCCGCATACCTGCGCGCCCAGCCGCAGGTAGCCACGCATCAGCGGCGGCACGTTGACGCGGCCCGGCGGCGCGATGTCGTCGAGCGGCCTGCCGTCGAGCACCACCGGCCGGTAGGGCCGCACGGAATACGGCGCCGCGTGCCGGCGCAGCACGAAATCGCGGACACCGCGGACCTGGCTCCCCGCGACATCGTCCGGCCCGCCGTTGATCGGCACCGACACGCAGCCGGTGACGTAGTCATAACCGCAGCGATCGAGGTAGGCGAGGATCCCGGCCCACATCAGCAGCACCACCGCCCCGTTGCGGTGGTCCCCGCGCACCACCGCACGGCCCATCTCGACCAGCGACGGCCGCAATCCATCCAGTTCGGAGACGTCGAACTCGGTGGCGGTGTAGAGGCCCCCGGCCGCAGCCGCGCCGTCCGGAGGCAGCATGCGGTAGCAGCCGACGAGCTCACCGGAGGTGTCTTCGCGCACCAGAAGGTGGTCGCAGTGTTCGTCGAAACTGTCGGCATCAAGCCCGTTGTTCACGCCGGTCAGCGCGTAGCCGGGTTCGGAGGTGAACACGTCGTGGCGCAGCCGTTGCGCTTTCTCGACGAGGGTGGGGTCGGTGGACAGCAGCAGCGTGTATCTGGGTGCCGTGGCCGTCGGTTGATCGGCGGCAAGCAGGACAGCTGCGGTGCTCATGGCGCCACGGTCGCCCAGCCGCATCTCGGGACGGCGTCGGGGGCGTGACGTGTCCGTGCACGCTAAATGACGAATTGGGCGCGCCCGGCCCGTGACATGCGGCCGAACGCGCCCGACTCGTGTGAAGGATCAGCCCTTGCGGGCCTTGACGGCCTCCGTCAGCTGCGGGGCCACCTTGAACAGGTCACCGACCACGCCGTAGTCGGAGATCTCGAAGATCGGCGCCTCTTCGTCCTTGTTCACCGCGACGATCGTCTTACTGGTCTGCATCCCGGCGCGGTGCTGGATCGCACCCGAGATGCCCAGCGCGATGTAGAGCTGCGGCGACACGGTCTTCCCGGTCTGGCCGACCTGGAACTGGCCCGGGTAGTAGCCGGAGTCCACCGCGGCGCGCGAGGCACCGACGGCCGCACCCAGCGAATCCGCCAATTCCTCGACGACGTGGAAGTTCTCGGCACTGCCGACCCCGCGACCGCCGGCCACGACGATCGTCGCCTCGGTCAGCTCAGGGCGGTCGCCGGCCACCGCCGGCTGGCGTCCCGTGATCTTCGTCGCATTCTCCGCCGGCTGGGGCACGTCGACGTTCACCACCTCGCCGGCGCCCTGGGTCGGCTGCGCCTCGATCGCACCGGGCCGCACCGTGATCACCGCGACGTCGCCGCTGATCTGCGACTCGACGGTGTAGGCACCACCGAAGATGGAGTGCAGGGCCTTGCCGCCCTCCTCGAGGTCGACGACGTCGGAGAGCAGGCCGGTGCCGATGCGGGCGGCGAGCCGGCCCGCGATCTCCTTGCCGTCGGCGCTGGCGGCCAGCAGCACGCCGGCGGGGCTGGCCGATTCGACCAGCGACGCCAGCACGTCGACCTGCGGGACAAGCAGATAGTCGTCGACGAAGTCGGCCTCGGCGACATAGATCTTCTCGGCGCCCGCGGCCTTCAGGTGGCCGACCATCGGCTCGGCCGTTCCCGGTGTTCCCACCACGACCGCGGACGGTTCACCCAATGCCCTTGCGGCGGTGAGCAATTCGGAGCTTACCTTCTTCGGTGCACCCTCCGCGTGCTCAACGAGTACAAGTACTTCAGCCATGCGTATGTGTCGCCTTCTCTAGATGATCTTCTGCGAAACCAGGTACTGGGCGATCTTGGCGCCGCCCTCGCCGTCGTCCTCGACCTTCTCGCCCGCAGTCTTGGGCGGCTTCGGGCTCGACGACAGCACCTTGGAACCGGCGTTGGCCAGGCCGACCTCGTCGGATTCGACGCCGATCTCGGCGAGCGTGAGCGTCGTCACCGGCTTCTTCTTGGCCGCCATGATGCCCTTGAACGACGGGAAGCGCGGTTCGTTGATCTTCTCCGTCACGCTGACCACGGCGGGCAGCGAGGCCTCCAGCGTGAACAGGCCGTCGTCGGTCTCACGCTCACCCGTGACCTTGCCGCCCTCGACCGAAAGCTTCCGCACGTGGGTCAGCTGCGGCAGCCCCAGGTACTCGGCGATGATGGCCGGCACCGAACCCGTGGTGCCGTCGGTGGCTTCGTTGCCGGCGATGACCAGCTCGGTGCCCTCGATCGTGCCCAGCGCCCGGGCCAGCGCCCAGGCGGTCTGCACCGCGCAGCTACCGTGCATGCCCTCGTCGAGCAGGTGAACGGCCTCGTCCGCGCCCATCGAGAGGGCCTTGCGGATCGCCTCGGTGGCCCGTTCCGGGCCGGCGGTGAGCACCGTCACCGTGCTCTCGGTGCCGTCAGCGGCCTCTTTCTCCTTGATCAGAAGCGCCTCTTCGACTGCCCGCTCGTTGATCTCGTCGAGCACGGCATCGGCGGCATCGCGGTCGAGCGTGTAGTCGTCGTCCTTCAACTTCCGCTCCGACCACGTGTCCGGGACCTGTTTGATCAGGACCACGATGTTCGTCATGGCTCCGTTCGCCCTCCTCAAAATGGCCGGGCGGCCCCGGCCAGAAATTTCACGATTCGCCACACGCCATGTTACTCACGGGTAACTTTGCGTGGTTCGCCCGTCCACCATAACCGGTGCGTTCCGGCCTTGTGCTGGCCCGTTGCCCGCAAGTGTTCGCCCACCGGCCAATCCACGTTAGCCTGCCTTCCAATGAGCGCATTCCTCACCGACGGTCCAGCAGGCAGGCCCGAGGCGCTGGCCCTCACCGGCGAGCGCACGGTGCCCGGGCTGGACGCGGAGAACTACTGGTTTCGCCGCCACGAGGTGGTCTATCAACGGCTCGTCGAGCACTGTGCGGACCTCGACGTGCTCGAGGCGGGCTGCGGCGAGGGATACGGCGCCGACCTGATCGCCGGGGTGGCCCGCCGGGTGGTCGGCCTCGACTACGACGAGCAGACCGTCACCCATGTTCGCTCCTGTTATCCTAAAGTTGATGTGCGCCAGGGGAATTTGGCGCAATTGCCGCTTCCTGGCGCGTCGGTCGACGTGGTGGTCAACTTCCAGGTGATCGAACACCTGTGGGATCAGTCCCGGTTCATTGCCGAATGCGCCCGGGTGCTGCGTCCGTCGGGCCTGCTGATGGTTTCGACCCCGAACCGGATCACGTTCACCCCCGGCAGCGACACCCCGATCAACCCGTTCCACACCCGCGAACTCAACGCCCGCGAGCTCATCGAGCTGCTTGTCGGCGGCGGCTTCCGCGTCACCGCGATGAACGGGGTGTTCCACGGCCCGCGGCTGGTGGCGCTGGACACCAAGCACGGCGGGTCGATCATCCGGGCCCAGATCGAGCGTGCGCTGGCCGACGCGCCATGGCCGCCCGAGCTGCTCAAAGACGTCGCGTCGGTGACGATCGACGACTTCGAGGTCGTGCCCGCCGACCAGCGCGACATCGATGACAGCCTCGACCTCGTGGCGATCGCGGAGCGGCCGTGACCGCATCCGATCGCGTGCCGGGGTTGTTCACCCTCGTCCTTCACACGCACCTGCCGTGGCTGGCCCACCATGGTCGCTGGCCGGTCGGCGAGGAGTGGCTGTACCAGTCGTGGTCGGCGGCGTACCTGCCGCTGCTTCGGGTGCTGCGCAAGCTCGCGGCCGAAGACGGCCGGGGGCTGGCCACGCTGGGTATCACCCCGGTGGTCGCCGCCCAGCTGGACGACCCGTACTGCCTCGACGGCATGCACCATTGGCTGTCCAACTGGCAGCTGCGCGCACTTGAGGCGGCAACCAGCGTGTCAAACCCGCAGTCGCTGCGCCGCTTCGGGATTCGGGAATACGACGAAGCTGGCCGTGCGCTCGACGACTTCGCGACGCTGTGGCGCCACGGCGTGAGCCCGCTGCTGCGTGAGCTGATCGACGCCGGCGCGATCGAGCTCCTGGGCGGCCCGCTGGCCCACCCGTTCCAGCCGCTGCTGCATCCGCGGCTGCGCGAATTCGCGCTGCGGGAGGGCCTTGCTGATGCGCGGCAGCGGTTTTCCCACACCCCGCCGGGTATCTGGGCCCCGGAATGCGCCTATGCGCCGGGGATGGAGCACGACTACGCCGCAGCCGGTGTGCGCCATTTCATGGTTGACGGGCCGTCGCTGCACGGTGACACCGCGCTGGGCCGCCCGGTCGGTGACTCCGACGTGGTCGCGTTCGGCCGTGACCTCCAGGTGAGTTACCGGGTGTGGTCGCCGAAGTCGGGCTATCCGGGCCATGCGTCCTATCGGGATTTTCACACCTATGACCACCACACCGGGCTGAAACCGGCCCGGGTGACGGGCCGCAACGTGCCGTCCGACCTCAAGGCGCCCTACGACCCGGAGCGCGCCGGGCGCACCGTCGACGGGCATGTCGCCGATTTCGTCGAGGTCGTCCGGCGGCGTCTGAGGGCCGAATCCGAAAGGCTGGGCCGGCCGGCGCACGTCATCGCCGCATTCGACACCGAGTTGTTCGGCCACTGGTGGTACGAGGGCCCGGCCTGGCTGGAACGCGTGCTGCGGGAGCTGCCCGACGCCGGGGTGCGGGTCGGCACGCTTACCGACGCCGCCGACGACGGGTTGGTCGGGTCGCCGGTCCAGTTGCCGCCGAGCTCGTGGGGCTCGGGAAAGGACTGGCAGGTGTGGGCCGGCGAGCGGGTGGCCGACCTCGTGCAGCTGAACGCCGAAGTGGTCGACACCGCGCTGACCACCGTCGACAAGGCGCTGGCCGAAACCGAGGCGCCGACCCCCCGCGACGTGGTCGCCGACCAGATCCTGCGTGAGACGCTGCTCACGGTCTCGAGCGACTGGCCCTTCATGGTGAGCAAGGATTCGGCGGCGGACTACGCGCGCTACCGTGCCCATCTGCACGCCCACGCCACCCGGGAGATCGCCGGGGCCCTGGCGTCCGGCCGACGCGAAACCGCTCAGCGACTGGCCGAGGGATGGAACCGGGCCGACGGGCTGTTCGGGGCCCTGGACGCCAGGAGGTTGCCGCGCCCGTGAGGGTGCTGATGGTGTCGTGGGAGTACCCGCCGGTGGTGGTCGGCGGGCTGGGTCGTCACGTCCACCAACTCGCCACGGCGCTGGCCGCCGCGGGGCACGAGGTGACGGTGCTGAGCCGCCGCCCCTTCGGCACGGATCCGAGCACCCACCCGTCCACCGACGACGTCAGCGAGGGCGTTCGCGTCATCGCGGCCGCAGAGGACCCGCACGAGTTCGAATTCGGCCGCGACATGATGGCCTGGACGCTGGCCATGGGCCATTCGATGGTCCGCGCCGGGCTTGCGCTGGGCCGCAAACCCGACGTTGTTCACGCCCACGACTGGCTGGTGGCGCACCCGGCCGTTGCATTGAGTGAGTTCTACGACATCCCACTGGTTTCCACCCTGCACGCCACGGAGGCGGGGCGGCACTCGGGATGGATCAACGGCGCGATCAGCAGGCAGGTGCACGCGCTGGAATCCTGGCTGGTGCGGGTTTCCGATTCGTTGATCACCTGTTCGGCCTCGATGCGCGACGAGATCACCGAGTTGTTCGGGCCAGGGCTGCCTGAGATCCAGGTGATCTGCAATGGAATCGACGTCGCGGGTTGGCCCTTCGCACACCGTAAGCGCCGCGACGGTTCGGCGAAGCTGCTGTATGTCGGCCGGCTCGAGTACGAGAAGGGCATTCACGACCTGATCGCAGCGCTGCCTCGCATCAGGCGAACCCATCCCGGCACCACGCTGACGGTCGCCGGCGAGGGAACACAGCGGGATTGGCTCATCGAGCAGGCTCGTCGCCACCGTGTGCTCAAGGCCACCACCTTCCTCGGACGGTTGGACCACTCGCGGCTGCTCACCGCGCTGCACGACGCCGATGCGGTCGTGCTGCCGAGCCACTACGAGCCGTTTGGCATCGTGGCCCTGGAGGCGGCCGCTGCCGGCACGCCACTGGTGACGTCGACGGCCGGCGGCCTGGGCGAGGCGGTGATCAACGGCAAGACCGGGATCTCTTGCGCGCCAAGAGATGTGGCTGGCATCGCCACGGCGGTACGAACAGTGATCGACGATCCCGGGGCGGCCCAGCGCCGCGCCGTCGCCGCACGCGAGCGGCTCACGTCGGACTTCGACTGGGCCACCGTGGCACGCGAGACCGCACAGGTCTACCTCGCGGCCAAGCATCGCGAAAGCCAACCGCTGGCGCGTCCCGTGATCACCGAACACGCGCTGCCCGACCGCGGAATTTTGCCTTAATTCTGTCGCACGCTTGGCCTTCTGCGGTTTGATCGTAGCCATGTCAAACCACTTCACCGGCCTCAGCCTGGGGCCGCCGCTCGGTGATCAACGACTGGACTTGTGCGACCTGTACGCGTTTCAGGCCCCGACCGACCCCACGCGCACGGTGCTCATCCTCAATGCGAATCCGAATGCCGACGCGCTGCGCCCCGATGCGATCTACCGGCTCGCCCTCGACAACGACGGCGACCTGCTCAACGACATCGCGTTCAGTTACGTGTTCTCGGTCCCGCAGGGCGGGCGACAGACCGCCGATGTCTTCCTGGCCAGGGGGCAGGAGGCACGGTCGCCCGAAGCGGTCGGCACGAAGCTGTTTTCCGACGTGGACGTGTCGTTCGGCCCGACGCCGAACATCGTTGAGTCGGGCCCGTTCATGTTCTTCGCCGGTGCAAGAAGCGACGCGTTCTTCTTCGACTACGACGGGATCAAGAACCTGTTCGACACGTCGGGCGGCCGCAACTTCACCGCACCGCACCTGGGCGGCACGTCACCCTGGACCGGGCAGGATTCCAACACCGAAGCCAACGTCTTCTCCATGGTGATCGAGATGCCGACCAGTGAGCTCGGCGCCAACCCCGACATCCGCATCTGGGGGCGCTGTAGCCTGCGGCGTGACGGCGAACTCGTTCATGTTGACCGGGCCGGCCACCCGTCGGTGAGCAGCTTCTTCAACACCGACGAAACCAAGGAGGAGTACAACGCAAGCGAGCCGCCCAACGATCGCGCCCGGTGGCTCGATCAGTTTGTCCACCTGATGGGTCACACCGGCAATTACACGCGTGCGGAAGCGATCGCCGCCATCGACGCGGAGGGCACCCTGCCGGACATGCTGACCTTCAACCCGTCCCAACCTGCCAGGTATCCCAACGGCCGTGTGTTCACCGACGACGTCATCGACTACCGGCTCAGCTTCCTTTCCAAGGGGGACATCCCACCGCCCGGACTGGCGCCCCACACCGACACACTGAACGAATTCCCCTACCTGGGAACGCCGCACGGCCGCTGAACGGTTCGATCGGCGTCGAACGATTCCGCGCTTAACCTGTGTGTCAGGCGTGATGTCGCAGATCTACCGTCCGGCGGCGACGCCGACATCTCTGCATCCGTCCGGCGGCGACGCCGACATCTCTGCATTGGGATCGTTGTTCGCCGAACCGGCCCGATGCGCGGTGTTGCTTGCCCTCGACGACGGCCGCGCGTTGCCGGCGAGCGCGCTGGCCGACGAGGCCGGGCTCAGCCGGTCGACGGCCAGCAGCCACCTGACGAAGCTGACCCAGGCAGGGTTGCTGCGTGTCGAGGCCCACGGCCGGCACCGCTACTACCGACTGGCCGGCCCGCAGGTGGGCGAGCTGCTTGAGCAGTTGGTGGCGCTGGCACCGCCGCGGCCCATCCGCTCGCTTCGCGACGGCACCCGGGCGGCGCGGCTGCGCTCGGCCCGCACCTGCTACGACCATCTGGCCGGCCGGCTGGGGGTCGAGCTGATGGCCGGCCTGCTCGACCGCGGTGTGCTGACGGGCGGCGACGGGCGATACGACCCCGCGAGGGACCTCGGCGACGCGCTC
>NZ_DATFYW010000132.1:0-7388 GCF_035314905.1 Mycobacterium sp.
GGTCTGATCGGCGGGGTCACACCTGCCGGGGGCGGCCCACTTGGCCAGCACCGCCTCCAGCCCGGCGCGCAGCTCGGGGGTCAGCCAGCCCGAGATCGCCGACATGCCGTCGGGGTCCTGGGCGCCGATCAGGATCCCGCGCCGCCGGGCCCGATCCTGGTCGACGCATCCACCCAGCCCGGCAACTGCGCCAAAAACCCCCGGATCAGCCGCACCTGCTCGGCGCCGATCCGCCCGGCGCGCTGCGCGGTGGCCGTGGCCGCCAGCCGCGGCGCCAACACCTCCCCGGCCAGGGTGGCCCGCGCCCCCAAGTCCTCGGCCTCCCCGATGCGCCGGCGCGCCTCGGCGCGGCCGATGCGCAGCCGATCGGCCAACGCATGCGCCAGCGTGCCACCCAACTCGGCCGGCCCGGCCAGCGCACCGAGCTCATTGATCAGGTCGGACTGCAACACCGCCAACTGACGCGACACCACCTCGGCGCGGTCCAACAACGCCAGACACTCCCGGCCCGTCACCACCCCGTGCACCCGCAGCTTCACACACCGCGCCATCCCCTCCCCCAGCGCCGCGAACGCCTCGACGCACTCATCGCGATCCGAAACCATGCCCGAATCATGTCGCCGCCCACCGACACCCCCACACGCCAAACCCACTGCGCCACGGACTTATCCACAGGTCAGGATTGATCCACAACCGTCTAGCTCTGCGGCTGTCCTTGATCTGAGGCCAGTGGATTGATCGGGCTCACGTCGAACACCTTCCACTGGCCGTCCTGTTTGGACAACGTGACCCGAAGCGCGAGGATCGCCCGGTCCGGCGGCGAGTTCGGCGTCGTCTGTATGGCCCGCATGACCACGGCTACGCTCGCCGCGTCGGGGCTGATCGCCTCCACTCCCGCGGATACCGTATTGGCTTGTGCTGATACGTTTTTCGCTGCCAACTGCTGGGCGGTCTTGGCGAACGCGTTCTTGTATGCCTCGGCCTGCTCGGGGTCCATCAAAGCGGCGGCCCGGCTTATCGATGACGTCGGGTCCTGCGGCGAGAACGTGGCGGTGGCTTCGGACACGTTGGTGGCCAGGCGAACCACTTCGGCCATGTTGGAGTTGCGTTCGCGGTCGGGCACCGTCCATTCTGCGTAGCAGACCAGCACCGCCGCCACCAGCGCCGCGGTCGCCAGCCCCGCGACCGCCAACCGCAACCCTGGGCCGTCATCGTCGGTGCCGACCGTCACCTTGTCGCGGCGCGCCAGCACGAAGTTGACCACCACGCCTTCGACGAGC
This sequence comes from Mycobacterium sp., assembly GCF_035314905.1. GTDB lineage: Bacteria > Actinomycetota > Actinomycetes > Mycobacteriales > Mycobacteriaceae > Mycobacterium. The sequence continues at coordinate 1,281 of NZ_DATFYW010000132.1, forward strand.
AGCAGGCACAGCACGGAGCACACCGCTACCCACCACACGCGCCACTCGAGCGCGACGCCGATCAAAAGCAGCGCGGAAATCGCGGCAAGCGGCGCGGCGATGTCGAATGCGAAGACCCGCCAGGCGTTCCTCATCGGATCGGCTCCAGGCGGGAGATCATCAACTTCCCGTCGACGTTTGAGACCCCGACCCGCAGGTTCCAATGCACCATCTGCGGCTTTGCGTCGACGTTTTGACTGACCGAGGTGGCGACGATCAGCACGTTGTCGGTGCGCGACGAGAAGTCCGGAACGGCGGCCGGGGGCGGATTACCCGGCTGCGCGTCGAGGTTGTGGTGCAGCGCCTCGATGGACACGGAGTTGATCTGGCCGGTGGTCTTCGATTGCAGAGTTTGCACGACAGAGCGGTAAGGCTGCATCGCGGCCTCGAAGTCGTTGTTCAGCTCGCCCACCGTGCCGTCGTGCAGCTTCTCCAAGCTGCTGTCGATGTTGTCCTTGTTCATGTTGATCAGCACCGCGGTCCAGTCGGCGGCGGCCTGCGCGACGCGGCTCTGGTAGCTGAGCGTGTCGATGCTCTGCCGGTGGCCGAACCAGATGGTGCCTGCCAGCACGATTGCGGCTATCGACAGCAAAGCCAGGGCCGTGGAAGCGATGCCGAATGGGGAGAACACCGGTCCCTGTTCGGCGTCGGCGGTGTCGGATGCTGAAGCGGTCGACTCTTCTTCCGGTTCCGCGCTGGGTTCCGCCTCGGGCACGAAGGCAAGGTTACCCAAAGCGACAAAGCGCATGTCCAGGTTGCACCGCGCGGTCTTGGGATGCCCTCAACAGCGCGTGGAAAGATGAAACCGTGACAGCACCCACCGCACGCTCCGGTATCGACCTCGGTTACGTCGACCAGCGGTCCCGTCCTCAGGACGACCTGTTCGGCCATGTGAACGGCCGGTGGTTGGCCGAATACGACATCCCGGCCGACCGGGCCACCGACGGCGCATTCCGGTCGCTTTTCGACCGGGCGGAGGAGCAGGTGCGCGACCTGATCACGCAAGCCACCGAAGCTGCCGACGGGGCACGCGGAAGCGATCAGCAGCGCATCGGCGACCTGTACGCGAGCTTCATGGACACCGACACCGTGTCGCGCGTCGGTGTCCAGCCGCTGCTGGACGAGCTTGCCGACATTGACGCAGCAGAGGACGCGACCGCCCTCGCGCGGCTGATGGGCACCCTGCAGCGCAGCGGCGTCGGCGGCGGCACGGGTGTGTACGTCGACACCGATTCGAAGAACTCGGCGCGCTACCTGGTGCACGTGAACCAGTCCGGCCTGGGATTGCCCGACGAGTCCTACTACCGCGAGGAGCGGCACGCCCAGATCCTGGCCGCCTACCCGCGACATATCGCGGCAATGTTTGCGCTGGTCTACGGTGGTGGCCCCGATGACTACGCAGGCACCGCCGCGCGCATCGTCGCGCTGGAGGGCGAGTTGGCCGCGGCGCACTGGGACGTGGTGCGGCGCCGCGACGCCGACCTGACCTACAACCTGCGCAAGTTCACCGACGTGTCGAACGAGGCGCCCGGCTTCGACTGGGCCGGTTGGATCACGGCGCTGGGCGCTTCCCCGGAAGTTGCCGACGAGTTCGTCGTCCGCCAGCCCGACTACCTGACCGCGTTCGCGGCGCTGTGGGCCGCCGAAGACCTCCCGGTGTGGAAGGACTGGCTGCGCTGGCGCGTGATCCACGCCCGGGCGCCCCTGCTGACCGACGAGCTGGTGGCAGAGGACTTCGCGTTCTACGGCCGCACGCTGTCGGGCACCGAGGAGATCCGTGACCGCTGGAAGCGCGGCGTCGGCCTGGTGGAAAACCTGATGGGCGACGCGTTGGGCAAGCTGTACGTCGAACTGCACTTCCCGCCGGAGGCCAAGGCACGGATGGATGTGCTCGTGGACAACCTGCGCGAGGCCTATCGGGTCAGCATCAGCCGGCTGGACTGGATGACTCCGGAAACGCGCCGACGCGCGCTGGCCAAGCTCGACAAGTTCACCGCCAAGATCGGCTACCCGAGGAAATGGCGCGACTACTCGCAGCTCGTCATCGACCGCGACGATCTGTATGGCAACTTTCGCCGCGGCTCCGTGGTCAACTACGACCGCGAGCTGGCCAAGCTCGGCGGCCCGGTGGACCGCGACGAATGGTTCATGACGCCGCAGACCGTAAACGCGTACTACAACCCCGGCATGAACGAGATCGTCTTTCCCGCTGCGATTTTGCAGCCGCCGTTCTTCGACGCCGAGGCCGACGACGCCGCCAACTACGGCGGTATCGGCGCGGTCATCGGACACGAGATCGGCCACGGCTTCGACGACCAGGGCGCCAAGTACGACGGGGATGGCAACCTGGTGGATTGGTGGACCGACGAGGACCGGGCCGAATTCGGCTCACGCACGAAAGCTTTGATCGAGCAGTATGAGACCTACATCCCCCAGGGCCTCGGCGACGGCCATCATGTCAACGGTGCGTTCACGGTCGGCGAGAACATCGGCGATCTCGGCGGGCTTTCGATCGCGCTGCTGGCCTACCAGCTCTCGCTGGGCGGCGGAGAGGCCGCGGTGATCGACGGGCTCACCGGCGTGCAGCGGGTGTTCTTCGGCTGGGCTCAGGTGTGGCGCACCAAGTCGCGTGAGGCCGAGGCGATCCGCAGGCTTGCGATCGACCCGCACAGCCCGCCGGAGTTCCGGTGCAACGGGGTGGTGCGCAACATCGACGCGTTCTACGACGCGTTCGATGTCGCCGAGTCCGACGAACTGTACCTCGATCCGCAGCGACGGGTCAGGATCTGGAACTGAGCGCGACCAGACCGGTCAGATCTGCCAGTCCTGAGCGCCGTCCTTCTGGGTGTACGAGCCCACGGAGTTCTTCACGACGATCGCATCGCCACTGCCGAAGTGGTCGAAGAACCATTGCGCGTTGTCGGGACTGATGTTGATGCAGCCGTGGCTGACGTTCCGTTTGCCCTGATCGGCGACCGACCACGGCGCGCTGTGCACGAAGTTTCCGCTGTTGTCGAACCGGACGGCCAGCTTCACGTGCACCTTGTAGCCCTGCGGCGAGTCGTTGGGCACTCCGTAGGTCGCCGAATCCATGACGATGTCGGGGAACTTCTCCAGGACATAGTAGGTGCCGTTGGGGGTGTCATGACCGGGCATGCCCATTGACATCGGCATCGTCTTGACCACGTTCCCGTTCTGGGTGACGGTCATCTGGTGGGTGGCGTTGTCGGCCGTCGCGACCCATGCGTCCCCGACCCTGAAACTTGACTTGGCGCCCGCGGCGTCGATGTTCACCGTCGTGCCGGCCGGCCAGAAGTTCAGCGGTCGCCACCGCACTTGGCTGTCGTTAATCCAGTAGAACTTGCCGGGCACCGGCGGGATCGACGAGATGTGGATGGCTTGCTCCGCCATCGGCCGGTCGCCTATCGGCACCGCGAAGTTGATGACGATTGGCTTGGCCACTCCGACCATCGCGCCATTGATCGGATTGAATGCCGGCGGCCGGAACGGCGCCGTGCCCGTGAATGGTTCTGGGTTCTGCCCGGCAACGGGCGCGACTACGGGCGGCGGCGGGGCGGCGAACGGGTCGACCGGCCCGGGAGGCGCGGCCAGCGGGTCGACCGGCCCAGGAGGCGCGGCCGGCGGGTTGGCCGGTGCCGGCGGAGGCGCAGCCAGCGGGTCAGGCGGGGGCGGCGGCGCGTCCGCCGCCGGTGGGGGCGGCGGCGCGCCCGGGTCCAACGCGGGGTCGGCCAGCGCCGACGGCGTCGCGGTTACCAGTGCCGCTACCACTCCGCACGCGCAAAACATCGAGGTCAACGCACGCCTCGTGCGGTGCGACCTGGGCGCCGTCCCCATGGCGCCGGCTGCGGCTTCCATCCCCACCTCCATACCTCTCCGTCAATCCAGTCTGGCACAGCGCGCAGGGTCGCCGACAGCAGACACCCTTTGCCATGACCGCGCGTGTCCGTGCCCCGATGGCGCTGAACTGCGCGTTTGTAGCGACGCGCGCGATCCTGAAACTTAGTTGGGAAGTTGCGGAGCCGGCGGACCCGGCTGCTGACCGGGCGCCTGCTGCGGGCCTGGGGCGAGGCCCGGCGCCGCCGCGTTGGGATCCATCGGGCGCTGAGTCAGCAGAAGGATCGCCGCGTCTTTCCGGTCGATGTCCTGGTTCTGAAGCGCCTGCCACAGCTCCCGCAGGTAGCTGAGGCTGTGGCCCTGGCCGGGCGGCGTATCCGTGGTGCCCGGCGGCAGGTTGTCCGGGCTGCTCAGGTGCGGCATCCCGTCAGCTGTCGCCGGGGGCGGCGGAACTGGCGTCGCGGGGGCATCCGGGTCGGCCATCGCTGACGGAGCCGAGATGATGAGCCCCGCGATCGCGCCGGCCGCGCAGAGGGCGGCCACCATATCGATCCTCATCATACTGTGTGCTTCTGCCCCACCGGTCACTTTGTTACAGGGCTGGCATTCGGAACGGCCCCCGACATTCGGAACAGCCCCCGATTGGAAGCCACGCCGGCCAGTGCGGTGGTGACGAGTAACGCAGAGGATGCGACGATGGCCGCCACGCCGCCCCGCGCATAGAGCAGCCCGCCCCCCAGCGATCCCGCCATGATGCCGATCTGAAAGGCCGTGACGTAGAGCCCGGACGCACCGTCGGGATCGTTCGGCGCGCTGCGCATCGCCGTCGACTGCAGCATCGGCGGCAGCGCTGTCACTGCGGCGCCCCAGAGCACTATTGCGGCACCGCCGGCCAGCATGGCCGGCAACGCAGGCTTTTGGGTCACCGCGAGCACGGTCAGCGCCGCGAACGCCACCACCATCGCCGAAAGGCAGCCAATGACGGCCGCCCAGGGATGGCGGTCCAGTGAGCGGGCCAACACGCCCATCGACGCCAGGCCCGCGATGCCGTAAGCGGCCAGCAGCCAGGCCAGCTGCGGACCGTGCACCCCGACCACGTCCTGGATGATCAGCACGATGAAGGTGTAGGAGACGAAATGGCCGGTGACCCCGACCAGCGTGAGCACCGACAGAGTCACTAGCCGCCCGTTGCGGTGATGCCGTTTGTGCGACCGGGCCGTTTCGATCTGCGCGTTCGGCACCGGCATTCGCGGCAGCGTCAGCCACGCCGCCGCCGTGATCGACGCGGCCGCCACCGTCACAACCACGACGGCCAGCCGCCAGCCCCATAGCTGGCTCATCGCGGCGGTCAGCGGATTGCCCACGACCAGCGCGAGAGTGGTGCCGAGATAAACAGCCGTGGTAGCGCGCCCGACGTGAGTCGAGGGCACCAGCCGAGCGCCGATCGGCGCGACCACCGACCACATCAGCCCGTGGGTGACCGCGCACAGCACCCGCCCGGCGGCCAGCACGGCGAAGTTCGGCGCGAGCGCCGACATGAGCTGCGAGGCGGTCAGGCAAATCAGCGTCAGCAGCAAGGTTCGGCGCCGCGGCCAGTGGGCGGTCAAACGCAGGAGCGGCACCGTGGTCACCGCGGCGACAAGCGCGTAGCTCCCCAGCAGCGTGCCGACGAGCGCCTCGCCGACGTGCAGATCGGCCGCGATCGCCGGCAGCGCCGCAACCGGCACCATCTCCGCGGTGACGTAAATGAACGCCGCCGCGGACAACACAGCCAGCTGCACAGCGATGCGCGCGCTCCACGGCCGCACCGGCGGAAGGTCGGTGCGTGCCTGCGCGGCGGCCTCTACAACGATGCGCTCCTTCACTTCGACTGATAACGGTATCCGCCGAATCGGTCCGATCGCGGATGTGAGCGGCGTGTGCGCCCACCCAAAGCGGCGTGTGCGCCGACCCACCTAGGAGCGGACGAGGCGGGCGATGGCCGCCGACGCCTCGGCAAGCTTGGCGTCGGCGTCCTCTCCGCCGGCGGCGACCGCGTTGGTGACGCAGTGGTTCAGATGCTCGTCGAGCAGTCCGAGCGCAACGGACTGCAGGGCGCTGTTGACCGCGCTGATCTGGGTGAGGATGTCGATGCAGTACTTGTCGTCGTCGATCATCCTCGCGATGCCCCGCACCTGGCCCTCGATGCGCCTGAGCCGCTTGGCGTAGTCGTCT
>NZ_DATFYW010000133.1:0-20734 GCF_035314905.1 Mycobacterium sp.
GCCAGCGGCAGCAGGCCGTGATCAACGCACTGGTCAGCGCCGGCGTCGACCGCAAAGACATCAGCACCACCCAGGTCAGCCTGCAACCGCAATACGGGCCGGACTCCTCGGCCATCGTCGGCTACCGGGCCGGCAACTCCATCGCCGTGAAGATCCGCGAACTGGACTCGGCGTCGAACTCCCTGGCCCTGATCGTCACTACCGGCGGCGACGCGACGCGGATCAACTCGGTCAACTACTCGATCGACGACGACTCCCAACTCGTCAAGGACGCACGCGCGCGGGCGTTCCAGGACGCGAAGGACCGCGCCCAGCAGTACGCCCAACTGTCCGGGCTCGAGCTGGGCAAGGTCATCGCGATCTCGGAATCCGCGGGGCCGACGCCTCCGACGCCGCTCTCGATGACCCGCGCTGCTGCCATACCGGTGCCGCTGGAGCCGGGCCAGCAGACCGTCGGCTTCCCGGTGACCGTGGTCTGGGAGCTGACGTAGCCCTCAGTCCGCGGCCGCGATGTCGACGGGAACCCCGTTGAGCACCGACGTGCCCGACAACGGGTCAAGGCTGCCGCCGTCGTTGAGCAGGTTGACGTTGACCCCGGGCTGTCCTGCGGCGACGGCCATCCGGGTGCCCGGGCGGTCGTGGCCCCACCCGTGTGGCAGCGAGACAACGCCCGGCCTGATGTTGGGAGTGACCTCGATCGGGACGAGAACCTCGCCGCCGAGTCCCTTGACCACAGCGGTGTCGACCAATCCGAGCCGGGCTGCGTCGTCGGGATGGATCTGCAGCGTGCAGCGGTTCGTCCCGCCGGAAAGCGCGCGCAGGTTGTGCATCCAGCTGTTGTTGGAGCGCAGGTGCCGACGGCCGATGAGCACGAAGTCCTCGGCCGGGCGGTCCAGCGACGCCCGCAGCCGTTCGACGTCGGCGACCAAGTCGGCAGCCGCCATCTCGATCCTGCCGGAGCGGGTGCGCAGCACCTCCGGAATGCGCGGTCGCAGCGGACCGAGGTCGATGCCGTGCGGGTGCGCCTTCAACCGCTCGAGGGTGAGGCCCGCCGGCTTGGCGCCGAACGCGTCGCCGTACGGCCCGAGCCGCAGCATCATGTCCAGTCGCCGTTCGTAGCCGGGCCCGTCGGGCAACATCGCGGTCAGCTCGTCGGTCGAACGCCCGGCGACCGGTGAGTCCGGGTCGTTCGTCTCTTTGCCCAGCACGGTCGCGATCACCTGGTCGTCGGCCAGGCCCGGGTCGGCGTCCGGCCCCGCCCCGAAGATGATCATCACCAGCCGCGACAACATTTCACTCTCGTCGGGCCGCCCGTCGGACAGCGGCAGTGCCGGCGGCGAGTAGCGCGCGTTGTTGCGCACCGCGAGGTTGTTCAGCGCGAAGTCGAAGTGCGCGGTCTGCGACGGCGGCGGCGGCGGCAGGATCACGTCGGCGTGCCGTGTCGTCTCGTTCAGGTACGGGTCGACGCTCACCATGAAGCCGACGCCGTCGAGCGCGCGGTCCAGCCGCTCACCGTTCGGCGCGGACAGCACCGGGTTGCCCGCGATCGTGATCAACGCCCTGATCTGCCCGTCGCCGGGGGTGTCGATCTCCTCGGCCAGCGCCGCCGCGGGAAGCTCCGAGGCCACCTCGGGGTAGCCGGACACCCGGCTGCGCCAGCGCCCGGTGACGAAGCCCCGCCCCGGCCGCGGCGGGCGGGGCGCCGCGGCGGCCGGAGACAGCGGGAACATCGCGCCGCCCGGCCGGTCGAGGTTGCCGGTCAAGATGTTGACGACATCGATGAGCCAGCTGCCGAGGGTGCCGAATTCGACTGTGGTGGTACCGATGCGGCCGTATACGGCGGCCGAGGGCGCGGCGGCGATCTCGCGCGCCAGCGTGCGGATCTGGTCGGCGGCCAGGCCGCAGTGCGCCGCGACCTCGGCCGGCGAGAACCCGTCGGCCAGGGCGCGCACGTCCGCCAGCCCGGTCACATGGTCCTCGAGTCCCCCCAGTTCGGGTGCGACCAGGCCCTCGTCGAACAGCACATGCACGATCGCGAACAGCAGCGCAGCGTCCGTGCCGGGCCGCGGGGCGAGGTGACGGTCGGCGAGTTCGGCGGTGCGGGTGCGGTTGGGGTCGATGACGATCAGACGGCCGCCGCGCCTGCGCAGCGACTTCAACTTGCCGGGGAAGTCCGGGGCGGTGGCCAAACTGCCGTTGGACACAAGCGGATTGGCGCCGATGATCACCAGGTAATCGGTGCGGTCGAGGTCCGGCACGGTGAACGCGAACGGGCTGCCGAACAGATAGCCGAGTGCGACCTGTTTGGGCATCTGGTCGAGCGTGCTCGCGGTGTACATGTGCCGGGTGCCCAGCGCGCGGACGATCAGCGGGCCGTAGAGCGCGCCGGCGATCGTGTGCGCGTTGGGATTTCCGAGGTACACCCCGACCGATGGGCCGCCGTGGCCGCCGATCACGCCGCCCAGGCCGTACGCCACCGCGGCATAGGCCTCCTGCCAGGTGGCCTCGACGAGCCTGCCGTCGCGGCGGACGAGAGGGCGGGTCAACCGGTCGGGGTCGTTGTCCAGCTCGGCGAAGCTCGCGCCTTTCGGGCAGATGAAACCGGCGCTGAAGACGTCGTCGCGGTCACCCCGCGCCGCGGTGACGCGGCCGGGCGTGCCGTCGATCGTGAGCGTCAGGCCGCAGGTCGCCTCGCACAGCGGGCAGATGCGCAGCGCGGTGCGGCGGGCGGGTTCGTCAACCTCTTCAACCATGCTCCGCATTCTGCGCCTAGTCCTGCTGGTAGACCTTCGGATCGAGCGTCCCGATGAACGGCAGGTCGCGGTACCGCTCGGCGTAGTCGAGACCGTAGCCGACCACGAACTCGTTGGGGATGTCGAAGCCGACATAGTCGATGCCGACGTCGGAGCGCACCGCTTCGGGTTTGCGGAGCAACGTGCACACCCGCAGCGACCGGGGATGACGTGCGGCCAGGTTGCGCAGCAGCCACGACAGCGTGAGGCCGGAGTCGACGATGTCCTCGACGATCAGCACGTCGCGGTCGCTGATGTCGCGGTCGAGGTCCTTCAGGATCCGGACCACTCCTGACGACGACGTCGACGACCCGTACGAGCTGACCGCCATGAACTCCAGCTGAGTGGGCAGCGGGATCGCCCGCGCGAGGTCGGTGACGAACATGACCGCGCCCTTCAGCACGGTCACCAGCAGCAGGTCCTCACCGATCGGGATGATCTCGCGGTAGTGGCTGGCGATGCAGCCACCGAGCTCGGCCGTGCGGGTGTGGATCTGCTCCTCGGTGAGCAACACCGATTTGATGTCCCCCGGATACAGCTCGGCGTGCGGATGCGCGGGCACGCCATCAGCGTGCCATGCCCGAACAGCGTGGACCACCGCGGTTGCGTCAGACGGGTTCACGGCGCAGCCGAAGTTTGCCGTTGCTTCGGGCCGCAATCAGCCGCTCCCTGCGCAGCGGAGAGCCGACGGCGACCCCGCCCTGGCCCCGCCATCGCGTCACCAGCGTGTCGACGCCGCGGATCTGCCTGTCGGTGAGGTTCGTCGCGCCGTTGGCCAGCAGCCAGCCGCGGATGACCCGCCGACGCAGCGCGTCCGGGAGTTGCGCCAGCCGGGCGGTGTCGAGGCCGTCGTCGGCCACCGTCCGGGCGGTGTCGAGGCCGTCGTCGGCCACCGTGGCGGCCAGCTCGCGCAGCGCGAGGTCGTCGAGTGCGTCGCAGTCCTCGCGCAGTGCCGCGGCGGTGCGTGCCAGCGCCTCGGCGACACCGCCGCCGAGCACCTCCTCCAGAACCGGCAACGCCCGCATGCGCAGTCGGGCCCGGGTGTAGGCCGGGTCGGCGTTGTGGGGATCGTGCCACGGCGTCAGGCCGAGCTGCGCGCAGGCGGCGTGTGTCACCGCGCGGCGCACGCCAAGCAGCGGCCGACACCACGGCGGATGGTGCGGTCGCATCCCGGCCATCGAGCGAGGCCCCGATCCCCGCCCCAACCCGAGCAGCACGGTCTCGGCCTGGTCGTCGAGCGTATGGGCGAGCAGCACGGGCGCGCCGGCGGCGGCCCAGCGCAGCGCGTCGTATCGGGCGTCCCGCGCGGCGGCTTCCGGTCCGCCTGCGCTGCCCACGGACACGGGCAGGACGCGCGCGTCGGCGCAGCCCAGCGCGAGCGCCTGCCCGCGCGCGGTCTCGGCGACAGCCGCGGAGTCGGGCTGCAGCCCGTGGTCGACGATCAGCGCGACAGTGGCCCTCAGGTCCACCGCCACGGCGGTCAGCGCCAACGAATCCGGACCCCCGGACAGCGCGACGCACCAGAGCTCGTCGTCGACGTCGTAACCGACGGCGAAGTCGGAGACGGCGCGACGAAGTGCGGCTACAGGACCCGATCGATCCATCGCGCGGGCTCATCGATCTCGCTGGGCAGCGGCAACGTGTCCGGGCCGGACCAGATCGCGTTGAACCGCTCCATCCCGACCCGGGACACGACGGCGTCGACAAACGCCTTGCCGCGGGTGTACTGGCTGAGCTTGGCGTCGAAACCCAGCAGCGCGCGGATCAGCCGCTGCAGCGGCGGCTGCCTGCGCCGCCGCCGCTCGTCGAAGCGTGCGCGGATCTGCGCGACGGTCGGAACGACGGCCGGGCCAACCGCATCCATCACATGGTCCGCGTGGCCTTCGAGCAGGGTGCCGAGCACCAGCAGCTGATCGAGTGCCCTGCGTTGCGGCTCGGACTGCAGCGCCTTCAACAGGCCCAGCACGCCACCCGAGTTGGGGTCGGCGGGTGCGCCGTCCCGCCTCTCGCGGACGAAATCCGCCAAGCGGCTCACCACCTGGCCGACGTTCTCGCCGGCGTCGGCGGTGATCACGCCCAGCGCCGACGACATGTGGTCCACCAGCCACGGGTTTCCCGTGAACTGCACCCGGTGGGTGACCTCGTGCAGGCATACCCAGAGCCGGAAATCGCTTGGCTTGAGGCGTAATTGGCGTTCCACCGCGATCACGTTGGGGTATACCAACAGCAGCTTTCCGTTTTCCGCCGCAAACGGGTCGTACTGGCCGAGGATTCCGGAGGAGATGAACGCGAGCACGGCACCGGTCTGCGCCCCGGTGAGCCGGCCGGTGAGGAATCCGCGCGGCCTGCCGGTGCCCCCGGTCATCACGCGCATCGAATCGGCGGCCAGCCGAACCCATTGCGGCCGGTCGACGACGAGCGCGTCGGGCACCTCCCCGTCGACGGTGAGCCCGGTGACGTCTCGCACCGGCAGCTCCGCGCGCCGGGACGCGGCGGCAAGCTCGTCGACCACCTGGCGGCGCGTGTACTCGGTCGACGGCGGCCCCTCCCGCGCCAGCCACGCGCCGGCCGAGGCCGCGAAATCCCAGTCGACGGCGCGCCCGACCGTCAATTGCCGGTCGCCGGTGTCGGAGTGGGCGGTCATGACCCGCATCCGCACGACCGCAGGGTGGCGGCCACGTCATCGATCGCGGTGCGCCCGGTGGGCCCGGCGTTGTTCGAGATCAGTGCGAACGTCAGCACCCGGCCGCCGGCGTCGGTGACGACGCCCGCCAGTGCGTTGGTTCCGGTCAGCGACCCGGTCTTCGCGCGCAGCCAGCCGGCCGCGGCGCCGTCGGTCTGGATGTCGACGTAGCGGTTCGACAGTGTGCCGCTGCCGCCGGCCACCGGCAGCACGTCCAGCAGCGGACGCAGCGCCGGCTGGTCCGGGCCCGCCGCGCCCTCGATGACGCCGTCAAGCGTCCTGGCGGTGAGCCGATCGTTCACCGACAACCCGCTGGAGTCCACCAGCGTCGCGCCGGTCATGTCGACGCCGGCGGAGGCGAGCCGATTCGTGACGGCGTCGACGGCACCGGCGAAGCTTTGCGGGCGATGCATCGCGGCGGCCACCTCCCGTGCGACGCATTCGGCCATCACGTTGTCGGAGACGTTCATCATCTCGCGCAGCCGCTCGATCAGCGTCGCGGACTGCACGGAGGCGATGTGGCGCCCCGTCACCGGCGTGGTCAGCACGCTCACCGCCTGCGGATTGACCTTCAGCGCCGCGGCCAGGGCACGGCCGGCGTCCAGCGCAGGGGTCGGGGACCGCACCGAGTCGGGCGTCGCCGGAAGGGTGCGCCCGCCGTCGACCATCGCCGCCTCGATGGGTGCGACATCGCCACCCTCGATGTCGGCGGGATCCCAGCCCGGCGCCAACGCCGGGCCGCTGAACGCGCTGGTGTCGACCTGGATGGACGTCACCGTCACGCCGCTGCGCCGCACCTGGTCGGCGAGGTCGGAAATCCGCGCCGCGCCGTGGTACAGCGTGTCCTGGCCGGGCGGCGCCGACGACAGGGTCGGGTCGCCGGCGCCCACGAACACCACCACACCCGGCTGGTCAGCCGCCAGCACCGTCGTGGTGACCCGCTCGTCACGGTTCAGGGTCAGCAGCGCGGCCGAGGCGGTGAGGACCTTGTTCGTCGACGCCGGCTGCATCGGCACCGTCGAATTCTGCTCCCACAACTGGGTCCCGGTCATGGCGTCGGTCACGCGGCCCCCCAGGCCGCCCAGGTCCGGGTTGGCCAGCGACGGAGCGAGCGCGCCGGCCAGCCCCGCGGGGGTGGGCTCGGGCGCGCTGTCGGAGACCGGCACCACGGCGGGATCGGCGGTCGCCGGTGGCGGTGTCGCGGCGACGGCGGTACCGCTGCCCGGCGGGTGCCCGTACGAGACGAACGCAGCCACCGCCATCACGACGGCGACGACGACCAGCACCGCGACCGCGAGCAGCAGGTGGGTGGAGCGCCGCCACCGTGTCGGACGCATGTAGTGCAGGTTAGCGCTCCACTATGGTTAAGCCCCGACGTCACCGGACGACGTGCAAACCTGTCCCCATCGTGAAGGAGCCCGGCGCGTGCAATTCGACGTGACCATCGAGATTCCGAACGGCCAGCGGAACAAGTACGAGGTCGACCACAAGACGGGCAGGATCCGACTGGACCGCTCCCTTTTCACGCCGATGGCCTACCCCGCCGACTACGGGTTCATCGAGGACACGCTCGGGGAGGACGGCGACCCGCTCGACGCGCTGGTGCTGCTACCCCATCCGGTCTACCCGGGCGTTGTCGTCTCCGCCCGGCCGGTGGCGATGTTCCAGATGACCGACGAGGCCGGCGGCGACGACAAGGTGCTGTGCGTGCCCGCGGGCGATCCACGCTGGGACCACATCGAGGACATCGGCGACGTGCCCTCGATGCAACTCGAGGGGATCAAGCACTTCTTCATGCACTACAAGGATCTCGAGCCGGGCAAGTTCGTCGAGACGGCCCAGTGGGTGGGCCGCGAGGAGGCCGAGGCCGAGGTGCAGCGCTCGTTCGAACGGTTCCGGGCGAGCGGTCACTGATCGCCCCAGTGAAACGCGCGCGTTACGGCCTGTTACCTGCGTGTCAAATCTGCTTGCCCGGATGGCGGGTTAGCTAGCGAGCTTCGATCATGGCGGTGAGAACCCGTACAGGAGGATCCGCCGTGTTGATGCATCAGGGCCTGGGCCTGGACGCATTCAACAAGATGGCGCCCCGGAAGGCGCTGCATGCGCTCTACGAGTGCTGCAACAGCGTGGTGCTGGCCGGCGATCTGGCCGGGGGCAGGCCCTACGCCGACCACAACGACCTGTTCCGGAAGGCCGACGCGTTGCTGTTTGCGCTTTCCGAGGAATCCGTGGACGCGATCCTTCAGGCGTACCCGCACATCGGCCGCCGGCCACGCAGCACGAAGTCCGCGGCCGAGCAGTGCTCGGTCTGGGACGACCGGCCCGAGCTGATGGCGAAACTCGACGCGGCGGCCAAGCGTTACGAGGAGCAATTCGGCTTCGGGTTCGTGATGTTCGTCGGCGGCACCGACGCCGAGGGCGTGCTGAACGCCATCAATGATCGGCTGCACCACGACACCGACACCGAGCGCAAGGTCGTCCGCAACGAGCTGGCCAGGATCAACCGCACGCGACTGGAGCGGATGCTCGGACCCGAGGGCGGCTACCAGAACTGGTAATCGCGGCGGAAGGCGCGAACGGTTGTCACTTCGCGGCCGACACACTCGACTTGCGGAGGCTGGCGGCCGTCGTGACGGCGAGGGTCACCACGATCACACCGAGGCTCAGCGACGTGGGGATCTCCGGCACGCGGACCGACTCGCCGCCGTTGATGAACGGCACCTCGTTTTCGTGCAGCGCGTGAAGGAACAACTTCACACCGATGAAGGCCAGGATGAACGCGAGACCCCGAGACAGATAGACCAGCCGTCGGAGCAAACCACCGAGCAGGAAGTACAGCTGCCGCAGCCCCATCAGCGCGAAAACGTTGGCGGTGAACACCAGATACGGCTCGGCGGTGAGGCCATAGATGGCGGGAATGGAGTCCAGGGCAAAGATCAGGTCGGTGCTGCCCAGCGCGACGATGACGATGAACATCGGCGTCATCACGCGGTTGCGGCCCTGCTTCAGATAGAGCTTGAGGCCGTCCCACTTGTCGGTGGTGCTCGGGTGGTGACGGGCGAACCGGACGACGGCGTTCCCGGCGTCGTCGTCTTCATCGCGGTCGCCGCCGCGAACCAGCCTGACCGCGGTGTACACGAGCAGCGCGCCGAAGATGTAGAAGGTCCACGAGAACTGCTGGACGGCCACCGCGCCGAGTGCGATGAAGATGCCCCGGAGCACCAGCGCCAGCACAATGCCCACCAGCAGCGCCTGCTGCTGATACTGCTCAGGCACGTTGAAGGCGACCATGATCAGCAGGAAAACGAAGAGGTTGTCGACGGACAGGCTGTACTCGGTGAGCCATCCGGCGAAGAACTCCACCCCGTAGGTGCCGCCGTGGAAAAACCAGACCCACAGGCCGAACAGCACCGCGAGCCCGGCATAGACCGACAGCGCGATCGCGCATTCACGCCTCGTCGGTTCATGGGGCCGGCGGGCGATGACCACCACGTCGAACAACAGAACGGCGATGGTCACGCCCAGGGTGACGATCCACTCCAGGCCGGACACATTCATCCGAAAACCTCCGGTTGTCGAGAAACGCCGGAGGTCTCTTCCACCATCACAGTGGCCCGCGGGCCGGTTGTCCGGACGGACGACGTGGTGACGACGCCGCGGTCAGGGAATACTCCCCTCCGCCGACCATTCTGGCAGACCCCGGCGCAACTACGGTTACGGGCATGGCGCACGATCAGCTGCCGGGTGTGTTCGCCCATCTGCAACCGGTGCTCGAGAAGTACGGCTATCTGGCGGTCGGCGGATTCATCCTGTTGGAGGATTTCGGCGTCCCGGTGCCCGGCGAGACGATCCTGATCGCGGCCGCGGTCTTCGCCGGCTCCGGTCACATGAACATCGCGCTGGTCATCCTGGTCGGGGCGCTCGGCGCGGTAATCGGCGACAACATCGGCTTCGCGATCGGCCACTTCGGCGGCCGCCCGCTGGTCGGGCGGTTCGGGCGGTACATCTTCCTGACCCCCGAGCGACTCGACCACGCCGAGGACTACTTCGACCGACACGGCGGCAAGATCGTCACGATCGCGCGGTTCGTCGAGGGTCTGCGCCAGGTCAACGGGATCCTGTCCGGCACCATCGGCATGCACTGGCCGAAGTTCGTGGCGTTCAACGCGCTGGGCGCGGTGTTGTGGGTCGGCACCTGGGCTTGCATCGGCTATTTCGCCGGCGAGAACATCACCGCGATCTACGACGCGTTCGGCAGGTACAAGTGGTACGCCGTCGCCGCCGGCGTCCTGATCGTCGCGTTGCTCGTTACACGCCGGGTCCGCGCTAGGCGTCGAGAGGCGTCTGCCTGAGTATCTTTTCGAATGTGGCGATGCCCGAGGTCCCGGCCCAATACCTGCTGTCGCCGTTCGCACCGGCCCCGCGCACACTGGTCGACATTCTGTACGACACCGCTGCCCGCCACCCCGACGCCGCGGCGATCGACGACGGCACCGTCCAGCTGACCTACGGCGAGCTGATCAGCGACATCGAGGAAAGCGTCGGGTGGCTTGCGGCGCGTGGCATCGGCCGCGGCGACCGGGTCGGCATTCGCATGCCGTCGGGAAGTTACGCCCTGTACGTCGCCATTCTTTCGACCCTGGCCACCGGGGCGGCCTACGTACCGGTCGACGCCGACGATCCCGACGAGCGTGCGGCGCTGGTGTTCAGCGAGGCCAACGTGGTCGCAGTGATCACCGAGGCCGGGCTGAGCCGCGGGCCCGGTTCGTCGCGCGGCTGGCGCGCGGGTAAGCCGCTGAGCCGTGACGACGCATGGATCATCTTCACCTCGGGCTCAACCGGGACCCCCAAGGGCGTCGCCGTCACGCATCGCAGCGCCGCGGCGTTCGTCGACGCTGAGTCGCAGATGTTCCTGCAGCACAACCCCATCGGCCCCGGCGACCGGGTGCTGGCCGGGCTGTCGGTGGCGTTCGACGCGTCGTGCGAAGAGATGTGGCTGGCGTGGAGGCACGGCGCCTGCCTCGTGCCCGCACCCCGCTCGCTGGTCCGCAGCGGAATGGACCTGGGCCCGTGGCTGGTGTCGCGCGACGTCTCCGTCGTGTCCACGGTGCCCACGCTGGCGTCGCTGTGGCCCCCCGAGGCGCTGGAGGCCGTGCGGCTGCTGATCTTCGGCGGCGAGGCGTGCCCGCCGGAGCTGGCCGAGCGGCTCGCGGTCGACGGCCGCGAGGTCTGGAACACCTACGGGCCCACCGAAGCCACCGTGGTGGCGTGCGCCGCCAAGCTCGACGGTGTCAGCCCGGTCAGCATCGGCCTCCCGTTGCCGGGCTGGGACCTGGCGGTCGTGGACAGGTACGGCGAGCCCGTCGGCTACGGCCAGGTCGGCGAGCTGGCGATCGGCGGAGTCGGGCTGGCCCGCTACCTGGATCCGGACAAGGACGCCGAGAAGTACGCGCCGATGCCCACGCTGGGCTGGAGCCGCGCCTACCGCAGCGGCGACCTGGTCCGCCTCGAGCGCGACGGCCTGTTCTTCTGCGGCCGCGCCGACGACCAGGTCAAGGTCGCCGGGCGCCGCATCGAGCTGGGCGAGGTGGACTCCGCGCTGGTGCACCTGCCCGGCGTCACCGGCGGTGCGGCGGCCGTGCGGCGCACCGCGAGCGGCACGCCGCTGCTGGTCGGCTACATCGCCAGCGCCGACTCTGAGTTCGACCTCTCGGCCGCCCGCGCCTGCCTGGCCGAAACCCTGCCCGCCGCCCTCGTGCCGCGTCTGGTCCTCGTCGACGAGCTGCCCACCCGCACGTCGGGCAAGGTGGACCGCGACGCGCTGCCCTGGCCATCCCCCGCAGGTTCGGCCGAAGACGAGGAGCCCGACCTGGGCGGCACGATGGGCTGGCTCGCGGGGCTGTGGCGAGACGTGCTCGGCACCGTCGTCAGCGGACCCGATTCCGACTTCTTCGCGCTCGGCGGCGGATCCCTGGCCGCGGCACAGCTCGTGGCGGCGGTGCGGCGGCGCCACCCCCAGGTGACGGTGGCCGAGCTGTACGACCACCCCCGGCTCGGATCCCTGGCCGGCTTCCTCGACGAACTGAAGCCGCCGCCGCGGGTCGCGCCGCGCAGGGTGCGCCCCACCTCCGTCCTCACGCAAACCGCGCAGGTGTTGCTGTCGGTGCCGCTGGCGACGCTGGCCGGGCTGGCCTGGGTGACCTGGCTGGCGATCGCCAACAACGTCGCCACCACGCTGCGCCTGGTGCCCTGGACCGTCGGGGTGAGCTGGTGGTGGATCGCGGGCGCGTTCGTCGTTTTCGTCACACCGCTCGGCCGGATGAGCATCGCGGTGCTCGCCGCGCGGCTGCTGCTGGGCGGCCTCGAGCCCGGCACGTACCGACGCGGCGGGCCGGTGCACCTGCGGGTGTGGCTGGCCGAGCGGCTGGCCGCGGCCAGCGGCGCGGAGAACATGGCCGGGGCGCCGTGGATGGTCTACTACGCCCGCGCGCTGGGCGCGAAGGTGGGCAAGGGCGTCGACCTGCACACCACCCCGCCGGTGACCGGCATGCTCACCCTCGGCCACCGCAGTTCGGTGGAACCCGAGGTGGACCTGTGCGGCCACTGGATCGACGGGGACCGTTTCCACGTCGGAACCATCACCATCGGCAACGACGCGACGGTCGGCGCGCGCACGACGCTGCTGCCCGGGGCGGTGGTCGGTAAGAACGCCGACGTGGCACCCGGCTCGGCCGTCCTCGGCAAGGTCAAGAACGGCCAGTATTGGAAGGGCTCACCGGCGGTGAAATCCGGCAAGGCCCGCCACCCGTGGCCGCAACAGCGGCCGCCGCGGGCGCCGCAGTGGATGTTCGTCTACGGGGTGACCGCGATGCTGCTGGGCGGGCTGCCGCTGCTCGCGCTGGGCGCCGGGCTGGGCGTGATCGGGTGGGGGATCCGCGATACCAGCCGCCTGCGCGAGGCGCTGGTCCAGGCGGCGCTGTGGACACCGGCGGCCGCGCTGGCCGCGCTGGCCACCTACGCGTTGCTGACCGTGCTCGGGGTGCGGTTGCTGTCGATCGGTCTGCGCGAGGGCTATCACCCGGTCCGAAGCCGGGCGGGTTGGCAGCTCTGGGCCACCGAACGGCTGATGGACGCCGCGCGCAACTATCTGTTCCCGCTGTACGCCAGCCTTCTGACGCCCGCCTGGCTGCGGCTGCTCGGCGCGAAAGTCGGCCGCGGCACAGAGATTTCGACGGTGCTGTTGACGCCGAAGTTCACGGTCGTCGAGGACGGCGCATTCCTGGCCGACGACACGATGGTGGCGTCCTACGAACTGGGCGGAGGCTGGATCCACGCCGCGAAAGCCACCATCGGCAAGCGCGCCTTCCTCGGCAACTCGGGGATCACCCAACCGGGGCGGCGGGTGCCCGACGACGGCTTGGTCGCGGTGCTGTCCGCGGCCCCGCCCAAGGCCAAGGCCGGCTCATCCTGGCTGGGCAGCCCGCCGATGCGGCTGCGCAGGCAAGCGACGGAAACCGACACGGCCCGCACCTTTCACCCAGCGCCGCGGCTGAAAGTCATGCGCGCGATCGTCGAAACCTGCCGACTGGTTCCGGTCATGGTGACGTTCGGCATCGGTGTGGCGGTGCTGTTCGCATTGCAGTACCTGACAAGCCATTTCGGCATCTTCTGGGCAGCAGCGGGTGGCGGGGTGGTGGTGCTGGCCGCGGGCGCGGCGGCCGGCGCCGCGGCCGTGCTCGCCAAATGGATCGTGGTGGGCCGCATCCGGGTGGGGGAGCACCCGCTGTGGTCGCCGTTCGTGTGGCGCAACGAGGTGTCGGACACGTTCGTCGAGACCGTCGCCGCCCCGTGGTTCGCCCGCGCCGCCAGCGGCACGCCCGTGATGAACCTGTGGCTGCGGGCCCTCGGCGCCAAGATCGGCCGCGGCGTCTGGTGCGAAACGTACTGGCTGCCCGAGGCCGACCTGGTCATCCTCGGCAAGGGCAGCACCGTCAACCGCGGCTGCGTGGTGCAGACACACCTGTTCCACGACCGCATCATGCGGATGGACACCGTCGTCCTCGAACCCGGGGCAACGCTCGGCCCGCACTGTGTGGCGCTGCCCGCCGCCCGGTTGGGCGCCGGATCGACCGTCGGCCCGGCGTCGCTGGTGATGCGCGGCGACGAGGTGCCCCCGTCAACTCGCTGGCAGGGCAACCCGATCGCGCCGTGGACCGTCCGCCGCAAGAAGGGCGGCGGCGACACGACGCCGGCCGGTCCGGCCCTCGAGGACGCGGCGGCGTGAAGGCGACCCCCAAGAAAGTTCCGGCGTCAGCACCCGTCATCGATCCGTATCTCCCGGGCAGCGGCAACTTCGGCTATCGGGTGTCGCGCTATGACCTCGACCTGGAATACACGGTGCCAGTCAACCGGCTGTCGGGCTCGGCGACGATCACCGCGGTGACGCTGGCGACGTTGCGATCGCTGAGCCTCGACCTGTCCGACGCCCTCACGGTGTCGAAGGTGTGGGTCAACGGCGACCCGCCGGCGCAGTTCAGCGCGTCGGGCAACAAGCTGCACATCCGGTTGGCGTCGGCGCTGCCAACGGGCGCGGCCCTGTCGATCGTGGTGCGCTACAGCGGCTATCCCCGCCCGACCCGGTCCCATTGGGGCGACGTCGGATTCGAGGAACTGTCGGACGGCGCGCTGGTGGCGGGCCAGCCCAACGGCGCGCCGACCTGGTTTCCGTGCGACGATCACCCCAGCGCGAAAGCCAGCTACCGGATCCAGGTCACCACCGACAACCCGTATCGGGTAATCGCCAACGGCGAGTTGGCGTCCCGGCGGGTGCGGGCCGCGCAGACGACGTGGACCTACGAACAGCCCGAACCCACGTCGACGTATCTGGCGACGGTTCAGATCGGGGTCTACGAGCAGGTGGCGCTCGAGGCGCCGGTCCCGATGCGCGGCGCGCTCCCGGCCCGCCTGCGCAGCAAGTTCGACCACGACTTCGCGCGGCAGCCGCAGATGATGAAGCTGTTCGTCGAGCTGTTCGGACCCTACCCGCTGTCGAGCGGATACACCGTCGTCGTGACCGATGACGACCTGGAGATGCCACTCGAGGCGCAAGGGATCTCGATCTTCGGCGCGAACCACTGCACCGGTGGTCGCGAATCCGAGCGGCTGATCGCGCACGAGCTGGCACACCAGTGGTTCGGCAACTCGGTGACCGCCCGGCGCTGGCGCGACATCTGGCTGCACGAGGGGTTCGCCTGCTACGCCGAGTGGTTGTGGTCACAGGAGTCCGGCGGCCCGAGCACCGACGAACTCGCCGGCCGATCTCACCAGTGGCTGCGCGACTCGCCGCAGGACCTGCTACTTGCCGATCCCGGCCCACGCGACATGTTCGACGACCGGGTCTACCAGCGGGGCGCGCTGACACTGCATGCGCTGCGCCGGGAAATCGGCGAGCAGAATTTCTTTGCACTCCTGCAGGATTGGACGACGCGGTATCGGCACGCCAGCGTCGTCACCGACGATTTCACCGGGCTGGCCGCCCATTACGCCGACGAGTCGCTGCGGCCGCTGTGGGACGAGTGGCTGTACTCGACGGAAGTACCGTGACCGACGCCGGAATTCCGGCCGGTCCGGTCACGCGGGGCAGCGTCGCCCGCGTCGGCGCGGCCACCGCCGTCACCGCGCTGTGCGGGTACCTCGTGCTCTACCTCGCCGCGCGCGACCTGCACCCGGCAGGCTTCTCGGTGTTCGGCGTGTTCTGGGGCGCGTTCGGTCTGGTCACCGGTGCCGCGAACGGCCTGCTTCAGGAGGCGACACGGGAGGTGCGGTCGGCCAGGTACGCCGTGTTGTCTCCCGGCCCGCAGACCCATCCGTTGCGGATAGCGGCCGTCATCGGCGTCGTCGCGGCGGCGGTGATCGCAGCCAGCTCGCCACTGTGGTCGGGCCACGTGTTCATCGAGGCCCGGTTGCTCAGCGTGATCCTGCTCAGCGTCGGACTGGCCGGGTTCTGCATGCACGCCACGCTGCTCGGGATGCTGGCCGGGGCGGGGCGCTGGACGCAGTACGGGTCGCTGATGGTGACCGACGCGGCGATGCGCGTCGCGGTCGCCGCGGCGACCTTCGCGGTCGGCTGGGGGCTGGTCGGGTTTCTGTGGGCGACGGTCTGCGGGGCGGTCGCGTGGCTGATCATGCTCGCGGCGTCGCCGTCGACTCGGGTCGCCGCACGGTTGGTCGCCTACGGCGACACGAAGACGTTTCTTGCCGGCGCGGCGCATGCCATCGCCGCGGCCGGCGCCAGTGCGGTCCTGGTGATGGGATTCCCGGTGCTGCTGAAGGCCACCTCGGGTGACCTCGGCTCGACGGGGGGCGTGGTGATCCTGGCCGTGACGCTGACCCGGGCACCGCTGCTGGTGCCGCTGACCGCCATGCAGGGCAACCTGATCGCCCATTTCGTGGACCAGCGGAGCGACCGGATGCGCGCACTGGCGGGCCCCGCGGCGGTAGTCGCAGGCCTCGGCGTCGTCGGGGTGGTGGTCGCCGGGCTGGCCGGACCGTGGCTGCTGCGGGTGGGGTTCGGCCCCGGCTACCGCGCTGACGGGGCGTTGCTGGCGTGGCTGACCGCGGCGGCCGTGGCGATCGCGATGCTCACGCTGACCGGTGCCGCCGCGGTGGCCGCGGCCCTACATCGCGCGTATTCACTGGGCTGGGTCGGTGCGACGGTGGCGTCGACGTTGCTGCTGCTGTTGCCGCTGGACTTGGCCACCCGCACGGTTGTCGCGCTGCTGTGTGGGCCGCTCATCGGCATCGTCGTTCACCTGACGGCGCTGAGAATGGTGCGGCAGACCGGCCCCGCACCGCTCCCACCTGCCGTTTAGCGTGTACTTTGTGGGCATCGAGACCCGTTATCCCGACGTATGGATCGTCGTGCCAGCGTTCAACGAAGCGGCGGTCATCGGCGAAGTCATCGCCGATGTCCGCTCCATCTTCGACCATGTCGTCGTCGTGGACGACGGTAGCCGCGACGACACCGGGGCGATCGCGTTGCGGGCCGGGGCGCATGTGGTGCGGCATCCGGTGAATCTCGGACAGGGCGCGGCCATTCAGACCGGCGTCGAGTACGCGCGAAGCCAGCCCGGCGCGGAGGTGTTCGTCACGTTCGACGCGGACGGCCAGCATCGCGTCAAGGACGCGCTGCGGATGATCGACCGCCTGAGCACCGAGGACGTCGACATCGTCATCGGCACCCGGTTCGCCGAACCGGCGGCGAGCACGCAGGTGCCGTTGCTCAAGCGCATGGTGCTGCGGACGGCGGTGCTGCTCAGCCCACGCAGCCGCAGACTGGGGCTGTCGGACGCGCACAACGGGCTTCGGGCCTTCAACCGCGAAGTGGCTGAGGGCCTCGACATTACGATGACCGGCATGAGCCACGCCAGCGAGTTCATCGCGCTGATCGAAGAAAACCATTGGCGGGTAACCGAAGAGCCCGTCGAGATTCTCTACACCGATTACTCGAAGTCCAAGGGCCAGCCGCTGGTCAACGGCGTGAACATCATCTTCGACGGATTGATGCGCGGAAGGATGACCCGATGAACTGGATCCAGCTGTTGCTGCTGGTCGCCGCGGTGGTGCTGGTGGTGTTCCTGCTGCGCTCGCGCGGGTCCGTGCGGGCACGCGCGTGGGTGAAGGTGGGCTATCTGCTGTTCGTCGTGGCCGGCATCTATGCGATCCTGCGGCCCGACGACACCACGGTGCTCGCGAATCTGGTCGGCGTGCGCCGCGGCACGGATTTGATGCTGTACGCGCTGATCATCGCGTTCGCGTTCACGACGCTGAGCACCTACATGCGGTTCCGCGACGTCGAGCTGCGCTATGCGCGCCTGGCGCGGGCGATCGCGTTGGAGGGTGCGCGGAAACCGTCCGACCAGGAGTCGGACTAGGCCTCGGGGTTCTGCCGGAAGTAGTCGACGGTGCGGCGCACGCCCTCGTCGATCTTCACCTGCGGATGCCAGCCGAGAATCATCTCGGCAAGCCGCACGTCGAGGCACGAGCGCTTGAGGTCGCCGAGCCGCGCCGGGTGGAATTCCGGTTCGTCGGGTGCACCGGCGGCTTCCGCGATCAGCGAATGCAGCCGGCGCACAGAGGTTTCCAGTCCGGTGCCGACGTTGAAGCGCTGGCCGTTCCCGTGGGGGCCGGCGGCCCTGACGAACGCGTCGACCACGTCGTCGACGTAGACGTAGTCACGGGTGTCCGACCCGTCGCCGAAGATCTTGGTCGGCTTAGCCGACAGCAGCGCGCGGGAGAAGATCGCAACCACTCCGGCCTCGCCGTGCGGGTCCTGGCGCGGCCCGTAGACGTTGCCCGGCGCGACGTGTGAGGCCTGAATGCCGTAGAGGTGGCCAAAGGTGTTCAGGTAGATCTCGCCTGCGACCTTGCCCGCGGCGTACGGCGACGCCGGGTCGATCGGGACCGACTCGTTCGTCGGGTACGTCTTCGGTGTGCCGTAGATGGATCCGCCGGACGAGGTGTGCACGACCTTGCGGACACCCGCTTTGCGCGCCGCCTCGGCCACGCGGATCGTGCCGATCACGTTCACCGACGCGTCGAACTCGGGATCGGCCACCGAACGCCGGACGTCGATCTGCGCGGCGAGGTGGAACACCACTTCAGGCTTTGCCTCGGCGAGCAGCGCGCCGAGGCCGGCGGTGACGATGTCGGCCTCGACGAACGCGAAATTCGGGTCCGCCGAGGCCTGCGTCAGGTTGCCGGGGCGGCCGGAACTGTAGTCGTCGAGCCCGACGACCTCGTGTCGGTCGGCAAGTAGCCGGTCGACCAGCGTCGATCCGATGAACCCTGCCGCCCCGGTGACTAGTGCACGCACCGGCTCACCATACCGACGGCCGCTGAGTGCTCAGGGTGCGAAACGCGACGGCCCGTACAGTCGAGTGGAACCACCCGCCAGCAGCAGATAAGGACGCATGGCAGCCCGGACCGCCCGCCTCCCACTGGTTGCCGTCATCGCCGGGGTGCTGATCGCGCTGCAGCTCGCCGTGCGGGCGGTACTGGCGTTCCGCGGGTACTTCTACTGGGACGACCTCATCCTCACCGGGCGTGCGGGCACCCAGGGCCTGTTCTCGGCGCCGTACCTGTTCGACGACCATGACGGGCACGTGATGCCGGGCGCTTTCCTGGTGGCCGGCATCATCACCCGGCTGGCGCCGCTGAACTGGGTCGGGCCGGCGATCAGCCTCGTCGTTCTTGCGCTGATCGCGTCGCTGGCGCTGCTGCGGACGCTGCATGTCATCCTCGGGTGGCGGCCGGTGCTGCTGATCCCGCTCACGTTCGCGCTGTTCACGCCCCTCGCGGTGCCGGGGTTCGCGTGGTGGGCGGCGGCGCTGAACTCGCTGCCGATGCTGGCGGCGATGGCCTGGGTGTGCGGGGATGCGATCCTGCTCGTGCGCACCGGGAATCAGCGATACGCGGTGACGGGGTTGCTGGTGTACTGCGGCGGCCTGTTGTTCTTCGAGAAGGCGGCCGTGATCCCGTTCGTCGCGTTCGGCGTTGCTGCGCTGCTCGCGCACGTCACCGGTGACGCGTCGGCGGTCCGGACGGTGTGGAACCGGGGGCGTCGCCTGTGGATCGTGTCGCTGGCGCTGACCGCGGCGTGGGTGGCGCTCTATTTGGCCGTCGTCGACCAGAAGCGCTGGAGTTTCGATCTGGCCATGACCTGGGACCTGCTGCGGCGCTCGGTGACCCACGGCATCGTGCCGGGGCTTGCCGGCGGCCCGTGGTCCTGGCAGCGCTGGGCGCCCGCCTCGCCGTGGGCCACGCCACCGCAGGCTGCGATGGTGCTGGGCTGGGTGGTGCTGGTCGCGGTGTTGGTGGTGTCGCTGATCCGCAAGCAGCGCATCGGCCCGGTCTGGCTGCTGGCGGCCGGGTATGCGCTGGCCTGCCAGGTGCCGATCTACCTGATGCGATCGTCGAAGTTCACGGCGCTGGAGCTGGCGCAGACGCTGCGGTACTTCCCCGACCTCGTCGTCGTGCTGGCGCTGTGCGCGGCGGTCGCATTGCGCGCACCCAACCGGCCGGGCTTCGTCCTGCTCGACGCGTCGGCGGCTCGCACAGCCGTGACGGCCGCGCTCGCGGCGGCCTTCGTCGCCTCGTGCCTGCACTCGACGGCGACCTTCCTCACCAGTTGGCGCGACAACCCGGCGCAGCCGTATCTGGTGAACGCCGAGCGCGGTCTGGCGTCCGCGTCGGATGCGCCGTTGCTCGACCAGGAAGTCGACCCGCTCGTGCTGCAACGCGTCGCGTGGCCGGAGAACCTCGCCAGCCACATGTTCGCGCTGCTTCGCGATCGGCCTGAATTCACTTCTGCCACTGACCGATTGCGGATGCTGGACGTCAGCGGCCGACTGGTCGACGCGAAGGTCACGTGGGTGCGCACGATCACGCCGGGCCCCTCGCCGCGGTGCGGCTACTTCGTCCAGCCCGATGCTCCGGTGAAGATGGCGCTCGACGGGCCGCTGCTGCCGGCGGACTGGACCGCCGAGATCAACTACCTGGCCAACAACGACGGCTCCATGACGATGTCGCTGTCCGACGGCACCGAGACGAAGGTCCCGGTGCACCCGGGCCTCAACCGCGTGTACGTGCGGCTACCGGGGGCAGGCAACGCGATCAACGTGCGGGCGAACACCGCCGCGCTGGCGGTGTGCATCGCCGCCGGACCGGTCGGCTTCCTCGCGCCGGTCTGATCGCGGCCGTGCGAGGCTGTCTGGCATGACAGATGTGCGCGCAGAGGGATTGAAGGTGTTCCGGGAGATGCTTCCGGGCTTGCTGCCGGACGGCGACGTCGACCTGCGAGACGGGGACTTCGCCGACGAGTTGCTCGGGATCGGTGTCGACAACGTATTCGGGCGGCTGTGGGGACGCGAGGGCCTCAGCCGCCGCGACCGCAGCCTTGTCACGCTCGGGATCCTGATCACGTTGCGGGCCATCGACGAACTGAAGGCGCACGTGCTGATCGCGCGCCGGAACGGGCTCAGCGAAGACGAAATCGCCGAGGTCATCTACCACTCCAGCGGGTATGCCGGCTTTCCGGCCGCGAATTCGGCGAGGACGGTCGCGCGGGAGGTGCTCGCGCAGCGAGCCACCTAACGGAATCGAACCGTTGACCTGCTCATTACGAGTGAGCCGCTCTGCCGACTGAGCTAAGGTGGCGTGCCCGAGCGCTCGCCGCCGGGCGGCACGAGTCTACGGCAGC
>NZ_DATFYW010000134.1:0-21574 GCF_035314905.1 Mycobacterium sp.
ACCGACGTCGAGCCCACCGAGCGTGGTGCGCGGGCCACGATGAGCATCGACGACCGGTTCAAGATCCCGATCGACGCGTCGGCCAACGTGCATTCGGTGTCGGCGATCGGTGAGCAGTACCTCGACCTGGTGTCCACCGGCAACCCGGGCCAGTACTTGCGCGACGGGCAGACCATCACCAATTCCACGGTGCCCAGCGAGATCGGGCCGGCGCTGGACGCGGCCAACAAGGGTCTGGCGGTGCTGCCGCGGGAGAAGATCTCCTCGCTGCTGGACGAAACATCGCAGGCGGTCGGCGGGTTGGGGCCGGCGTTGCAGCGGTTGGTGGATTCCACGACCAACATCGCCAGTGATTTCAGGGACAACCTGGGCCCGGTCAACGACATCGTCGCGAATTCGGCGCCGATTCTGGACAGCCAGGTCAACTCCGGGGACGCCATCGAGCGCTGGGCGGCCAACCTGAACGTCATCGGGGCGCAGGTCGCCGGGCAGGATCAGGCGCTGCGCAGCGGGCTGCAGCAGGCCGCGCCGACGCTGGACGCGGTCACCACCGTGTTCAGCAACGTGCGCGACGCGCTGCCGGCAACGCTGGCCAACCTCGAGATCGTGATCGACATGCTCAAGCGCTACCACAAGGCCGTCGAAGGGATTCTGGTCGCCTACCCGCAGGGCGCCGCGATCGCGGAGGCGAACACGATCTTTCCGGGCGCGGGCCTGCTGCACTTCGCGCTGGGCCCTGTGGTTGTAGGGATCACCGGAAGTTTGCTGACATTCGGACTCATCCCACCGGGTTTTGGGACCGACCTCAACACGCCGCCGCCGTGTTTGACCGGGTTCCTGCCGGCCTCGCAGTGGCGGTCGCCGGCGGACACCAGCACGGCGCCGCTGCCGTCGGGGCTGTACTGCAAGATCCCGCAGGACTTTCAGGGCAACGACGTGCGCGGCGCCCGGAACTACCCGTGTGTGGATGTGCCGGGCAAGCGGGCGGCCACGCCGGCCGAGTGCCGCAGCAATCAGCCCTATGTGCCGTTGGGCACCAACCCGTGGTATGGCGACCCGAACCAGATCCGCAACTGCCCGGCGCCGTCGGCGCGCTGTGACCAGCCGGTGGATCCGGGCAGGGTGATCCCGGCGCCGAGCGTCGACAACGGGATGAATCCGCTGCCGGCCGATCGGCTGCCGGCGCCGCCGGCGCCCACCAGTGACCCGCTCAGCAGGCCGGGGTCGGGCACGGTCCAGTGCAGCGGGCAGCAGCCCAACCCGTGCAGCTACACTCCGGCTTCGGGTCCTGCGGCCATTTACAGCCCACAAAGCGGCGAGGTGGTAGCGCCCGACGGGTCGAAGTTCACGGTCACGAATTCGACAAACACAGGAGACGACGGATGGAAGGAGATGCTGGCGCCAGCCGGCTGAACCCCACCGATGATGAGGGCTCGTCCGACGCGGTAGTCACCGAGGTGGAGACCCTCACCGGCCCGGCTCCCGAGACCGATCCGGCCCCGGAAACACCGGTCGCATCCACCGGCCGACCTTCGCGGCTGGGCCGCGGGTGGCTGATCGGCGTTGCCGCGGTGCTGCTAGTGGGCAGCGCCGGGGTGGCGGCCGGCGGCTACCTGGCGTTGCGCTACCACAACCAGAGCCAAGCGCTCGCGCGGGCCGACGCTGCCGCTATGCAGGCGGCGAAGGATTGCGTCTCAGCCACGCACGCGCCGAACACCGCGGCAATGGCCGCGGCGCAGCAGAAGATCGTCGAATGCTCCACCGGCGCGTTCGGCGCGCAGGCGGCGCTCTACAGCGGTGTGCTGGTCGAGGCCTACCAGGCCGCCAACGTTCAGGTTCAGGTCTCGGACATGCGCGCGGCGGTGGAGAAACACAACGACGACGGGTCGATCGACGTCCTCGTCGCCGTGCGGGTCAAGGTGTCGAACACCGAAGCACAGGGTCAGGAGCAGGGCTATCGGCTGCGCGTGCAGATGACGCCTGCCGACGGCACGTACAAGATCGCCAAGCTCGACCAGGTGTCGAGTTGACGGAGGTGCTGGAAAAGGCGGACGCCGAGGAGGTCACCGAAAGCGCTGTGACCCCGCCGTCGGTCGCGTCGTGGCTTTCGCGAGCCGGGGCGTTCGCCCTCGACGTGCTGCTGGGGCTCGGTGTCGTCGCGACGATTGCGGTGGTGGCGTTGACGACGACCTTCGGCAGCCGGCTGTGGTGGCTGACCGTTGCGGCCGGCGGCTTGGTGATCATGGCGATCGCGGTCAACCGGCTACTGCTGCCCGCGGTGATCGGATGGAGCCTCGGCCGCTCGTTGTTCGGGATCGCCGTGACTGTCCGCGACGGGGAGAGGCCCGGCCCGTGGCTGTTGTTGGCGCGCGATCTCGCCCATCTCCTCGATACGGCGGCGCTTTTCATCGGCTGGCTGTGGCCGCTGTGGGACTCACGCAACCGCACGTTCGCCGACCTGCTGCTGCGCACCGAGGTTCGACCGGTTCAGCGCACCGAACGTAACGTCCGGCGTCTCGTCGCGGTCGTGATGGCGGCCGCAGCGTTGCTCTCGGCTGCGTTCACCGGGCTGAGCTATTTGATGGTGTACCGCCATGACCAGGCGATTGATCAGGTGCGGTCCCAGATCCAGGCGCAGGGGCCGAGGATCGTCGAAGAGATGCTGAGCTACGGCGCCGGCAGCATGCAGAAAGACTTCGCGCACGCCCAGACGCTCGTTACCGACAGCTACCGCAAGCAGCTGGTGGACCAGCAGCAGGCCGTGCAGAAGACCGGCGCGATGACCAACGAGTACTGGGTGGTCAACAGCGCCGTGCTGTCCGTCACGCCGGACAAGGCCACCATGCTGCTGCTGATGCAGGGCCAGCGGCAGGCCAATCAGCAGCCGCAGCGTTTCATCACCGCAACCACGCGGGTGAGCTTCGAGAAATCGGGCGACGGGCAGTGGCGCGTCGCCGATCTCACGGTGTTGACGAAGCCGTTGCTCAACGCGAACCCGCCGGCCCCCAGCCCGAGTCCCGCGCCCGCCCCCAACCCGGCGGGCGGCAGATGAGCCCGCGGCGCAGGATCGATCCGGCCACCGAGGACGCCATCGCCGAACCCAAACCGAAGCGTCCGCTCCGGTGGCGGCTGCCGGTGCTCAGCACGGCAGCGGCGCTGCTGATTGCCGGTGCGATAGCGGCCAGCACGTTGATGCTGGTCTCACATGAAACCGACCGCCGCCAGTCGATCAAGGATTCGGCTGTGCTCGGCTACGTCCGATCCTTCATGACCGAATACACCACCCTGGATCCGTTCCACGCCAACGACTACGCCGACAGGATTCTGGCGGAGGGCACAGGCGATTTCGCCAAGCTGTTCAAGCAGCGCGAGAACGAGATCCTGATCACGGTGGCCAGGGCCGAGCCGACGACAGGGTCGGTCATGGAGGCCGGCGTGTCGAGATGGAACGACGACGGCAGTGCGGACGTGTTAGTCGCAACGAAGATCGTGACCACCGGCGGCCCGGACGGCAAGACGGTGATCGAGTCCGGAAACCGCTGGTTGGCAACAGCAATCAAGGAAGGGCAGCAGTGGAAGATCGACCGGCTGGTCCAGGTGATCTGATGGACGATTCGTCGCCGGACAACGAGTCCGAGGTTGCGGCCGCCGAGACGACCGAGGCGCCTGCGGCCCGGGCCGAGGAGGCCGGTGCGCCGACGCCGCCACGTCCCCGGGGAAAGCACAGGCTCCCACCGCGCCGCGCGATGCAGGCCGCGGCAACGCAGGCGAGCCCGCCCGCAACCGACGACGCGGCGACCCCCGACGCGGCTGCCGCCTCCGAACCTCCCGAAGAGTCGCCGGACGAGCCCGCCGAGACGCCCGAGGCCGCGGCAACCGAAGTTGCCCCCACTGAACCCGAGGCCACCGACGTGACCACTACGGCGCCGGCTGGTCGACGGAAGTGGTTCAAACGTCGTCCACCGAAGGCGCCAGCCGCTGCTGAGGTGACCGAGACCGTCGCCGAGCCGGTGCCGGAGGAGACGGCTGGCGAGCCCGCCGCCGAAGTCAGCACGACGGAGACCACGGACGCGGCCGAAGAACCCGAACCCGCTGACGGGGCGGACGTTGTGGACGAGGCGGCCCCGGCAGATGACGAGGCGGCCCCAGCAGATGACGAGGCGGCCCCCGCAGATGACGACGCGGCCCCGACAGATGACGAGGCGGCCCCGGCAGATGCGGCCGGTGAAGTACCGCTTGCTGAAAGGAAACCCGCCACCAAGCGGCTCATGATCGCGGTAGCCGCCGCTGCGGCGATCTTCGTCGCGGCGGCCGCATTCGCCGGGGCAATGCTCCAGCCATACCTCGCCGACCGCGTGCTCGTCGACACCAAGCTCGACGTCGCACGGACTGCGGCCAGCGCGATCACCACACTGTGGACCTACACTCCGGATGACATGGACAAGCTGCCCGACCGGTCGGCGAAGTACCTCTCCGGTGATTTCGAGGACCAGTACCGCAAATACGTCGACGGCATCGCGGCGGCCAACAAGCAGGCCCAGGTCTCCAACAGCACTCAGGTCATGGGTGCAGCCGTCGAGACGCTGGAAGGGCCCAACGCGACCGCCGTGGTCTACACGAACACCACCTACACCAGCCCGATCACCAAGAACGTTCCGTCGCTGCAATACCTGTCGTACCGGCTGACCATGCAGCGCAAAGAGTCCCGCTGGTTGATCACGAAGATGACGACGATCACGTCGGTCGACCTGACGCCCAAGCTCGGCGGCTGACCGCACGGCATGGGACAGACGCTTCGTGTCGGCGCGGCTTTCCCCGATCCGCCGTTCAACGGTGCGAAAGACGATGGCGGCTTGGACATCTCGCTGATGCACGCCGTCGCCGAATTACTCGGCGTGAGCGTCGAGTTCGTCCCCTATACCGGTCCTGATTTCAACAGCATCTTCGGCGCGCTCAATGCCGGCGAGTGCGACTGCGTCACCGCGGGCACCACCGTCGCACCGGAGCGTCAGACACCGGCGGCGTTCTGCGACCCGTACCTGGTATCGGGGCAATCGCTGGCCGTCGACATGAAACGGCTGCCGGATGTGCACGGCGTCGATGACCTCGCCGGCCTCACGATCGGTGTGCAACAGGGCAATACCAGCCAGCCGATCGCCGAGCGCCTCGTCGCCGACCGCCGCGCCAAGGCGGTGCGTATCTACGACTACGGCGACATCCGCACGGCCATCGATGATTCGACGACGGGCGGGTGCGACGCCTTCATGAAGCTCGCGCCGGTGTTGACGGAGCTGGTCCGCGCTGTCGACGGTGTCGAGGTGGTGCAGCGCGGGCTCTCGACGGAGCGGATTGCGACCGCCGTCAGACCGTCGGACATCGACCTGCTCAACCGGATCAACACCGCGCAGGCCGAGATGGAAGACGACGGCCGGCTGAGCGAGATTCGCCGGACATGGCTCGGTTCGCCGGGTCTCGACCAGAGCGGCGCCGATCCGGGCGTCGGCGTGCCGTTCACCCCGGACGGCGGGTGACGAGTCCGGTGGCCGTGGCATCACCGGTCTCCCACCGGCTCACCGTCCTCGGCCTGTTGCTGCTGACCCTGGCGACCGGAATGGTCGACGCGATCAGCGTCCTGGTGCTCGGCCACGTGTTCGTCGCCAACATGACAGGCAACGTGATTTTCCTCGGCTTCTGGGCGGTTCGGCATTCCGGCGTCGACATGACCGCCGGCCTGGTGGCGTTCGGCGCGTTCCTGCTCGGCGCGGTGCTCGGCGGCCGTTTCGCGCGGCATCTCGACTACCGGGTCCGCCGGTGGATCACCGCCGCGCTGACGATGGAGATCGTCACCTTGCTGACACTTGCGGTCCTGGCCGGAACGGGCGTGCTGGACTACCACGACGACCGCAAGCTGGTCCTCATCGCCGGCATGGCGATCACGTTCGGCCTGCAGAACGCGACGGCCCGGCAGTTCGGCATTCAGGAGTTGAGCACGACCGTGCTGACGTCGACGATCGTGGGCATCGGTGTCGACAGCAGGCTGGCCGGCGGCGACGGCAGCCGCGGGAAGCTTCGCGCGGCCGTGGTGTTGACGATGTGCGCGGGCGCGTTCATCGGTGCGACGATGTCGCGGTTCATGGTCGCGCCGGTGATCGCGTTGGCGGCGGCTGTGGTGGCGGCCAGCGCCGCGGTGTTCCGGTTCGGACCGCCGGTGCATCTGACGGCGCCGGGCTAGTCTGCGGTCATGCCTTCAGTCTCGATCACGGGCGCCTCGCGAGGAATCGGCGATGCGACCGCGGCGCGCTTGGCGGCTCGAGGATGGGTGCGAAGCGTCCTCCCGACGGTCGCGCGGGATGGTTTGCTGCGGACGGTGTCAAGCCGACCGAACCGGCTGTAGCGCAGCGGTGGCCGAGTTCGTCAAGCGACGGCCATCCGCGCCGCCAGGCTTTTTCGCCAGCGAGGCCGCGGGTTTGCGGTGGCTGAATGACGTCGACGGCGGCGTGCCGTGCGCAGAAGTCTTGGCGCATGACTCGGCCAGTCTGACGCTGCGCAGGCTCGAATCGGTGCCGCCTTCGCCAGAGTCCGCGCGCCTGTTCGGCGCCCGGCTCGCAGTTACGCACGACGGCGGCGCAGCGGCGTTCGGTGCGGGGCCCGACGGTTGGAATGGCCCCGGATTCTTCGGCCCACTGTCGAGCCCGCTCCCGATGTCGTTGACCCCGCACGGTAGCTGGGGGGCCTTCTACGCCGCCGAGCGGCTGCAGCCGATGGCCGAGATGGCGGCGCCGCGGCTGAACTTGGACGTGCGCACCATTGTTGACGCAGTGGTAAACCGTTGTGCCACGGGCGATCTTGACAACGAAGGTTTTCCGTCGCGATTGCATGGCGATCTGTGGAGCGGCAACGTCATGTGGACGCCGGGCGGGGTGGTCCTGATCGACCCGGCCGCCCACGGGGGACACCGCGAGACAGATCTGGCGATGCTCGCCTTGTTCGGCTGCCCGTATTTTCGGGCGGTTATCGAAGGATATCAGCAGGTCCGGGAGTTGCAGCCCGGCTGGCGAACTCGGCTCGGTCTGCATCAGCTCTATCCACTGTTGGCTCACGTGGTGTTGTTCGGCGGCGGTTACGCCCATCAGGTGGCGGCGGCGGCGCGCGACGCGCTGCGCGCGTGACAGCCGGGCAAATGTCTGTCAGGTCCGGCTGGGAGCAAACCGGGTGATCAGTTGAACGCGAGCCAGCTCGGCAGGGCGCGCTCGTGTGAGTCGCACAGGACCTGGCCCGTGTCGCAGTTGCCCCTCGGCGACCCCGCGCCGGCCCACATCCCGCCGGTGTCGCGGCGCAGGATGATTGCCGACGATCCGCCGCCGTCCAGCAGCAGGGCGGTGTCGGCGCCCATGCCGCGGAAAAGATCTTGCACATTGTCCGGCGTGTAGCTGCCGCCCTGGAAGACGTAGAACTGGTCGTTCTGCCGGTTGTATCCGATGGCGGTGCGCGCCGCGCTCGGGCCGCCGTCGTTGAGCTGGCCGGTAAAGCCGGGCGAGAGCAATCCGATGCCGCTCACCGCCACGAATCGCGCATTCTGGTCCAGCAGCTTCTGGATCTCGGGCGATGCTGCGTCATAGTCGCTGTTGTCCCTGGGCATGATGATGTACGGCGCGCCGCCCACCGGAATGATCATGGTGGCCAATGCCTTCCAGTTGGACCCGTCCCCGGTCAGCGCCTGCTTGCCCGCATACGCGATTGTTCCCGTCACCGCCGCGTTTGCCCGGCCCTGCCCCCGCGTGTTGTCGACATAAGCGCCAAGTGGCGAACTGCAGCCGGTGTCCCGCCACGAACCTCCCTTCTGGGCGCGCACATCGAAGAAGTTGGCATTGATGGCGATGATCGGCTCGCCCAGCATTTGCCATGCCGCCAGCGGCGAGTATGTTTCCGATGCCTGCCACAGACCGTCGCTCGTGCGGGCGCCAGGGTTTCGCTCGCAACGGGATTGGATGCCCGTGTGACTGTCGACGAGAAGTCGAGGATTCAGCCTGCTCGTGGCGTTCTTGACCGTCATCAAGTGGCCGCCGTTGTCCATCGTGTAGTCAGCGCCGCCGGCGTTGACGAAGGGCGCCGCGTTGGCGCCGCCGAAGTTGTAGACCAGATACGAGCCGCGTGTGTTGGCGATCGCGGCCATCAACAGCGAACGGGCGTCGCCGTCGGCCCTGGCATGCGGCGGGCTCCCGGCCGTCGCCAGCGTCGCGCACAACGTCAGGGCGGCGACGGCCGCCCAGAGACGCTGAACCGTTGTTGCTGGAATCGGCACGGTCTCCCTTTCGATAGAGGCCACCGACTTAAGAACAATAGTCACAGCAGTCACTGTGTCAACTTTAGTAACATATCTATCACGATTTAGTTTCGGTCGAATTGACCTCTGCCCCTTCGTCTTTGCTGCGGCATCAGACAGCAGGGTCACCACCAATGGTGAGGCATCGAGCAACCAATGGTGAGGCATCGAGCAAATAGAATTCGGTCGGTTGATTTTCGACCGCAAGGAGCGCGTAGCGGCATGTCGGTCGCAAATTAGACGCCACGAGCAGACCATTTGTGCTCTACTGGCGTTACGACTTCATCCGGCCATAGGAGCGCCATATGAGCAATGGTGACGGGCAGTTTTCGGTCGACATGGCCGTGCGTGTCTATCCGGGCACGGATGCCGAGAAGCACGGCGTCGTCGTCGACGATTTCGGTGACATGGCAGGCGAGGGTGTAGAAGTGGCGGGCCAGCGCTTCGCCGGACCGGCACGACGGTGGGCGGTCAAGCTCGACACCGGGGATCTCGTTTTCGTCGACACCGAAGAACTCGCTGCCGGCTAAAACCCCCAATCACAACCGCTGGAAGCCCGAACGCGCGTGACCCTGATGATTGATGGGCAAGGGTGCGGTCGCGTAGGGTCGGCGCAATGAATTCGCGGGCCGGGGACCTCACTCCGAATTTCGAGGACGTCCAGCGGCACTATGACCTTTCCGACGACTTCTTCTGCCTCTTCCTCGACGAGTCGCGAACCTACAGCTGCGCATACTTCGAGCGTGAGGACATGACCCTCGAGCAGGCCCAGCTGGCCAAGATCGACCTGTCCCTGGGCAAGTGCGACCTCGAGCCCGGCATGACACTGCTCGACATCGGATGCGGTTGGGGAGCCACGATGATGCGGGCCCTTGCGCGCTACGACGTCAACGTCATCGGACTGACGCTGAGCGAAAACCAGTACCAGCACGTCCAGCAGATGCTGGCCGCGTCGGGCGCGAACGGGTCCTCCGGTCGCCGGGCCGAAGTGCGGCTCGCCGGCTGGGAAGAGTTCGATGAGCCGGTCGACCGGATCGTGTCCATCGGCGCTTTCGAACACTTCGGATACGCGCGGCACGCGCACTTCTTCGAACGGACGCACGACATTCTTCCACCAGGCGGCCGGATGATGCTCCACTCGATCGTCACGATGGGCCGCGACATCTTCCGGATGGGACGCAAGATCACCCGCGAGGACGTCGACTTCTGGAATTTCATCGGGTGTGAGATCTTCCCGGGCGGTGAGCTGCCGCTGCAGGTCACGATCCCGCAGTGCGCCGAGAAGGCGGGATACGGCATCGAGCAGGTGCAGTCTCTGCAGCCCCACTATGCGCGCACATTGGACGCCTGGGCAGCCTCGTTGGAGGCCCATCACGACGAAGCCGTCCAGACCGCGTCTGAAGAGACGTATCAGATCTATATGCGCTACCTGACCGGCTGCGCCGACCGATTCCGCTGGCGTCACATCGACGTGCGGCAGTACACCCTGGTCAAACACCCGCGCTGAGGCTACGCGATGCGGTGATAACGCTCGCGGTCGTATAGCCACGTGGTGACCGCTCCGAGCACGAGACCGATCGCCAGTCCGATCCCCGTCATCGCCAGTGCCCGCGTCAACCCGGCATCGGCACGGCCGTCGAAATACAGCAGCGCGCGCGTGCCAAGAAACACCTGGTGCATCGGCTCGAACTTGGCCAGCCACAAGAAAAACGTCGGCGTCGCCTGCAACGGCACCGTCGCACCCGCGGACGGCAGCCCGAGGATCACGAAAACCAGAAGGTTGACCAGCAAGCCCATCGAGCCGAGGGCGGCGATCATCGACGTCGAGGTCACTCCGACCGCCAAAATCGCGAACACTCCGTAGGCCCACAACGCCCACGCCGGGGGCTCCGGCATTCCCAGCCCGTCGGCGATCGCGACATAAACAGCCGACGTCAGCAGCGCCAAAGCGAGCACCAACGCCCATTTGATCAGCAGGGTGCGAAATCTCGAGATGTCCACACGATCGACGAACCGGTACACCGGTCCCAATTCGGCGGGGCATACCCCAGCATCGAATCCACCAGCGTGCTGATGACCAGGCTCCCCGTGAAGCCGGCCAGCAACAGCAGCAACGAATAATAGAAGGCCGACAATCCATTCCCCGTGCCGTTCGGCAACGGGTTGTACGCGTTGGTCCGCACATCGATCGGGGTCGCCAACACGATGGCCACCCCGGCCGGAAGAGCCGCGCCGCCGGTCTGCTCAGCGACTTGGGCGGTCAACCGCGCACCGACCTCCTGATTCGCCGCGCTCATCGCCTGGCTCAGCGTCTGTGATGCGATGCTCGCGCCGAGCGTGCCCGCTCGTGGATTCGTCGAGATCATCACGACAGGCCGCACAACCTGGCCGGGCCGCAACGCCCCCTGGGCCAGGGCCTGCAGCCGGTCGGAGAAATCCGGTGGTATGAGCACCTGCCCGTAAACCTCCGCGGCGTCGAGCTGACGGCGAGCCTGATCAGCTGACAGCACCCGCAGGTCGAACTTATTGTTGTCCAGCCGCGACACCAAACCGTCGGTGATCTGGGAGCCCGCGGGTCCGGTGTCCTCATCGACCACTGCGAGCGGAAAGTGCCGCAGGTTAGTTGTCGGGTTGAGGATGCCGCCGAGATACAGCGCGGCCAGCGCGGCCATCAATGCCAAGGTGACCACGATCGGCACAGCCCAAAACCGCACCGTACGAGTTGCCCGTTTCACCGCCAATTGACTCGGCGCGGCATGTCGCCCGCCTGACTCCGCCATCTCGGCTCCTGTTCGTCCGGCTACTTGTTGTCCGTTGGTGCTGAGATGTGGGTGGCTTGCGAGCGCCCCCGCACGGCGATCGACCCGCACGACGCCCAGTGCCTCTTCTCGGCCGCATCCGCGCGGGCGAGGGCGGCGTCCGAACAAAGGATCCGCCGATCCGACGTCTTGGCAAGATCGGCCAGTCTCGCGGCTTCGTTGACGGCGTCACCGATTACCGTGTACTCATATCTGTTCTCGGCCCCGATGTTGCCCGCGAAGACCAGACCGGCCGATACACCGATGCCGAAGTCCACCAACGGAAGTCGACGCAGTTGGCCGCCCAGTGCGCGGGCGGTTGCCAACGCCGCCGATGCCGCTCCGGCAATTGCCAGCGGCGCGCCGAACACCGCCAGCGCGGCGTCCCCCTGGAACTTGTTGATCAGCCCATGGCGTTGGTCGACGGCGGCGACAACGCTCCTGAAGAAGTCGTTGAGCACGCCGGCCACCTCCTCGGGCGGGTGGTGCGCCGCCAACTCCGTCGAGCCCACCAAATCGATGAAGAGAATCCCCGCGTCACGCACGTCTCCCGACAGCGAGGCGCCTTCTTCCACCGCGCGACGGGCGACGTCATCGCCGACGTAGCGGCCAAACAGGTCCCGCAGGTGGTCGCGTTCCTTCAGTCCGGAGACCATGCGATTGAATCCGCTTTGAAGTCGACCGATTTCGGACCGCTCGTATACGTGAACCGAGCTGTCGATCCGCCCCTGCTCGACCTCCGCCATTGCGGCGACGACCTCGTGCACCGGATCCGAAATCGATCGCGACACAAGGACCATGCCGCGCAGACCCACCAGAACCGCCACAAGCGACAACACCAGGATGGGAATGTCGATCGCCGCCGTCCTGGGAATGATCCACCCGTTCGCCCTCATCAGGATCAGAGCCGCGATGGCCATGGTCGGAATAGCGCTGCACAGGAGCCACATGTTGATCAGCCGTGCCAGCACACCCGGGTATCGAACAAGGTCCTCGGCGTCGCGCGCCGCGGCGGCAACGATCGGGCGAATGGTGCGCTGAGTCAACAGAAGGGCAGTGGCAACCGTGGCGCTCGCGCCAAAGAATACGGCCAAGCCGGTCGGTACCGCCGACGTGACTATTGCCTGGGGATTGACCAGAACGAAGATCGCGGCGCCGACCACCCAAGTCGCCGCGATGATCGCCGACTGGCGCCGGCTGAGTTTGCACGCCGTCCGCCGCTCATTGGAATCGGGTTCACGTCCGCTGACGAACCAGCGCAGCGACGGCGCGAGGCTCACCACTCCGGCCAGCGCCACGGCGATGGTTCCCAGGACGGCCAGCACCACGGCCGTTATCGTGTTCTTCTCGGTGAAATGAACGTGTGTTGCGCCCGGTGCATGGCCGCTGAGCGCCAGCACGGCGACGAGAAGCTCGGTGACCGAGACGAAGTGGGCCAACGCGAGCCCGCGCGCGTATTGAACCGACAACTTGGCAGCGACCCGCCGATGCGCTTGCGCATCTGTACTCGTCCCGGCTCCGGCCATTCGCACCCGCACCGAGAATAAACGCGCGCGGTCAGGACTGCGCCGAATGACGGAACACCGGCGAGGGACGGGCGGCCGTCACGGTGGCCTACGCGGCCAGGCCGGCGTGCATCTCCCACACCAGGATCTCCGACGGTTCCGTGGCGGTGACCTGCTGGCCGCCGGACGCGGTGAGGCGGACGGCGTCGCCTTCACCGAGTGGTGCCGCACCCTCCAGCGTGACGCGGCCGCGCGCGACGAACAGGTGCAGATACGGCGCTTGCGGCAACCGAATGCTGTCCCCGGCCTGCATGCGCGCGCCGTGCAGTGCGGCGTAGCGGTTGCGGATCGAGATCGCCGACTGGTCGCGGTGCTCAGGCATGCCCGAAGCGATGGTCACCAGGCCGCCGCGCAGCAGTTCGTCGTCGATCTCGAGCTGTTGATATCCCGGCGTTACGCCCGTCTCGTCGGGGAGCACCCACATCTGAATGAAATGTACCGGTTCGCTGTGGGTTTCGTCGCCGGTCAATCTCCACGAGTCGTTCTTCTCCGAGTGCAGGATTCCGGTTCCTGCCGACATGCGTTGCGCCAGGCCGGGATAAATGACCCCGGAGTGGCCCGTTGAGTCCTGGTGCGCGAGGGATCCCCGCAGCACCCAGGTGACGATTTCCATGTCGCGGTGCGGATGCGTCTCAAATCCGGTGCCGGGTTTGACGATGTCGTCGTTGTTGACCAGCAGCAGGCCGTGATGGGTGTTGGCGGGCTCGTAGTGCTGCCCGAACGAGAATGAGTGCTTTGAGTCCAGCCACGAAATCTTTGTCGCGAACCGGTCCGCTGCGCGACGAACATCCACGACAGGTGCGGCGGTCATGTGATCACCCCTTGTCAGGTCGTTGCCAGCCTAGGTGGCTGCCGTTGCAGCCGACAACATTAATGACGTGTCATGTATTCCGGTACGCTTGCCGGGTGTGGCTCACCGACGAGCAGCAGGGTGTCTGGCGCAACTACCTGGCCATGGGTACCCGGCTCCGGGGGGCGATGAACCGCGAACTGCAACGCGACTGCGGACTGTCGCTGTCGGACTACGAGGTCCTGGTGGCGCTCTCCGAGCGGGGCCCGCTGCGGGTGTTCGAGCTCGCCGACGTGCTGGGGTGGGAGCAGAGCCGGCTGTCGCACCAGCTGCGCAGGATGCGTACGCGCGCCCTCGTGATCCGGCGCGGCAGCGACGACGACCGACGTGGCGCCTACGTCAGGCTCACCGACCGAGGCCGCGCGGCGCTGGAGGCGGCAGCGCCCGGCCATGTCGAGCTGATCCGGTCCACCCTCTTCGACGGCGTGAGTGCGGCGCAACTACGGGCGGTGCGGTCGTGGACGGAGACGATATTGACGCGTCTGGCTACCAGTCCGCCTCGCTCTTGACCACGGAGTCTTGGTGCAGCGTCAGGTACGGCGCGCACGCGGCTGGTCCCGTCGGCGATCGCCGGGGCCCGACGTCGGCGATGTCCAAAGCGTCGGGCGCGTTTCCGCGGGCAGTCGGTACCGTCGAAATCATGACCGAAGCGCCGGCGCTGCCGTCCCTGCACATGCGGCGCAACGCTTTCGATCCGACGGACGAATTAGGCCGGATCAGAGAGTCGGTGTGGCGCTCGCTGGAGGTGACGTGGTGAAGGTGCTGGCCGACCGCAACGTCTGCATCGGTGCGGGGATGTGTGTGATGACCGACGAGGCGGTCTTCGATCAGGACGAGGAGGGCATCGTGCTGTTGCGATGCGGGAGTGTCCCGGACGGCCACCAACAACGCGTTCGGGAAGCGGTCAACTTGTGCCCGTCCGGGGCGCTCTCGCTCGTCGAGGATTAGCGGCTACGGCTTCTGATTCGCGCGCTCACGTTCGTCCTGCGCCTTCGCAACCGCCCGCGCCTTCTGCGCCTGTGTCTCTTTCTTCCCGGCATCACGCAGCGCGTCGCCCTTGTCCTGCTGGGCCCGAGCCTCGCTGGTGATGTCGCCGCGACCGAGGACCGTTCCAATCAGCTCTTTCGCCTTGCCGATGACACTCTCCACGAGTCCCTTGACGGCCAGGATCGGACCACTCACATAGTTCGCCATGTCATTCCCCGATTCGTGTATTTGGGCCGGCACGGTTCGCTCGCCCCTACCTCAGCTGGGTTCCCGACGGGGACCGCGGTCAAAAGTGACGATTTTCACTGCGCGCTTTGGGCAAAGCCGCGTCAAAGTTAGGGGAAACCGCCGATGTACGTCGCGCCACTCACGTCTCGCACCTCCTGGTCAACACGGCGCCGTCTTGGTCAGATCGAGGACCCCCGTGCGGTGCGGTCGGGAATCTTCGCTGCCGAGCCACGCTCTGGCATGGCGGTGTTGGCGACGGGCGTGTGCGTTCAGCCGCGGCGTACACATACACGGGGTGCACCTGCAGTCGGTCAACCATTTCTGATGGCCACTTATCGGTCGCCGATCCAGACCGGGAAACGTTGTCTGACCGCAAACGTAGCAGGCAACGATGGCGATTCGTGGCCGAAAGAACCGATGAGAACTCTCCTACTCCAACGGTCTGCGGGTCAACGAACTGCGGCACCCGCTCCGGTTGCCGCCACCGTGAGAGCGGACACCACGGCCATCCAGATCCGAGCGGTCGTGAACCCGATGCGGCGGGTGACCGGGGTTGCCGGGGTTACCGGCCCCGCCCGGTGGCGGGGCCCAGTCGTCGTCATTGCCTACCCGATTACCTGCTCGCGGCTCGCACAGGGGACGGCGGCGCGC
Source organism: Mycobacterium sp. (assembly GCF_035314905.1). Classification (GTDB taxonomy): domain Bacteria; phylum Actinomycetota; class Actinomycetes; order Mycobacteriales; family Mycobacteriaceae; genus Mycobacterium. The sequence goes on from NZ_DATFYW010000134.1 coordinate 15,403, forward strand.
CGGTCGGCGCCGGTGCCGCGCCGGGCAGCGGAATGTGCGGAACTCCGGGTGTTCCGATCTGGCCCGCCAGCCACGGCAGCGACGATGCGAACGTGGCCATCGCGAACGGCCAGTCATGTTTGCCCGGTGTCGCCACCACGGCGCAGTTGATGCCGTCGGTCTTTCCGAGCGCACAGAGCGAGTTGGCCGCCTGGGTCTGGTCGCCGGGATTGCCGCCGGCGTCGCGTCCGCCCAATCCGACGGCGTTACTGCTCGCGTTCGAGTTGTGGTACTGCGTCTGGGGGCTGCTGGAGATCGCGAACCATCCTGCCGCGCCCGTGTACGGCCCGTGCTTTTCGATGACCGTCGTCGGATCGAAGGCGTCGTATGCGGCCACGTTGCCGTGGAACAGCCGCTGGATGGTCTGCTCCTTGGTCCCGGCGACCGGGGCCAGGTCGCCGGCGACGTCGACGAAGGCGCTGAACAGATCGGGATGCATCACGGTCAAGTCCACCGCGCAGGTGCCGCCCATCGACCAACCGACTACCCCCCAGTTGGCGGCGCCCGAGCTCGTCCCGAACGTCGAATTCACGTACGGCACGACATCTTTGGTCAGGTGATCGGCGGCGTTGCCGCGGGTTCCGTTGACGCATTCGGTGTCGTTGTTGAACGATCCGCCGGTGTCGACGAACACGAACACCGGCGCGTTGCCGCCGTGTGCGGCCTGAAAGTCGTCGATCGTCTTTGTCGCGTTGCCGGTGCGCAGCCAGTCGGCCGGGGTGTTGAACTCGCCCGCGATCATCATCACCGCCGGAAGCTTGGGTGGCGGGTCGGACTTGAACCAGGCCGGCGGCAGGTACACGTACTCGGTCCGGTGCTTGAAGTGAGACGCGTCGTTCGGGGTGGTCACCGGAACGACCTCGCCCTTGGCCGGGACCGTGCCGTTGTGCTGCATCGCGGTCACCGTGGCCATGTCGGTTTCGTCGGGCAGCGGCCCAGCGGTGAGCTGGTTCCACGCGGTCTGCACGCTCGGAAAGTAGCCCACCCAGAGATTCAGCGCGACGCCCGCACTGAGCAGACACAGAAAGACCGCAAGAAGAGATGTGCCGCGGCGCCACCAGCGCGCCGTCCGCCAGCCGAGCAACACGACAGCGATCGCCAGCCCGGTCAGGCCGATCCAGGTCCACAACTCCGGGGGCGCCGGATCGTCGGCCATTCCCTGCGAGTCGATGTACCAGTGCGCCCAGGCGGCCGCGCCCACTCCGACCAGCACGGCCAGCGGCAACCAGATCATCCGCCAGCGGCCGGTGCGCCAACCGATCGCCAGCAACAGTGCGGCGGCAGCGACCGCCTGGATCGTGACGGGCAACCACCCATGCAGCAAGGAAACGCCGTGGCGGTACTGGACGGCTGCGGGCGGCGGGTCTGCCAAGAGTGTCGCGGCGACCCTCCCCATCGAAGGTGTCACGCCAACATGGTGAAGGCAGTTCCTGCGAGGTTGCTGTGCGCCGGGACCCCGCCGACGGCTCACCGAGCCCTGACCGCTTCTCGTCGTCGGCCCCAAAATCGGGCGTTGAAGGGCCGCGGAGCAGCTACGTTTCGGAAGGGGGACGGCTTCTACGGGTTGTTGCCAGGTGACCCCGATCACCCTGGCTTTCTCATCCAATCGAAAGGCGAGCCCTCAAGCCTCGTCGACTTCATCCTCGACCCGTTCCCGGACCGGGTCGCGCCGCCGGGATCGCCGGGCCCAATCCCAGTTCGGGCACAAGAGCGCCCGTGCGCCGCGCTACAGCTCCTGCGGCAAACCGAACTTCGCGAACAAGGTGGTGTCGAGGAACGCCACCACGTGCGACACCCCCTCCGGCGTCAGGTCGATGACATGCAGCTGGAACGGCACATGCCTGCCCCCACAAGCGGGAGGTGCCCCCGCGCCGTCGCGCACATACATCGCCGCGGCGGGCTGGCCGTTGGCGAGCAGCGGGATCAGCCGCATGTCGCCGGGCCCGCCGGCCGGGCATTGGTGATGGATCAGCGAGCCGATCGCATTGGGACCTTGGTACCAGCCGTCGAACGGCGGCATCTCCCAGATCGCCTCGGCGGTGAACATCTCCACGAGGCGATCGATGTCGTACGCCTCGAACGCCGCGATGTACCTCGCCAGCTGATCCCGGGTCTGCGGGGAATCGGGCGGCGGTAGCCGATCGTCGGCGCTGGGGCCGACCGCATCGAGGTGGGCACGGGCCCGCTGCAGCAGGCTGTTCACCTCGGCTGTCGACGTGCCGATCGCCTCGGCCACCTCGGCGGCCTTCCACTGCAGCACATCACGAAGCACCAGCACCGCCCGCTGGCGCGCGGACAGGTGCTGCAGCGCAGCGACGAACGCCAGCCGCACTGATTCCCGCGAGCCGACGATCTCCGAGGGGTCGGCCGCGTCGTCCGGCAGCGGCTCGAGCCATGGCACTTCGTGCCGCTCGACGAGCTCGCCCGTGGGATCCGAGCTCGGGGCGCCAAGGCCGACCGGCAGCGGTCGTCGCTGCCGGCCCTGAAGCGCGGTCAGGCAGGTGTTCGTCGCGATGCGGTACAACCACGTCCGCAGCGACGACCTGCCCTGGAAGCCCGAGTACGCCTTCCAGGCGCGCAAGTACGTCTCCTGGACCAGGTCCTCGGCGTCGTGGAGCGAGCCGGTCATGCGGTAGCAATGGGCGAGCAGCTCGCGCCGATGCGGCTCGGCCTGAACCAGAAACTCGTCATCCGATTCATGTGCCAGGACACTCACCGCACCGAGCTTACGCACGCGGACCGCCGTTCATTACCCTCTGCTGATGGCAAGCACCAGGACCGAGCACTCCTTCGACGGCGTCGACGGCGTTCGCATCGTCTACGACGTGTGGACGCCAGAGGACGACCCGCGGGGGGTCGTCGTGCTCTCGCATGGTTACGCCGAGCACGCCCGCCGCTACGACCACGTCGCGCAGCGTTTCGGCGAGGCCGGCCTGATCGTCTACGCGCTCGACCACCGCGGCCACGGCCGATCGGGCGGCAAGCGGGTATGGCTGAAGCGGCTGTCGCACTACACCGACGACTTCGCCACCCTGGTCGACATCGCCGCCCGAGACCACCCCGACCTCAACAGGGTCGTCGTGGGCCACAGCATGGGCGGGGGCATCGTGTTCGCCTATGGCGCCGAGCACCCGGATGACTACGTCGCGATGGTGCTGTCGGGCCCGGCCGTCGCGGCGCAGCTGGAGGCACCGCCCGCCCTGAGGCTTGTCGGCAGGCTCGTCGGGAGGTTTTTTCCCGGCGCGGCGGCCAAGAAGCTGCCGACGGATGCGATTTCCCGCGACCCGGAGGTGGTCGCGCGGTACAACGCCGATCCGCTGGTGTACCACGGTTGGTTGCCTGCGGGTATCTCGCGCGCGCTGCTACAGGTCGGCGAGAACCAGCCCCGGCTCGCGGCGAAGCTGACCGCGCCGTTGCTGATCGTGCATGGTGAGCAGGACAAGCTCATCGGGGTTCAGGGCAGCATGATGCTGGCCGAGAACACTGCCTCGCCGGATGTCGCGCTCAAGGTCTATCCCGGGCTGTACCACGAGGTGTTCAACGAACCGGAGAAGGAACTGGTGCTCGACGACGTGACGTCGTGGATCGAGGTTCATCTGTGACATACGCGCCCCGCCGGCGTGTCTGGTTGTGGATGGCGGCGCTCGTCGCGGTGGCGGGCTGCTCGACGCACACGCCGCCGGCGGCCTGGGTCGACGACGAGGTGACGTTCGTGGCCGAGGGTCTGACGCTGCACGGCACCTATCGGCACCATCCCGGGGCGTCGCCCGCGCCGGCGGCACTGCTGATATCCGAGAGCGGGCCGACCGACCGGAACGGGGACAACGCGGTGGCCGGACCGGTGGGCACGATGCGCGCACTGGCCGGGTTGCTGTCCGACCGCGGCGTGGCCAGCCTCCGCTACGACAAGGTGGGCACCGGTCGCACCGGGCTGGGCCCCTACGCCGCGAATCCGGCGCAGGTGGGCAGTGCCACCTACGACAGTGGCGCGCGGGCAGCGGTCCGCTTGCTGGCAGGGCAGCCGGGCACCGACAAAGCACGGCTTTCGGTGTATGCGTTGGGGGAGGGCACGATTCACGCGATGACGCTGGCCACCGACATGGGCGACGCGCCAAAGATCCATTCGCTCGGCCTGCTGCAGCCGTTGCCCGGCCGCTACCTCGACCTGATCACCAACAGGGTGCGTTCCACCGTCGACGCGGATGTGAACGCAGGCCGCCAGACGCGCGAGCAGGGCGACCAGACGCTGGCGGCCTGGACGGCGGCGGTCGCGCAGGTGCGCGCGGGCGGCCCCGTTCCCCCGAACCTGCCCGGCGAGCTGAGCGCGATCCTCAATCCGGGCAATCTCAGGGCCGTTGTCGACGCCGACGCGATCGATCCGATCACGCTGGCGGACCGCATTCGGCCGGACACTCCCGTGTTGCTGACCTGCAGTGACTCCGACGCGCAAGCCAGCTGTCAGGCGATGCAGCCGCTCGCGGCCGCACTGGCGCACACCAATCTCGACTTCGTGGCACTCAAGGGCGTCAGCCACGTGCTGAAGGACGACCCGAGCGACAGCGTCGCGAACTATGCCAAGAACCAGCCGCTGTCGCCGCAACTGGTCTCGGCGTTGGATGGCTTCGTGTCGCGGTGAACTCGTCGGAGGTGTCGTTTAGCGTGGGGCGCATGACCGACGACAAGATGTTGGCGCGCATCGCCGCCCTGCTTCGCCAGGCCGAGGGCACCGATAATGCGCACGAGGCCGAGGCCTTCATGGCCGCGGCGCAACGGCTGGCCACGGCCACCTCGATCGACCTGGCTGTCGCGCGCTCCCACGCGGCTACCCGCACCAAGGCGCAAACGCCTGTCCAGCGCACGATCACGATCGGCGCGGCCGGGACCAAGGGGCTGCGCACCTATGTGCAGCTTTTCGCCCTGGTCGCCGCCGCCAACGACGTGCGCGTCGATGTGGCGTCGAACTCGGCGTTCGTATACGCCTACGGCTTCGCCGAAGACATCGATGCGACCCACGCGCTGTACGCCAGCCTGGTCATGCAGATGGTCCGCGCCTCGGAGGCTTACCTCACCTCCGGCGCGCATCGGCCCACACCCACGATCACGGCACGGCTGAACTTCCAGCTCGCGTTCGGCGCCCGGATCGGCCAGAGGCTGGCCGAGGCACGCGCGGAGGCGCAGCGTGAGGCAAAGGATGAGCGACGCGGCCGACCCGGTACTGCAATCGCCTTGCGCGACAAGGAGATCGAGCTGCACGACTTCTACCGTCACGAGTCCAGGGCGCGCGGCACCTGGTATGCCAGCCGGGCTTCGGCGGGATATTCGTCGGCGGCACGACGCGCCGGCGACCGCGCGGGTCGACGTGCGCGGCTCGGCAACAGCGCCGAGTTGGCAGGAGCGCGCACCCCGTTGGAGAAGTGACTGCACGGGATTCGCAGCGCTCGAAGGTTTATGCCGCCGAACACTTCGTGCGCATGTTGTTCGACCGGTCGGCCGAGCACGGCTCGGGCGCGGTCGATTTCTTCGGCACCCAGCTGACCCTGCCGCCGGAAGGCCGGTTCGGGTCGGTGGAGTCGGTGCAGCGCTATGTGGATTCAGTGTTGAGCCACCCGGCAGTGCGGGATCGCTGGCCCGGGGTCGAGCCGCTCGTAGTGCGGGCGCGTCGCGGCGTCACGGCCGCCCACTATGAACGCCGTGACGGGTCGGCCGTGATCGCGGTGCCGGAGCGGAAGACGTGGGCGCTGCGCGAACTCGTGGTGCTGCATGAGGTCGCGCACCACCTCTGCGACGCTGAGCCCCCGCACGGGCCGCAGTTCGTCGCCGCGTTCTGCGAACTGGCGGGCGCGGTGATGGGTCCCGAGGTGGCACACGTGCTGCGGGTCGTCTATCTGAAAGAGGGTGTGCGGTAGGGCGGAGTGGGCTGTGACGGGGCCGACCGCCCGCGATGTCGATGTCAGCGCGCCCACGCGGGTGAGGCGGCCACCGCCCGCAACGCCGCGACGATGCGGTCCTCGTTGGCCCGAAACCGATCGGTTGGGGCCGGCACCGAGATCGCGACGACGTTGGCGCCCGCGGCGCGCCGGGCGATACCGGCGGCCGAGATGCCCACGGTGTGTTCGTCGCGGTCGAACGCGAT
>NZ_DATFYW010000135.1:0-12954 GCF_035314905.1 Mycobacterium sp.
AACTTGGGACTCGCCCTGCGTGTCATCCTCGGTTGGCTTGATTCCAGCGGCGGCAGACGGTGAACACCCGGCCGAGCACCTGAGTAGGTTCGCCGGTGGGGCAGTTCTGGGTAGCGCAGAGTCGGTGGCCGGCTTCGGCAGTGCACCGGCATCCACGCCGCGCGGGTCTTCTTGTGGGCGGCAAGCGATTCGGACTCGCTAGCAGAGTGACCGAGGGCAACTCCGTTACCGGGCAACGTCACCCGGTCAGCGGGCGCCTCGCACCAGGCGGCCCGGGCGCGCGCCGGTGTCCACGCCGTCGAGGCGGGTTACCACCCCGCTGACGATCGTGGCGGCGTATCCGCTTGCGCGCTGCATGAGCCGACGCCCGCCGGCGGGCAGGTCGTAGACCATCTGCGGGGCATGCAACGTCAGCGCATCCATGTCGATGACATTGATGTCGGCCTTCTTGCCCACCTCGATCGTGCCGCGGTCGCCGAGGCCGAAAAGCTCAGCCGTGTCGTGGCATTGCTTGCGCACCACATACTCCAGCGGGAGCTTCTCGCCGCGGTGACGGTCCCGTGCCCAGTGGGTGAGCAGGAACGTGGGATAGGACGCGTCGCAGATCATCCCGCAGTGGGCGCCGCCGTCGGACAGACCCACGACTCCGGCCGGGTGAGTGAGCATCTCGCGGATCGCGTCATGGTTGCCGTCGCTGTAGTTGAGGAGCGGCAACAACAGCATCGCAGCCGCGTCTGACTCCAACATCAGGTTGTAGAGCGTGGCCAGTGGGTCCTCGCCGCGGTCCCGCGCGATCGCCGCTACCGTGCGCTCGGGTGTCGGCTCGTAGTCGGGCGGGTCGCCAATGGCGTAGAGGCGCCCCAACGCATGCTGCACGAGCGCAAACATGGTGTCGAACAGGACCGACGGGTCGGGCGGCAGGTCGGTCTCGGACAGGATCGCCGACTTGACCGCCGGGTCGGCCAGCCGTGCCGCGAGCTCCTCGGGTCCGAGTTCGGCCTGCAGCCTGCGATAGGTGGGGCGATGCGTGAAGGCATGATGCCCGGGAAAGCCGATCAACATGCCGAAAGGCCGGGCGGCGACCTGCGGATACAACCGGCTGCCGGCAGCATGCGCGGCGGCGGAGATCTCGAGTTGCTCGCGCCACAGGTCGGGCGCGGCGTCGATCTGAATCAGGGCGAACGAGACGGGGCGGTCGATCTCTGCGGCAAGCCGCTCCATCCACGCGAGTTCACGCTTGGGGGCGAGAATATCCTCCCCCGCAACGCCTTCCGGAGCGAGTTCGAATACCGCACGGCCGCCCGCGGCCATCGCCCTGCCCAGGCCGAAAAGCTCATCTTCGGCGGCGAAGGTCCCCGGGACCGGCTCGCCGTCCACCGCTCGGTGGCCGAGGGTACGCGATGTCGACAAACCCAGCGCCCCGGCCTCGACCGCCTCACGCACCAGCCGGGCCATCGCTTCGATGTCCTCTGGTGTAGCTGGCTCGTTGCGCGCACCGCGCTCACCCATCGCGTACGCGCGGACCGGGCCGTGGGCGATCTGACTGCCGACATCGACGGCGAACTTTCCCTGCTCGATCACGTCGAGGTATCCCGGGTAGCTTTCCCAGCCCCACGAGATGCCCTCGGTGAGCGCTGTGCCGGGAATGTCTTCGACGCCCTCCATGAGCTCGATGAGCCAGTCTTCGCGGCCGGGCCGGACCGGGGCGAAGCCGACGCCGCAGTTGCCGGCGACGACGGTGGTCACGCCGTGGCCACTCGAGGGCTCGAGCAGGCTGTCCCAGCTCACCTGACCGTCGTAGTGGGTGTGAATGTCGACGAACCCCGGCGCGACGATGCGGCCGGTCGCGTCGATGGTTTCCCGCGCCTGAGCTTCCAGCCCGGGGTCGGTCGCCCCCCGCCGCATGACCTCAACGATCCGACCATCGTTTACCCCGACGTCAGCGAGGTAACGCGGCACACCCGTGCCATCGACCACCGTGCCACCGACTACCTTCAGGTCGAACATGTCGCGACCTCCTACCGGGGATTAGCGCCGTCTGCCCTGTGCCGCGCCGACGCCTGAACGACGGGAGCCGGTCACGTACGGAGGTCAGGAACTCGCTTATCTTATGTATCTTTGCGATATCGGGCGCCTGTTCCTTCCGAGGTGTCAGGCTTGCGGCATGACAGAAACCGAAGGCTACGTCGACCAGTCGGTGATGGGCCTCGCGGAGCCGCAGCCGATGTACAAGTTCCTGCGCGAGTCGACTCCCGTGTTTCGCTCGCCCCAGGCGGTGGTCCTCAGCCGCCTCTCGGACATCGAGATGGCACTCAAACGCACCGACCTCTTCTCGTCGAACATGGATGCGGTCGACCTCGGTAATCTGCGGCCCCTGATCCCGCTGCAAGTCGACCCGCCCGAGCACGCGAAGTACCGCCGCATCCTCGACCCGCTCTTCACGCCGCGCGAGATGGCCCGGCGAGAACCGATGGTCACGGCATTGGTGAACGAGATGATCGACCTTTTCGCCGATCGGGGCGAGTGCGACTTTCACGCCGAGTTCGCCGTCCCCCTTCCGTGCACGGTGTTCCTGCGGCTGCTCGGCCTGCCGCTTGAGGACCTGGACACGCTGCTGATCTGGAAGGACGGCGTGATCCGCCCGGAGGGTGCGGGGGCCCCGCAGCAGCACCGGCGGGCGGCGGCTCCGGTGGCGCGACAGATCTACGACTACTTCGAGCGCACCATCGACGACCACCTCGCCAACCCGCGCGACGACGTACTGTCCGCGTTGATCGTGGCAGGCATCGAAGGCCGGCCGTTGTCACGCGAGGAGCTGCTCGACATCTGCTTCTTGTTCCTGATCGCGGGGCTCGACACCGTCACGGACTCGCTGGACTGTTTCTTCGTCTACCTGGCGCGCCACCCCGAGCAGCGTTGGCTGCTTATTGAGCAGCCCGACGTGCTGCCAAGCGCGATCGAAGAGCTGTTGCGTTGGGAGACACCCGTGCCGGGGGTGGCGCGCGTTGCCATGCACGACGTCGACCTCGCCGGCTGCCCGGTCAGCAAGGGCGAGCGTGTCAGCCCGTTGCTCGGCGCCGCCAACACGGACCCAGCCGAGTTCCGCGACCCGGACGTTGTCGACTTCCGGCGCAACCCGAACCGGCACCGCGCGTTCGGCGGCGGTCCGCACCGCTGCCTCGGCTCCCATTTGGCCCGCATGGAGCTGCGGGTGGCGTTGCGCGAGTTCCACCGGCGCATCCCCGATTACGAGATCCCGCCCGGCGTCGAGCTCAGCTACACCCGCGCGCTGCGCTCGGTGGATACCCTGCCGCTGACGTTCCCGGTGCCCTCGCGGTGACCCGCGTCTCGGTCGACGCGGACCGCTGTGTCGGGCACGGGCGCTGCTACACGTTGGCGCCTGACGTCTTCGATGCCGACGAGGTCGGACACTCGATCGTGCGTGTCGGGGAAATCCCCGGTGAGCTGCACGAGCATGCTCTCATCGGTGAGCAGAACTGCCCGGAGCAGGCGATCAGGCTGTCCTCATGAGCACGTAGCGGGGCCATCTTCGCTTCCCGGGTTTCGACTGGACGGCAGCAGGCGGGGCTGGTGGCCGTGTCACACTGTGGCGTGCCGGTGGGCAGGGCTTTGCTGATCGAGGTTCGTTGCCGATGAGCGGCGTCGGCCGGCGGGAGCTGTTGGCGCTGGCTGTGTTGGCGCCCCTGGTTGGCTGCGGACGACCCAGGGGTGAAGACCGGTCGGCAAAGACGACTTCGACCCCCGCGCCCGGTATGGCCGATCGTCTTGCCGGCCTTGAGCGTACATATGACGCGCGGCTTGGGGTATACGTGCTGTCAACGGACACGGGTGCCACGATCGCCTACCGCGCCGATGAGCGGTTCGCATTCTGCTCGACATTCAAGGCGCCGCTCGTCGCGGCGGTGCTGCATCGTTATCCGCTCACGCATCTGGACACGTTGATTACCTACGGCAGCGACGCGATCCGGTCGGCATCCCCGGTGACCGCGCAGCACCTGCAGACCGGCATGACAATCGGTGAGCTTTGTGATGCCGCCGTGCGCTACAGCGACGGCACCGCGGCCAATCTACTGCTGGATGACATCGGCGGGCCCGCGGAGTTCACCGCCTACCTGCGCGGTCTGGGCGACACCGTCAGCCGGTTGGACCAGGCAGAACCGGAGCTCAACCGCGATGCCCCCGGCGATCAGCGAGACACCACGACTCCTCGTGCCGTCGGTGGGATCTATCAGCAGCTCGTCGTGGGTGACGCGTTGACCCCCGACAAGCGGGCCATGCTCACCGATTGGATGGAACGCACCACCACCGGCGCCAACCGGATCCGGGTGGCATTTCGCGCCGACTGGAAGGTCGCCGACAAGACCGGCTCAGGTGACTACGGACGCGCCAACGACATCGCTGTCGTGTGGTCGCCCGCGGGTGTCCCGCACATCGTCGCGATCATGTCGGATCGCGCCGGCGGATATGACGCCGAACCCAGTGATGCGCTGGTCGCCGACGCAGCGACTTGCGTTGCCTCGGTGCTCGGTTAAAGCACGGTTAAAGCGCTACCACGGCCGACGGCCGGGCAGGAGCCGCCACCCCCGCCGCCGGACACTTTCGGCAACTTTTTCTACCGGACGGCTTCACCGACAACCACATTCACGAGCTGTGGTGGGAGCCCAAGGCGTCACCGCCCTGATCGCCAACCACGACCGGCCCGGCTTCTGCGATCAGAACCCGTTTGCTGGTACGAAACATACAGTGGCACAACGGGTCTCGACCATAGCGAGCGGTCGCCGTCAGTTTGTCTGCTGGCCGAGGTACTGCGCGATGCCTTGTATGACGGCAGCCGCGTATTGGGAGCGACCTGTCGGCGTCGTCATCGCGATCGCTTCGTCGGCGTTCTTCATATTGCCGAGTTCAATCAGGATGGCCGGGTATTCAGCAAGGTTCAGGCCGGCCAGATCCGGACGACCGTAGAGTCCTTCGGAACCGATGTAGTTCGATGGCTGCATTCCGAAGGCGACGAGTTGGTCTCGCATCACGGTGGCGAGCTGCACGGCGCGGCCGGCCTGAACGCTGTTCAACGGCGGGCTGGAGTAGTTGACGTGAAAGCCGCGCCCCCACGCGGGGCCGCCGTCGGCGTGGATACTGACCACCGCATCGGGCGCGAAGGCGTTGGCCATCGCCGCCCGCTGATCAACGCACGGCCCCAACGCATCGTCGTTGTTCCGTGACAGCGCCGTGCGGACACCCAGATGGGTCAACGCCTCATTGATGAGCTGCACGACGTCCCAGTTGAACGAGTGTTCCGGATAACCGTCGTCGGTCGCGGTGCCGGTGGTCTGGCATTCCTTGGTGCCGCCTCGTCCGTCGGGGACCTGTCGGTTGATCGATGAGTCGTTGGCGCCGTTGTGGCCAGGATCAAGGAAGACCCGCATCCCGGCGATACCGTTCCCGGCCATCGCCTGCGTCGCCAGCAGGGTGCTCAAGCCGACCACACCCGGCAGGGCGGCAGCAATTTTCAGCACATCCCGCCGGGAAACGGCATCCGTGCGTGTGCACACGCAGAGCTCGCACACCGACACAACCTAACCCCTGACCGCGCAGCGGACGACCCCCGGCCGCGTTTGTCGGGCTTCCCAAGCGCGCTCAGAATTGGCCGCAGTTGGGTGTGGTCGGTACGCCGTTGAAGCGGTCGGCGACCCATTGCATGGCCGGCTCACCGTCGACGAGCATCGGTAGGGCGTGGTTGATGACGAGCTTGTTGAGGAATGGTGGTTCCTCGTTGGTGCGGAATTCGACGTCGGCGCCCAGGGCGCACCAGTCGCGGCCGAGCTGATTGGCTGCCGTCCACGGCACCAGTGGGTCGTAGCGGTTGCTGTTGATCAGCACCGGCGCGTTGGGTTTGTAGCGTCCGATCCGCTGCAGATCGAACAGGCTGCTGATGGGTTCCTCGTTGACTAGTTGCCAAATGTCTTCGTTGAAGTAGGGCTGCAGATGGCGGAACGCGAAGTCGGCGATGGTCTGGGCAATGCACTGGCGTGCCACCGAAGCGAGCATGGCTTCGCCGCCGGGCGTCAGCTTGGAGCGAATCGCTTCCGCTTCCTCGGGATACGCGGCGATGACACTGTTGAGCGCGTAACCGACGACGCCGACCAGGGCGCTGCCGTCGGCGTAGGGCAAGAGCTCCTTGAGGTCGGCCGGTGGCGCGCCGGCGTAGGCGCCCACGACATGAAGGTCGGGGGCGTAGGACGGCGCCAATTCGGCGGCCGATGCCGTCGCCCCGCCGCCCTGCGAATACCCCCAGAACGCCACCGGTCCGTGCGGATCCAAGGACGTTCCAGGCATCCGCAGCGCCGCCCGTGCGGCATCGAGAACGGCCTGGCCTTGGGCGAGGCGGTTCACATAGGTGTGCATCGGCGGCGTGCCGAGTCCTTCGTAGTCGGTCATCACGATCGCGAATCCGCGCGCCACCATCGTGGCGACGAACAGCTCCTCGTAGTTGAACGCCAGGTCCAGTCCCCCGGAATAGTGGATGCCCTGGTTGAACTGTCGCGAGGGTGCGCACTGATTGCCCTGCCCCTGCGTCCCCGGCGCGTAACTGATCAGGGGCCGCGGGCCTTTGCCTGGCCACGGGTTGTCGGGCTCGAAGTAGGTTCCGGTGACGGCGATCGGGTTTCCGCGCGCGTCCGTGCTGCGGTACATGATCCGGGTACCGGTGGCCACAAACGCACCCAACTGGCCGGACGGCTCCAGCACCAGCCGCGAAGGTTCCGTGCGGATCAGGTCACCCGGCTGACCCGGCGGCAGCGGATCCGGCGGCGTGTAGAAGTCCGCATACTGCGGCTCGTCCCCGCCGCCGTCGGCCTCTGCGCCTGGCGTACCGGGTACGGACGAAAAGATCAAAAGCAGGACAGCGGCGACTCCCCCGAGGCGACCCACAGCCAGACGCTAACAAGAACGGCGCGGGGGGGTAACGGCGGACCTGGATGGTCTGGTAGGTGATCAGCGCGACGAGCACGGCGACCAGTGCCGCGCAGGTCGCCCGGATCACCAAGCGGCCCGACATGTCCACCGCCACCTCGCGGCCCGGATGGCACTGGCCCGAACCTATTCAGCCGCGTTGAGAAATCGCTGAGGATGGTTGACAGTGATCTGAAAAACCGCTCCGAACAGGCAGTTTTGCGAGGCGCGCCATGAGCGGCACACACCGCCGCGGGATCGGAAACCTTTGCACAGAACAAGATTCGCGTTCGTATGCCCGTCTTCGCATCGGATGGCAGCTCCAGCTGAAACACGTGACGAGCGGAAAACGCCGAATTCGGCGGCTATCCGGAACCGAGGGGGTGACCCTGGACGCCACACGATGGGTCAGCTGTCCGGCGGGTTGCCGAGAAGACAAGTTGCCGAGAAGACAAGGAGCGTCGCGATGCGCGCACATCACGGCCGCAGCCCAACAGCGGTGTCCCGGGCGTGGACGCTGGGCCGTTTCCTTTTCGTGTATGCGGCGGCGCTCATTGTTGCGTGTCGGGGCCTCAGCGTTGGCCGGGCGCACGCCGATCCCGACGCGATCTGGACGATCGTCCATGACCGCTGCGTTCCCGACCAGCAGCACAGCGGCGATCCCGCCCCCTGCGCGCTGGTCGATGTCAGCGGCGGCGAGGACAACGGCTACGCCGTGCTGAAGGACATCGACGGCGCGACCCAGTTTCTCCTCATCCCCACCGGCCGCATGTCGGGCATCGGAAGCCCCGCGGTCCTGGCGCCCGGCGCGACAAACTTTTTCGCGGCGGCGTGGCGCGCACGCTTCTTCGTCGATCAGCGCGCGGGGCGGCCGGTGCCACGCGACTGGGTCAGTCTCGCGATCAACTCCCAGGTCGCGCAGACGCAGGACCAGCTGCACATCCACATCGACTGCATCCGCGCCGATGTGCATCAGGCGCTGACCGACCATGCGGCCGAGATCGGTACCACCTGGGCCGCGTTCCCGATCCCCCTCGCCGGTCATCCCTACAGTGCCATCGCAGTCAACGGCGACGATCTCGACGCCGTCAACCCCTTCACGCTCCTGGCCGACCGCGACAAGCGCGCACGCGCCGACATGGCGGATGAGAGTCTGGTGGTGGTGGGGACCTTTGACGCCGACGGGCAGCCCGGCTTCGTCATTCTCGCCGATCGTGTGGATACCAGCGCCGGCGATACGGCGGCCGGCGAGGAACTCCAGGATCACGCTTCCTGCCCGCCGGCCACCGCGGCTAGCACACTGACGCCGGGTTAGTGGCCCGGTCCTCCCTGCGCGACAGGCGGGCTAGCCCGTGGAAAACTGCCCGCCCGCACCGCGCGCGACATCATCCCGACGCACGGCGCGTCACGCGGGCCCGTCATCCGTTCCGGTGTCGCGACCGCAGAGCGCGATCAACGGCACGTAGCCGTAGCGCGGCGCCGCCCGCGGATAACCCGCCCGCAACCAGTGAATGAACCTCACAACGGCCTCGGTGAATGTCATGACCACCGCCTCTCCGTGGACGCTGAGTTCCGGCACCGGTCATCTCGGCTTCAGTTCCGGTATCCCGGATGATCGACGAAAAACTGCCAGAACGTCTGTGTGGCGTTCAGCGCCTGCGACATCGGGTCACCCCGCTCGAGGAACGTGGTACCGCCGGGCCATTGGTGGCCGCCGACGACGGCGCGGTTGTCGGCGCACCCGGCGGTCGATGTCGTGACCGGGCCGGCGGTGGTGACCGCAGGTGGCCCGCACTGGTCGGCGTTGCGCCAGAAGGCATCGACGTCGGCCACCGACGGCCCGTTGACGACGCCCGCGCCCCGCCCGCCGTTATAAGGGATCAGCCGGTCGGCGGTGCCGTGGATGTGCATCACCGACGTCGGATTTCTCGGCTTGCTCGCCGGTGCCGAATCCGCCGTGCAGCATGACGACGAGCGGAGCGCTCGCGGGCAGGCCGGCGGGCTTGTACACCCGTAGGTGCGGTTGAGGCCGCCGAAGTTCATCGCGTGCACACTGGTCCCGTCCGGGGTACCCAGCGTCCGCCTGGCCCGCCGCCGAACACCCCGATAGTACGAGCAACACGCCCAGCAGCGCGGCGAGCCGCATCACCATGGGTCCAACCTAGGGATCGGCGGCGCGCGTTGCGGTGCCGCGCCAAACTCTTCAGCTGACCTTCAGAGCTGCGGCGTCGCCGGCCGTGACGCCGCCTACCCTTCGATTTGTCCGGCAATTCGGCGCTCGATGCCGGCGCGTGTCGCCGTCGGCAGCACGATGAGGCCGTCGAGTTCTTTGCACGCCCTGTCGTAGGCCTGCCGGCGCTCCTGCGGTGTCGCCGCCGAGTCCGACGCCAGACGCAGCAGGGCCTGGGCCCGCGCGAGCCGCTGCTGTCCCGCGGGCGAAAAGTCGCTGCGGCGCCTCCGAATCGCCTCCGCCTCGGCGACGTTGAACGCGGCGACGTAATCGGCGACCGCGTCGCGGTATTCCCGTTCCGCGTCGCGCTCGGCGAGCAGATCCTCGACGTTGACGGGGCGCAGCAAATCAGCGCGCAGCTTGGCCCTGTGGAAACCCATCGTCAGGGGATCGCGCATATCGGTCATCATCGGGAAGTCCAGAAGCCTGGCGACGTCGATTTCGTAGTCCAGCCAGCGGGTGTCCGTCCGGTTGTGCTCTTCGAGGATCCGGGTGATCTCCCGCCGTCGAACGGCTTCGTGGTCACGCGCAGATCTGCTCCGTTCGGGGCCCGCGATCGTGGACGCTGGCGGGTAGCGCTGGGGTCGCCACTCGGCGGCACCCGAGACCGCCCGGCGCCAAGCGAAGATGAGGCCACCGATCGGCAAGATCAGCCACCAGAACTCCGCGAGACGAAACACGAATCCCACCCGGCCAGGATGCCACCGTTCCCGTCCCGCCGGCGCGCCCTGACCGTGCCGACCACGCGGTAGCGCAACTGCGGATCTTTCATTATTCAAATGAAAGTCAATCAGTTGAACGTGCAGAAGAGACACGGTTAGCCCTCGACGGCGATAATCGCGCGGTGCGGACACAGTTTTACGCGCGGCTGGACAAGCTGACCGGCCAGCTGCTGGAGATGTGTCTCCTGGCGCGGGAGGCGGTCAGCCAGGCAACCGATTCGCTGGTGCACAACGACGCACTGTCCGCCGGGATCGCGATCGATCATTGTGAGCGCGTCGACGCCCAGCGAGAACCCTCCGAACGTCTGGCAGTGGCGTTACTGGCCCTGGAAACGCCGGTAGCCACCGAGTTGCGCCGTGTGGTCAGCGCCATCCAGATGGTCGGCGACCTCGCCCGGATGGGAGGGCTGGCGCGCCACGTTGCCGACGTTTCCCGTCGCCGGCACCCGCGAGCGCTGCCCGCCGAAATCCTGCCCACCGTGGCCCGGATCGGGCAGGTGACCGTCGAGCTCATCGGCGCCGCGGGCGAGGTGTTGCAGACCGCGGATCCCGAGCGGTCCGCGGCCCTGGAGGACCAGGACGACATCCTCGATGATCTGCACGCTGCCCTGCTGGACGCGCTCGCCTCGCCCGACTGGACGGGCGACACCGCCACCGTCGTCGATGTAACCCTGCTCGGCCGCTACTACGAGCGGATCGGTGACCACGCTGTCCAAGTGGGACGCCGGATGATCTTCGTCGCCACCGGCAGCCCCGCGCCGGACTACACCCGAACGATGCGTCACCGGCCGGGCGACGCGTGATGTGACGGCGCTACGGAAACCGGTTACGCAATGCCGTTAGCAGCCGCTGCGCTTCGGCGAGCCGCGTCCGCAGCCGTGCAAGCTCTTCGGAGGCCCGGGGCTTGAGGCCGTCGATCTGGTTGCGGCGACAGCGCGCATCGACGGTTTCGACAAGCTGCTCGAGCTCAGCGATCTCGTCCTCGAGCATCACCTCGAACAGCCGCGCCTGGGCCATGTCCGCGTCGTTCACCGGCCGCGGCTTCGCCATTCGGGCCACCCTTAAGCGCGCTGCATGGCCACCTCTGTACTGCGCCGACACCCCGACATCATGTCCGACGAATCACGATTGTGCGAACCGAGCTGTTCACCCGACGGCGGTCGATGCGATGGCCGGGCGTCAGCTTCCGTTCATCTTCATCGCGGCCGGATTGTGATCCCGCCGGGCCGGAAGCGCCCAGCGGTCGGGCAGATTCCGTCCGGCACGTGCGATCATCGCTGCATGGCGGCGCGGTCTGACAGGCCCGACTGGGAGCCGGTGCGCTATCCGGGCTGGTTCACGGCCTTCCTCGCCGACCGCGCGATCCGAAAGCCGTCGCCGCACACCGCCAAGGCCTATCGCCAGGACTTCGTCGCCATCGCGACGCTGATGGCCCCTGACCGCGACGCGATCGCGGAGCTGACACCCGATGAGCTGACGAGAGAGGCGATCCGAGCCGCGTTCGCGGCCTACGCCGCGACGCACGAGGCCGCGTCGATCCGGCGCTGCTGGTCGAACTGGAACACGTTGTGCACCTTCCTGTACACCAGCGAGCTGATCGCCTCCAACCCGATGCCGCTGATCGGGCGGCCGAAGGTGGCGAAGACGCTGCCCAAGGGCCTGGGCGGCGACACCGTCGCCGAGTTGCTGGCCGCCATCGACACCGACAGTGGTTCGCGGCGGCGCAGCGATTGGGCCGAGCGGGACCGAGCGCTGGTGCTGACCGCGCTGCTGGCCGGCCTGCGGGCCGACGAACTGTTGCGCGCCGATGTCGGCGACATCCGCCTCACCGACGACGGCGGCGTCATCCACGTGCGTGGCAAGGGCGGCAAGGATCGCCGAATCCCGGTGGAGCAGGCCCTGATCGACGTGATACAGACCTATCTGGATACCCGCGCCGCCCGGTTCCCCACCACCGCCAAACAGCGCGGAGTCACCGGGCGCGGGCTGAGCGCGTGGCCGGCGTCGGCGCCGCTGTTTGTCGGCAGCGACGGTGGGCGGCTCACCCGGGGCACCCTGCAATACCGCGTGCTGCGCGCGTTCAAGAAGGCCGGGCTCGACGGACAACGCGCGCGCGGCGCGCTGGTGCACGGGCTGCGCCACACCTACGCCACCGAGCTGGCCAACGCCGACGTCAGCGTCTACACGTTGATGAAGCTACTGGGCCACGAATCCATGGTGACCTCCCAGCGGTACGTGACGGCGGCGGGAAGCGAAAACCGCGCTGCCGCGGCGCAAAATCCGCTGTACGGGCTGATCGCCAACGGCTCGAAGCCAGATACCGGGCGCTAGCCTGCCGCCCAACCCGCCAGTGTCGCCTTCGGCGGCGCTACTCCGTCAGGTCGACGACACTCGCACCGGCGGCGTGCTTCTGCACCGAGGCGATGCCGTTCTTGGCGCCGGCTTTGGACTCATCAGCCTCGCTGGTCGCGATGATTTCGCCATTGCGGGCCTTGAGCCGGAACCGTAACTTGCCGCCCTTGTCCTTGGTGATTTCGAACTTCCCCGTCGTTGGGTCTCCTCCGCAGTAGCACCGCCGGAAAACAAGTCAGCCCGCCTATAGGCAACGCGGGCCGTGCAGCCATCGTGCTAATCGAGGCAGGCTGCGCACCGACGGCCTCCGCGCCACCAATAGCTCCGTGACGTTCAAAACGCGGCTGCCCCGGCGGCGCGGCGGTCAACCGCCGGGGCAGTTCCACTGTAAATGCCCGGCGGGCGGCAGAGCCATTACCGAATTGTGACGAATCAGCGCCGGTGCGCGGCTTGGTAGGCCTGCGCGACGTCGCCGGGTATGCGGCCACGTGCGCTTACTTTGTGGCCGTTTTTCTTCGCCCACTCCCGGATAGCCGACAGCTCCTCCTTGGAGCGTGCCGCCGACCCGTCCCGCCGCGAGCCACGCGGACGACCTCGGCGCCCAGCGACTTTCGTCGCTGATTCGATGAACGGCGCCAACGCCTTCTCGAACTTGGTGACATTCCCGCTACTGAGATCGAT
>NZ_DATFYW010000136.1:0-25038 GCF_035314905.1 Mycobacterium sp.
CGCCGTCGATCCGCACCGTGGCCCGCTCCAGGCATCCCCCGACCCCCTCGTCGGCGACCCAGGATTGGATGCTCAGGACCATGCCCTCCTCGAGGGTGGCGTCGCCGCCGCGGCCCAAACCAATCAGCGGCGGCTCAGCGCCCAGTCCGAGCCCGTGGGCCAGCGGCACCCGGGACTCGGGGTTGCCGGCGCTCTCCCAAGCCCGATAGAGGTCGGCACCGGTATTGCCCGAACGGCAGGCGGCCATCAGGGCATCCATGCCGCGGGCACATCGAGCGGCGAGATCCGCCGTCCCCGGCGGTGCGGAGCGCCCGGCCACACGGGTGCGGGCCAAGCCGGCTTCGTATCCGGCATACAGCGCACCAGGCGCGAGTACCACCAACTCGCCGTCCCCGACAGGGCGATCGGATACCAGGTGGTGGAACCGCACCGGACCGCGCGTGGGTGTGGCGAAGCAGACGCCTTCCGACGGCGCTACCGGCGCGCCGAGGCTCGCCACCCGCTGGTAGTAGACACCGAGCAGGTCACGCTCGGTGATGCCCGGCTCCAAGGCGTCTTCGAGTGCGCTCAGCGCCGCCTCCGCGATAGCCGACGCCACGTCCAGGCAGGTGATCTCGTCGGGCGTCTTGACCCGTCGGGCAGTTGCCATCACGGGGCCGGCGTCAACCAGATCGGCCGATGGGAACAGCGGGGTAAGCAACCCGGCGAACATCGGCGTCAACCCGTCGGTGCCGACCCGCCGCGACTCACGCAAGCCGGGGATGGCGACGAGCGCGCCCACGAGGGTGGCCGGATTCCAGCTCAGGCCGTAGAGGTCGTCGTGGCCTATCTCCGGCGGCACCCCTTCGTCCCAGGTCGAAAGCAGATGCACCCGTGAGGTTTCCCGCACCACTACCGCGACCGGCGCGAACGGAAGCACACCGGATCGTCCGAGTTGGCGCGCGCCCGACACGTAACGCACGTCGCCGACACCGCCGAGCAGCAGGGCATCGATGTCGTGGGACTCCATGCCGGAGAGCACCTTTGCGCGGCGCTGTGCACGCAGGCGGGCGAAGTCGACGCGAGCGTCGTCCTCGAGGCCCATCGTCCCGACGAGCACACCGCGGTCACGTGGGACGGGGCTCATGCGGACAGACCGTACGGATCGTAGGTCGAGCCGCTCAGTTTGACCCATCCCGTATCGGTCAGGGCCACAATGTCTTCCGAACGATAGCCAGCCGCACCGTCGTCCCAGATGACGGGCTCGAAGACAACCACCATCCCCGGTCGCATGATGAGCCGCTCGTCGAACCGATCACCGAAGTCTGTTCCGATCAAAGGCATTTCGGCGCTGTCGGTGCCGACGCCGTGAGCCAGATAGAAATGCTCGATCCAGGGACGGACGCCGTCATTGGCCTGGGTGGCGGCTCTGCCGAGCTGGAGGGCCGAGACCCCGGGTTCGAGGATGTCGAGCGCTGCATCGACCACCGCCCGCCAGCGACGGAACTGCCCACGCTGGCGGGCATCCGGGACCGGCTCGGCGCCGGTGATCCAGGTCCGCCCGTAGTCGGAGGCGTAACCCTCCCAGGTGATACCCGCGTCCACCCAGATGACGTCGCCGTCCCGCAGGAACCGGTCGGTGGTGACGGTCGGGTAGGCGAGGTCTCCGTGCAGGGTCCAGGGCCCAAGCTTCCGGGTCGGGGCCATCACCTGCCAGATCGGATCGATTCCCCCGGCGGAAGCGCCGAGCTCGAAGACCCGGCGAAGGAACACCGCGCTCAGATCGATCTGCCGGACGCCGGGGCGGAGGATTGACAACGCGTCGATCATCGCCAGCTCGTTGAGCAGCTGCGCGTGCCGGATGCAGGCCACCTCGTCGGGCGTCTTGGTGATCTTGGCCGCGCCCACCACCTCGGCCGCGTCGACCCAGTCGAACCCCTGCAGGCCGCGCAGCATCGCGTGGGTCTGGTCGTCGATTCCGATGCGGGCACCCGTGGAGAAGTGGTCGGCGAGCGCCTCGGCGAACAGGTCCATGCCGTCGTCGAGATCCGGAAAGAGCGGCCCGTGCAGATGATCACCGGGAAGGTCGGGCGGCACCCCGTCGACGCAGAGGGTGTAGAGGTGAGGCGCCGAATCTCCGCTGACCACAACCGCCACCGGGCGGAACAGCGCGGCACGATCCCCATCCTGGGCGGGCACGGCTGCGCCGGTGGCATAGGCCACCGAGCTGGAGCCGAGCAGAACCAGGCCGTCGACGCCCTGCACCGCGAGCTGATCCTGCAACCTGCGAAAGCGCTCCCTGCGCATGCGGGCAAGATCGGGCAGGGCCGGGATCGCCAATCCGCCGATCGTCGCTCCTGCCGCCCATTCGTCGATGGTCCTACCCCTTGACTTCCACGCCGAGTGCAAAACAGATAAAAATGCAAAGATAGCCCAATAAGCTGTAGCTTAGCGACGGCACCGCTCTCGCTAGGGCAATTGCGCAGACTTCCTTGTGTTGGAGGGCTTTTCGATGACTACGCGTCCCGATGTCAGCGCCGACGTGGTCGTTGATTTCGATCATCATTCCGACGAGTTCAACCTCAACGAACTGGAGGTCAACGCCGAGCTCCGACGCCGGTGTCCGGTGGCGTGGAATCAGAACTACGGTGGCTTCTGGTTCGTCACCGGTTACGACGCGGTGGCCCAGACCGCCCGGGACGGTGACACGTTCGCGCACAAATACGAACCCGACGCGGCCGACGGTGTGGACTACCAGGGTGAAATGGGCGTTCCGCGCCCCGAGGGCCAACCCGCCCTCGGCATCGGCGAAGTCGACGGCCCCTACCACCAGGCCCTGCGGCGGGCACTCGCCCCGTTCTTCTCGCCGCGAGCCGTCCAGGAGATGCGACCGTTCATGGAGCAATCGGTCCACTGGTTCCTCGATCAACGGATCGGCGACGGACGGATGGACCTCGTGCTCGACTACGCCAGCCCCGTTCCGGCCATCCTGACCATGCGGTTGATGGGCCTGCCCCACGACAACTGGCGGCTCTACGCCAACCTCTTCCACTCGGTAATGGCTGTCCCCCAGGACAGCGACGAGTACGCGAACGTCATCGCGGCAGTCCCTTCCGTGCTGGACGACCTCCTGAAGTTCGCAGCGACGCGGCGCGCCGATCCGCGGGACGACCTGACGAGCTTCCTCGTTCAATTCGAATTCGACGGCAAACGACTCACCGACGCGCAGCTCATCGACATCCTCTGGAATCTCATCGCCGGCGGCGTCGACACCACGACGTCACAGACCGCGCTGAGCCTGCTCCACCTGGGCACCCACCCGGGTCTACGACAAAAACTCATCGACAGCCCCGAGCTCTACGAGACCGCGACAGACGAGTTTCTCCGCTACTTCTCGGTCAATCAGCAACTGAGCCGCACAGTCACCCGCGACATCGTCCTCGGGGGGCAACAGCTGCGGCGCAACGACCGGCTCATCATCAGCTGGCTCGCCGCCAACCACGACGAGCACGAGTTCGAGCGCCCTGACGACGTCGTCCTGGACCGCGCACCCAACCGCCACGTCGCGTTCGGGCTCGGGCCGCATCGATGCATCGGATCGCATCTGGCGCGGGACATGTTCGCGGTGATGGTGAAGGCGGTCCTCGACCGCATTCCCGACTACCGGGTCGACGCCGGCGGTGTTCACGAATACCTCGGCAACCCGAGCATGACCGGGCTGGGCAAGCTGCCGGTCACCTTCACCCCCGGGGTGCCCCGGGGGACGTCGCGCCCGCCGGGATAGACACCCGGGTCGACGGCTCTGAGGCGTCTGCCCCGCGCGAATCCCGGTGATCGCGGAGCGTTGGGCGCACAACTGTGGGAGACTGCCTGCCGGTCCCGCGGTTGGGCGCACGGCGGGGCCTGGGCGAATTCGAGGAGCGTTAGTGGGGTCCTGGCAGGATCCGCCGGCGGCGAGCGGCCCGCCCGGGGACGAAACCGGTACGCCGCAGCCACCTGCACCGGGCCCGTGGCCGACTGAGCAACCCGAAGGCCAGCCCGCTGAGTATCCATCCGGTGGCAGCACGCGCTATCAGGACCCGGCGTCGACGCGGCCCCGCCCGCCGACGGTCGGTGAGGCGCGCGCACGGGAGAAGGCCTTCCGCAAGCAGCAGGAGATCGAGCAGGCACGACTCGCGGCGGAAGCCAAACGGCACACGCGGAACAGGCGGCTGATCGGTGGCGCCGCGGCCATCGGGGTCGTCGGTGTGGTGGCAGGCTTCGGGTATTGGGCGCTGTCACCGAGCCATGTCAGCGCGGACTGCGTGCAGGACGACTCGGGCGACCAGCCGGTGATCGTGCCGGACGACTACTGCACCGGTCACACCGCGGGCCTCAACGGCTTCTTCTACTACGGCGGGCATCAATACCGCTACTACTACGGCAGCTCAGGGACCGTCGGATCCCGCCCGGTCGGTGGCACGACGGTCGAGCCGGCAGGCGCGGCGATCGCCACGAAGTCCGGCACGACCATTCAGCGCGGCGGGCTCGGCAGTAAGTTCGGCGGCAGCAAGAGCGGTGGTTCGTGAAGCGGGTCAGAACCCAGCCGCGGCCGAACTGGCGGTCGATCGTCGAATCGCAAGGACTGGTCTACGGGACGCCGGCGCGCGACGCGACCGGCGCTGACCGACCGTACTGGGACGAGTCGGTGTACTACGAATTCGACATGGACGAGGTCCTTGCGCTCGAGGCCGACGTCGAACTGCTGCACTCGATGTGCCTGCAGGCCGTCGAGCAGGTGGTCCTCACCGAGCGGTTCGCGGACTTCGGCCTGCCGGAATGGAGTTGGCAGCCGATCGCCGAATCATGGCACCGGTCAGACCCCCACGTGTACGGGCGGTTCGACCTTCATTACGACGCGCGGTCCCCGGCGACGTTGCTCGAGTACAACGCCGACACGCCCACCACGCTGCTGGAGGCCGCGATCCTGCAGTGGCACTGGCTTCAAGACAAATTCCACGGCGCCGACCAATGGAACTCACTGCATGAACAACTGGTCGACCGCTGGAAGACACTTCGGGATCTGCTGCCCAGCAACGAACTTCACTTCTCGTGGTCCGGGGCGGAAGCTACCGGCGAGGACCAGATCACCACCACCTATATGCAGGAGACCGCAGCCGAGGCGGGCTTCGAGACCGTGGCGCTGGAAATCGAGGACGTCGGCTGGGACAGCGCACTCGAATACTTCGCCGACCTCGAAGAGGCGCGAATCCACGCGATGTTCAAGCTATACCCCTGGGAGTGGGTACTGGACGACCAGTTCGGCAGGCACGTGGTGGCCAGCCTGCCGCAAACCATGTGGATCGAGCCGCTGTGGAAGACGCTCCTGTCGAACAAAGCGATCCTGGCCGTGCTGTGGGAGATGTATCCGGGGCACCCGAACCTGCTGCCCGCCTACCTCGACGAGCCGCACGAGCTCACCGAATACGTCCGCAAGCCCAAGCTCGGTCGCGAAGGCGCGAACATCACCATCGTCGGCGCCGGCATGGAGACCGCCACCGGAGGCATCTACGGCGCCGAGGGTTTCGTCTATCAGCTGCTCGACCCCCTGCCCGAGTTCGACGACATGCGGCCCGCGCTGGGCGCGTGGATCGTCGGCGATTCGTCCGCCGGGCTCGGAATCCGCGAGAGCGCCGGGCTCGTGACCGACGACGGAGCAGCGTTCGTGCCGCACCGAATCCCGCTACATGAACGGAGTTGAATCGATGATCACAACCGAGCTGGCACTGGCCCCGGCCTACTGGGATTCGCTCGGTCGCGGGGTCGGCGCCATCGCGTTGTACGCCGTCGTCGGGCTGGTGCTGATGCTGGTCGGGTTCTACGCCATCGACCTGGCCACACCGGGACCGCTGCGCAAGATGGTCGACCAGGGCAAACCCAACGCCATCATCGTTGCCGCTGCCGGGATCATCAGCGTGGCCTTCATCGTGGTGCTGGCGATCTATGCGTCATCCGGGAAACTGGAGGAGGGCCTGATCGCCTCGGCGATCTTTGGGCTGGTCGGGATCGCCGCGCAGGTGGTGATGATGAGGGTCGCTACCATCGTGCTCGGCATCGGCATCAACGAGTTGTTCGAGTCCGATCAGTACATGCACGAGGCCCTCATCGTGGCCGCAGTGCAGCTGGCGCTCGGCATGGTGGTCGCCGCCGCGATTCTGTGACGTCACGGCGCCACCCCTTCGCGAAGCGCCTTCGGTGGCACCGTGGACGCCCCGAGCGAGTCGGCGTCGATCGTTGCGGGTCGGTACGGCAGTGTCCGCAATCGGGCCCTCATGCCGGCGACGGGATCGTCGCGCGCTTCGGCGACGCCCGACAGGAATGCCCACTCGTGCTCGTCACTGCCGAAATAGACCACCGTGGCGAACGTTTCGTGGAAGCGCCGCCACGACCGCCGCAGCGTCTCGTTCCGCCACAGCGCCGGGCAGCCCGCCTGGCTGACGACGACACCACCGATCGCGCGGCATCGCTCGAGGAAGTCCACACCATAGAGTCGGTTGTGCTGTGCGGGCTCGGTTCGCTCGTCGGGAAGGTCGACCAGCACGACGTCGTACGACCCGGTGGCCCGGTCGACAAAGTCCCAGCCGTCGCCGTAGTGCACCATCACCGGACCCAGTCCGCTCTCGGCCCTGCGCAATTCGCCCATCGAGTACCCGTACGGCAGGTGCTCGGCGCACAGCCGAACCGCGTCGCGATCGATGTCGACGTGATCGACATGCGTTGCGCCGGCCGAGACCGCCAGCCGGCTCACCACCCCCTCGCCGCAGCCGATGACGAGCACCCGCTCGACCTTGTCGGCCAGCAGCAGCGCCGGCACCAGCAACGCCTCGTGATAGACGAGCTGGCTCAACTCGGTGCTCTGGCGCTCACCGTCGCTGAACAACGAGACGCCCTGTTCCGTGCGGCCGATCACCAGGTGCTGGAACCGGGTTCGCACATCGCAGATCAATTCGGACAGCCGCCAATTGCGGGTCAGCCCCGGTGCGATCGGTTCGACGATCTCGCTGTCCGAACCACGCAACACGGTCCGGATGTGCGAATCCGACGCCGCGAGTTGCTTGCACAGCAACCCGACCGCCAGTTCCGCGTCGGCCGACTCACCGCAGGTGAAAACGTCGACGAACATCGCGCCCCGCTCCGGATAGCTATGAATCGACGCGTGTGATTCGGCAAGCAACGCCAGCACGGTCACGCCGTGGGGCTCGAACCGCTTGTCGACCATCTGGCACACGGTGGCTCCGGCGCTCGTGAGCGCGTCGCGGAGGAAGTTGCGAAGGCGACCGGCGTCGTCGGCGAGCGCCGGGTCGACCCCGAAGAACTCGGCCAGGACGTGGCAACCCGCGAAGCGGCTACCCAGCCGGGATTGCATCGGTCGCCGTCACGAAATACGTTGCCAGCGGGGAAAATCCGTTGAACGACGTGGACGCGTAGCTCGCGGTGTAGGCGCCGGTGGCCCCGATTTCGACGGCATCGCCGGCGCGCAGCGTGACCGGGAGCGGATAGCGTCGGTAGAGCACGTCGTCGCCGTCGCAGGTCGGTCCCGCGACGACAGCATCCTCGACCGGGTCGCCGTCGCGGCCGGTGCGCAGCCGGTACCGGATGTACTCGTTTTCGGTTTCCGCGAGCCCCCCGTAGCGGCCGATATCGAGATAGACCCAGCGGCGACCATCGGTGCCGGTCCGCACCGACACCACCTCGCACCGGATGGTGCCCGCCGTGCCCACGATCGCGCGTCCCGGTTCGACGACCAGTTGTGGCGGGGTGGATCCGAAGTAGCGTTGCAGCGCGGTCGTGATCGCGTCGGCGATGACGTCGAGTCCCGGCGCGCCGGCCGAGTACGCGATCGGAAACCCGCCGCCGGCGTTGAGTGTCGTGAGGTCCGCCACGTCATCGAAGACCGGAGCGGCGCTGCGGATACCGAGCTCCCACGCGCTGGGGTCGAGTTGCTGCGAGCCCACATGGAAGCAGAGCCCCTGCGGGCGCAGGCCGAGCGCTCGCGCCCGGTTCAGCAGCCGGGCGGCGTCGCCGGGAGCGCAACCGAACTTGTGACCGAACGGTGTCACCGACGACGGAAACGCCAGCGCCACCCGGCATTCCACACCGGACCCCGGCGCCTGCCCGGCGATCGTGGTCAAACCGCCCTCGGTGTCGAAGGCGAACTGGCGCACCCCGCGCGAACGCGCGTACACGACCTCTGACGCCTTCTTGATCGTGTTGCCGAACGTCAGCCGGCGGGAATCGATACCGGCGGAACAGCAGGCGCCGACCTCGCCGACCGAGGCGACATCGAACCCGGAGCCCTCGCCCGCGAGCAGGCGCAAGATCGGCAGAGCCGGATTCGCCTTCACCGCGTAGCGAATCTGCGCGTACGGCAGGGCAGCGCGCAGCGCGTGGAAGTTCTGGCGCACCCTGGCGAGATCGATCACCAGATAGGGCGTGTCGTCCACGGTCGGCAGAGTACTCCGCCGAGGCCAGCTCACGGCAATGCCGTGGATCGAGGCCGGCCCTCGTCGACGTCCTGCCGAAAGCCAATCGGTTCCGTGCGCGCCTGCCCTACCCGGTCGCGGTCTACTTCCTGGCCGCCCGGGCGGCGGCTTTCTCCGTGCCGGCACCCCGGTTGGCCAGCTGCCCGCCGGAGTTCTCCAGATGCGCGCGCACAAACCACTGGAACTTCTCCAACTCCCCGGCGTGGTCGATGAGCATGTCCTGCGACACCAGGTCAAGGTCTTCGAGGCGGTCGATGGCCTTGCGGGTGTCCTCGATGATCCCGGTGTAGACCAGATCCAGCGCGGCCAGGTGCGCCTGCGCCGTGTCGCGGCCCACCGAGTAGTCGTCCCAGGTGCGGTCCTTCAGAATCGCGCCCGGCGTGCCCTGCGGGGAGGCGCCCAGCGCGGCGATCCGTTCGGCGGCCTCGTCGGCGTAACCGCGCACGAGCGCGACCTGCGGGTCGATCATCTCGTGGACGCCGATGAAGTTGGGGCCCACGACGTTCCAGTGCACGTGCTTGAGCGTGAGGTGAAGGTCGTTGTAGGTGCTGAGCTGCTTCTGCAGTAGGTCGGCGACCTCCCGGCCTGCTTTGTCCGAGAGTCCGGGGACGGTGAACGCGGTCATGGGCACTCCTTTCGCACAATGTGACGTGATGGAATACCCGGCCACCGGCCCGCATAATCAAGACCGACGCCAGATGCCGTCGCTGCGGGCGTACCGCCGCAACTGCCCCCGGCACAAACGCGTAGTCGACTACCCGTGGCCGGGTGAGTGCGATCTTCTACCGTCGCCGTCGTCGAAGAGTGGCGCCGAGCGCCGGGAAAGGAGAAAGCGAATGACAACAGTCGTTGATCGCCGCAGTGGGACGAATCCAGGTCGAGGGCAGCTTTCGGGCGTACTCGTCGCAGCCCGCAGGGCCCACCATGCGGTGGCTATCCGCGGTTGCGGGCTGTGCGGCGACTTGGCTGTCTACCAAGGGCGGGCGTGCGCGGACAGCCATGTACTGAACATATGCAAATCGTGTCTGGACGCAGCGATCCGCCGGCTAAGCCAACTGCGCGACGACACCAAGCTGGCGACCGGGACCGAGCCGATCTGCAATCGGTGCTGGCGCCCAATACTTGACCCAGAGACGCACATGGACCTGCGGGCGCTGTGGGAGTGAACGGCGACATCAGTCAGCCTCGTACCGTCCGGCCACCAACCGCTGCCGCAACCCGGTGGCCCGCAATGCCCGGCGCCCAACCGCCGCGCGCACGTCGGCCTCCGACCCCACCACCCGAACCTTGCGCCGCGCGCGGGTGACGGCGGTGTAGAGCAGTTCCCGGGTCAGGATCCGAGAGTCCCCGGGCGGCAGGAGCACGGTGACCTCGTCGGCCTGGCTGCCCTGACTTTTGTGAATCGTCATGGCATGCATGGTTTCCACGTCGGCGAGCCGGCCGGTCGCCAACTCGACAGGCCCGTGCACCCCGGCCATCACCGCGCGCAGCACCCCCTCGCGCCCGACCACGACGCCAGTGTCGCCGTTAAACAAGTGCAGCCCGTAGTCGTTGGCGGTCACCAGGATCGGCCGTCCGGCATACCACGGCGACCAGTGCGGGTCACCGGTCTCGTCGGTCAACCAGGTTTCGACCTGCCGGTTCCAGTGACTGACCCCGTGCGGCCCGTGCCGATGCGCGCACAGCAGCCGGTGCGCGTCCACCGCGGCCAGCGCGGCGCCCGCATCGCCGCGGAGCGCGGCCGCTCGCGCCGCCAACGCGTGAGGCACCAGCACGTCGCGCAATGGCGATGAAATGTCCTCGCCACCAAGCCATTCGATGTGTTCTCCGCCGGCTTGCAGCAGCTCGGCGACCCGGTCGGCGTCACCGCCCCGAATCGCCGCGGCCAGCGCCCCGATCGTCTGCCCGAACCGGTGCGCGGTGCGCAACTGCGCGATCCGCACATCATGGCGCCCCCCGAGGCCGTCGACGAGGTCGGCCAGCACCGCGCCGGCCTCCACCGAGGCGAGCTGGTCGGGGTCGCCGACCAGGATGAGGCGGGCCTGCGGGCGCAGCGCCTCCAGCAGCCGGGCCATCATCGTCAACGAGACCATGGAGGTTTCGTCGACGACGATCACGTCGTGCGGCAGCCGGTTGCCGCGATCGTGGCGGAACCGCACCGACGAATCGGGCCGCCACCCGAGCAGCCGGTGCAGGGTCAGCGCCTCCAGCCCCGCCAGCCGGGCCCGGTCGGGAGCGTCCAGGTTGTCGATCTCCCCACGCACCGCCTCCTGCAGGCGTGCGGCGGCCTTGCCGGTCGGCGCCGCCAGCGCGATGCGG
This sequence comes from Mycobacterium sp., assembly GCF_035314905.1. GTDB lineage: Bacteria > Actinomycetota > Actinomycetes > Mycobacteriales > Mycobacteriaceae > Mycobacterium. Next base: position 10,821 of record NZ_DATFYW010000136.1, read on the forward strand.
GAACGCGGTTTGCCGGCCCGCTCGGCCTGCTCGGCGAACAGCGCCAGCAAACCGGCCACGGTCGTCGTCTTGCCGGTGCCCGGGCCGCCGGTGAGCACGGTTGTCCACTGCGACAACGCGATGCGCGCGGCCGTGCGCTGCTCGTCATAGCCCGACGCCGGGAACACCCGGTCCAGCGCGGCGTCAACCCCCTGCACGGGGGGCGGCGCGCCGCCGGCCAGGCGCGTCACGAGGTCACCGCACACCTGGTCTTCGTCGCGCCAGTAGCGGTCCAAATACAGCAAGTCGCCGTAGAAACGCAGCGCCACATCCAGCAGCGGGCTGGCGCGCACCGCCGCGAGCCACTCGTCGGGATCGGGCCACGGCAGATCGTCTACGAGGGAGTCGGCGTGGACTGTTCGCAGATCCACGCACACAGAGCCGCCGCGCAGCGCGCGCACCAGAAGCGCCACCGCCAGGGCCACCGACTCGCCGGACTCGCCGGCCAGCTGCGCCAGCCGCGTCGCGACGTGCACATCGGCGGCGTCCAGCAGGCCGGCCTCGTTGAATAATCCAAGAAGCCCACCGAGCCCGGCCACCCGGCGCCATACCAACGGATCGTCGGCCGGCAGCACGCTCATTCCGCCCTCCCCCGGTCGAGCAGGTCCGACAACGCCGGCACCAGCGCAGGCGGCGGCACCCAACCGAACACCCCCGCGGGCCGGCCGTCGGTCACCGGCGTATCGGGACCGCACATCCCGCGGACGAACAGATACAGCACCCCGCCCAGGTGGGTGGCCGGGTCGTAGCCGGGCTGGCGCCCACGCAGAAACCTGTGCAGCACAACGGCATACAGCAGCGCCTGCAGGGGATAGTCCGAATGAAGCATGGCCGCGGTCAGCTGTGCCGGGCCGTAATCGGCCGCGGTGAGCGCACGCGCCGGGTCACCGAGCCGGTTGGTCTTGTAGTCCACGACCAGATAGCGGTGCCCGTCGCCATCGGGGATGCGCAGGACCGCGTCGATCGACCCGGACAGGTACCCTCTGAGCGGCCGATCCCCCAGGGCTGACGTCAGCCTGGCAGCGTACGGCGCCAAAGCGTCATCGGGCGCCACGTGGCCGGCGAGCAGCCGTCCGACGTCGCGCAGCGAAATACGCGGCGCGGCAGGTCCGCTCAGATCGCCGCCTGCCAATGGGAACTCGAACTCCAACTCCCGCAGGCGATCCCGCAGGCCGATCTGGCGCAGAGTCAGCCCCCCGGCCAGCGGCCCCAGCGGGGTGTCGTGCATCGGGATCAACGCCGCGGCCAGCGCGTCGGAGGCGACGTCCACCGGCCACCACACCGAATGCGCCCGGATCTGTGTTTCGAGTTCGGTGGCCAGATCGGCGGCGAACGGGTCAGCGTTCTGAAGCACCGCGTGCACCAGCGAGCCAAACGTGGTACCGCTCGGCAGATCCGACATCGGCGACACCACATCCGGGCCGGCCGTCGTCGGCTGTTCCACCGGGATGTCGCCGGTCTCGTCGTCGAGCGCGGTCACCTCGGGCTCGCTAGTCACCCCCGGAAGATCCACCGACCGGATCAACCCGGAATACGACGTCCGCCGCCACCCGGTGTCGATGGACCGGTCAAAGCGGCGCACCCCCAGCCGATCTGGCGGTCGGTCCGGCCTCACCTGCGGGGCGGGGGCGCGCACCGACTCCTCCACCACGGGGCCGCCCGCGGCTTCCCACGCCCGGAAGCACGCCAGCGCCTCGTCGTCGGTGACGCCCGGCCGGCACTCCTGTGGCACATCGGGCTGCCCCATCCGCCGGCCCCGCAGCAGCCGCGACAAGCCGCCGTTGACCTCGTCACGCGACGGCGCCCACCACGCCACGACCTGGGATTGCGCCCGGGTCAACGCGACATAGACCTGGCGCAGGTTGTCCCCGGCCTGCTCTTCGCGGTTGCGTGTCTGCGCCGACGCCAACTCGGCGCTGTGGTCGCCGCCGATGTGCAGACAGCGGGTTCCGGAGTCGTCATGGAACAACACCAGATCGCTGCACTTGACGTTCCAGTTGAACGCGAACGGCAGATACACGACCGGGAATTGCAGGCCCTTGCTGCCCCAATAGGTCATGATCTGCACCGCTTTCGCGTCGCTGTCGAGGCGGCGGCGGCGCGCGTCGGCGTCGCTGTCCTCGGCGCACTGGCTCTGCAGCCAGTCACGCAGCGCGGGCAGGCTGTAATGCTCACGATGGGCGGCGTCTTGCAGCAGCTGGGCGATGTGGGTCAGGTCGGTCATGTCGCGGTCGCCGCCCTCCCACTCGAGAACGCGCCGGCTCATCCCGGACACCCGGGCGGCCTCGAACACCGCGGCGATCCCCCGCTCGCGGGCGTGATCGGCCCAGGTTCGCAGGGTGCCGGCCACCCGTTCGGTGAGCGCATCACCGCCTGCGGCAAGGGTTTCCGCGGTTTCCCCGAAGAACGTGGTCGCCGCGGCGGCGCGCACCAGCCCGGTGCGGTGCGGTTGGTCGAACGCCTCCAGCAGGCACAGCCAGTCCCTGGCCGCCGGGGAGTCGAATACGTCCCCGCCGGTGGACACCGCGGCAATGCCCGCCGCCGCCAGCGCCTCCCGGCACCGGTGGGCGTCACCGTGCCGTTCGACGATCACCGCGATGTCGGCCGGGCGCAGGGGCTGTCCGGCGAAGGTGGGTCCGGCGGCCAGCAGCGCGCGGATGTCGGCGGCCAGATCCTCGGTGATGTGCTCACGCAGGGCGTCGATCCCGATGGTCTTGGTGTCCGGGACAACGAATCGGTCGCGGTTGACGACCCGCAGCCGAAACGGCGCGTTGCGCGGCGCGCCGGCCAGCCGGTGGCTGTGATGGTCGACGTCGACGTCGTGCACGACGATCTCGGCGTCGCCGAGCGCCGCGCCACGCAGCGCCGTCTGCAGGCTCGCAACCAGGGGACCGTCGCTGCGCCAGTTGGTGCCGAGGGTTTCCCGGGTGCCCGCCGTGCCGGCCGCGTGCAGGTAGGTGACGATGTCTCCGCCGCGGAAGGCGTAGATCGCCTGCTTGGGATCCCCGATCAGCACCAGCGTGCAGTGACCGCGAAACGCACCGTCCAGCACCCGCCACTGGATGAGGTCGGTGTCCTGGAACTCGTCGACCATCACGATGGGCCAGCGCTGCCGCATCCGTTGTCGGGCAAGGGAATCGCCCGACTCGAGTGCCTCGGCCAGCCTGGTCAGCAGGTCGTCGTACCCGAGCACACCCTGCCGGCGTTTGCGACGCTCCAATTGGGCGAGCACATCCCGCGCGAACTCGAGGCGCACAGCCGCCGTAGTTCCGGAAAGCGGTTCGGCAGGGCGCAATTGCGTTCCGGGGTTCGCGACGACCTCACGCGCCAGTGAGAGCGCCTGCCCCCGGGTGAACGCCGGTTCGTCCCGGTCGGGTCCGAACCGGGCCAGATACAGGTCGTCGACGATCTCAGTGACCAGTTCGTCGAGGTCTTCGACCAGCGTCACGCCCGCGTCGCTGTCACCGGCCACGCCGAGGGATCGCAGCACCAGCTGGCAGAACTGGTGGATGGTGGCGATCGTGGCGGCGTCGAAATTGGCCAGCGCGTCGCGCAGTCGCCGCTTGCGGACACCGCGCTCCTCGTCGGTGCCGTCGAGCAGATGGCGGATCACTTCGTTGTCATCGCCGATCCGGGGATCGTCGAAAGCCGCGGCGGCGTCGCGGAGTTGGCGGCGCACGCGGTCTCGCAGCTCGCGGCTGGCGGCGCGGCTGAAGGTGATCAGCAGCATCTCGTCGAGGGTGGCGACGCCCTCGGCGACGTAGCGGGTGACCAGGCCGGCCAGTGTGAAGGTCTTGCCGGTGCCCGCGCTCGCCTCGATCACCGTGGTCGTCGCAGGCGCAGGTAGCCGCCCGAGCAGATCGAAGCGCTTCACCGGGGCGGGTTTCGCTCGGCCCGCAGCATCGGGAGCCACATGCGCGCGGCGTAGGCGCCCAGCCGGGTGTCCTCCCCCGCGACATCTTCCCCGGGACCGGGCGGGACCGTCAGCACGTCCAACGGGGCGCGGTAGCCGAACGCCTTGGCGGAAGCGGGTTTCTCGTTCTCGCGCGGCTTGCCCCGATGGCTCGTCCACTCGGAATTCGCCTTGAACCGCGGGTCCCTGCCGGCGTGGCGGGCGGCGGCCCAGGCGAAGGAGGTCCGCGGCGGCAGCGGGAGCGGCTCGCGCCGGCCGGCGTCATACAGCGCCACCAGGTCTTGCAGGACCGCTTTGGGATCCCGCGGCGAGGTGAGCGCCCGTGCCGCCGCGGTGTCGTCGGTGGAGCGGCCGACGCAGACCGCGGTCACCTCGCGTGCCGGGTGGTTCGCGGTCAGCGTCAGGAGATTGATCCACGCCTGGATGAGTTGCTTTCCGGTCAGCTTCGAGTAGGTGACCGACACGACCCGGTCGCCGTAGACGTCGGTCACGGTGCCGGTGAGCCGACGCCCGCTGCCCAGGTCGACGTCCACGTCCTGCGCCTGCTTCACGCCGTCGCGAAATCGCCGGGCCAGGGCGGCGATGGCGCCGGCGCCGTCGCTGATCTTGGTGGCCTCCCGCCACCCCAGCCGCCCCGGCGGCAGGGTGCCGCGCCGCCACTCGGCTTCCCGCGCCCACTGGAGGGGTGCGCCGCGCAGCAGATCGCCGAGCATTCGGTCGCCGACAGACCAGGCCTCCAAAGCGTTGAGCTGCACCGGCATTGCGTCCTGCAGCCCGTCGACCTCGGCCGGAAGGGTGTAGTCGAGCGCCTTGAAGAAACCCTGGACCGGGTCCCGGAAGAACGCCAGCATCTCCGCCAGCGCGACGTCTGCCGTCGGCGGCTCGGTCAGCGCCCCGGTGATGAAGCCCGGGCGCGGATGCCGCTGCGCGGCAGCTGCTTTCGCCGCCACCAGCGCGGTTCGGTCGAAGGTGAACGGCGTGGGCAATCCGAGCGCGCCCGGGGTGACGTTGCGAATGCTGAACGGCTGCAGGGGCTGCCGCACCACGACGCGGTCGCGGATTGTTTTCTGGGACGTGGTTTGGTCCAGGGCGTCAAGCAGCTCGGCCAGCGGCACCGCCGGGGGCCGAGGCTCGCCGGTCAGCACGTCGGCGCCGGTGTAGGTCACCACCAGCTTCTCGGTGGCCGCGCAGATCGCGTCCAGCAGCAATTGCCGATCCTCCGAACGGATGTCGCGCTCCCCGGTCACCGGGTCGCGGGCCAGCACATCGTCGCCGTCGACCACCCCGATGCGGGGGAACGCCCCGTCGTCCAGGCCGACCAGGCACACCACCCGGTGCGGCACCGAGCGCATCGGCACCATCGTGCACACCGTCAGCGTGCCGGTGCGGAAGTTCGCCCGGGTCGGCCGCCCGGCCAGGTGGCGGTCGAGCAGGGCCCGCACGTCGGTGAGCCTCAGCGGGGTGTCGGCGCGTGTTGCCGCGGCCGTCATGACGTCGGCGAACTCGCGCTGCAGGTGCGCGGTTTGCCACTCGTTCCCGGTTTGCGCCTTTGCCAGGTTGGCCACGCCGTGTTGGAGGGCCTGCAGCCACCGGGTCAGCGGCCGGGTGCCGGTGAGCGCCTCGACTGTGGTGGTGAGTCGTTGCACGAATTCGGCCAGCCGGCCGGCCAATTCGGCGCGATCGCTGCCCACGTCGTCGAGCGGAAGGGCAGTGTCGATCCACGCCCGCGAATCTTCCGACATCGCGACCCCCGACAAGATGCGGTCCAGTCCGAACCGCCAAGTGTTCTGCAGGAAGCCCAGCCCGTAGGGCTCGCGGGTGCACTGGTCGAAGCCCCACCGGACCCCCGATTCGCGCACCCAGCCGGCCACGGCGTCGAGGTCGTCGTCGGTGAATCCGAAGCGGACTCTCACGGGTGGGGCCTGGGCGAGGTTGAGCACTTCGCTGGCGGTGGCGCGCCCGCCGGCCAGGGTCAGGAGTTGGGCGGCCACGGAGAGCAACGGGTTGATCTGGGTCAGCGCGCGGTCGGCCAGCCGCACGCGCAGCTTGTGGCCCGGGTGGCCGTCGGCCATCACGTCTTCGAGGCCGAAGTTGGCGACGATCAGCGGGGCATAGCTTTCGATGTCCGGGCACATCACCAGGATGTCGCGCGGCTCCAGCGACGGGTCGTCGGTCAGCAGGCCGAGGAGGACCTCGCGCAGCACCTCGACCTGCCGGGCCGGGCTGTGGCAGCTGTGGATCTGGACGGTGCGGTCGTCTTGGGACAAGACCCGGTTTTCAGGCCTTGCGGTGTTGGCGCGAATGTCGGCTTGGAGCCAGGTGAGGAGGGTTTCCGGCTGCTGACGGTCGGACAGGTACTCGTCTTGTCCGGGGTTGGCGGGGAGGCCGCGTTCCAGCTCGCGCAGGTCGCGGCCCAGCGTGGCCAGGAGCGGGTGGGTCGCCGCGTCGTGGCTGGTGTCGTCGCGGCGTCTTATCGGCCCCTTCCGGTCTGTCAGGGCCCGCCACAGCTCGTCGCTGGGGTGGGGCAGCCACAGGTGCAGGTCGTGGTGGGTGGCCAGCGCGGTGAGCAGTTCGATCTCGGTGATCGGAAGGCGGGTGTGCCCGAAAAGCGACAGCCGGGCCGGCAGGCCGGTGGGCGAGGTTCTGAGTTGTGCCGCGGTTTTCTCGTGGCGGACGTGCGGCGGGTCGGCGTTTATCGTGTCGGTCAGCGCGCGCCACAGGGGCGGCTGCCAGGTCAGGTCACCGGGCAGGTCGCCGCCGAGCCCGTCGCCGGGTTGGCCCGCGGACCAGTCGGCCAGCAGCCGCGGGCGCTGGGCCGCGTAGGAGGCGAACAGTCCGGCGATCCGTCGGGCCACCGCGTAGCGGCGCCCCTGCCGGACGTCGCGTTCTTCGCTGTCGTCGAAGTAGCCCAGGTGGCGGCCCAGGGTTTTGCACCAGGTCTCGCCCAGGCAGTTGTCGATCACGTCGATCAGGGGCCACACCATTGCGTCCGGTGCCCACGGATCGTCGTCGGTGATACCGAGGATTTGTTCGATCAGTGACCTCGGCCGGCGGAAGATCACGCCGGCGCAGACCCCGTCGCCGGCGCTTCCCCGGCCGAGGATGTGGGAGAGCCGCTGGCTCAGCCACCGCTCCACGCCGCGTTCGGGGACCAGGACCAACTCCTGGGCAAACGGATCCTGGGGCGGCGACGCCAGCAGCGTCCCGAGTCCGTGAGCGAGCAGGTCGGTGCGGTCTGCGCGGTGGAGATGAAGGGCCATCGACACGACCCTAGACCGCTGGGCCGACACCGATCCGGAAGCGGGCGGACTATTTTTGTTTATGCGTATACGGCTTAGAAACCCGGTTGGCCAGCGTTGGCGCCTTGATTGACAACGACGGTCCGGGCTCAGGTGTCGACACCGGCGACTTCGAAACGGGATTCGAGACGAACCCAACCTTGCGGCCGCTCGGGTTCGGCAACACCAGCTGACCATGTGAAAGATATGGAGCGGTGATGCCGTCACTCGAGTCATACCGACAATACCCAGCGTCAACCATCGGCGTGAGTGCCTTATCCAGGCCGTTGGTCACCGCGGCCGGTACACCGATCTCGGTCAAGGGCTGTGTCAGCGGAAGCTGTTGCGCGGGCGCGAAATACGTAGTAGTGGTGCTGCCGCCAGGGTTGGTGGTCACGGTGATGTCCGCTGGCGGAACGGAGGCAAGATTGTCTTCACCCGATTCTGATGGGTGAATAAAAACTCCCCCCATCAACGCGTTTGCGACAGCCAGAAGATCCCTCGGCCGGTCGGAAAATCGGCCACACCATCATACTGATTGACGACCACGACAGTGTTGTATTGGCTCGCAACCGCATCCTGGACAACGTAGTTCAAGACGGGGATGTAGGTGTGGGCCGAAAAGAGAACCGCAAACACCCCATTGCCGCGGTCCGGGTCTCCGATCATCACAAATGTCAATTGCCCCGGTGGCGGCGCATTTGGATCGGTGAGCAGATATGCCTGCTCGGCATCGGCCACCAGGGTTCCCTGCGATATCCCCACGACAATTGTCGTGCCGCCTTCCTGATTTCCGATGGCGGTGGTCAGGTTGTCTGTGCCAGTCGCAACGGAACCACCAAGTGTGGGGGTACTCAGGCCGCTGACAGGCCAAATCGAGGCGGGATACGCCACATCGACAACAGGATCACCACCGAAGCCACCTTCGAGCAACGATGTCGATGTCGTAGGACTGAGTTGGCTGAAGATGGCGGAAAAAGCCGGCGCGCTGGTGCCACCCACCTCCAATACCGTGGGACCAGCGTACGAGCGGAGCAACGACGGTCGCGGTGGCGATCAGCGTGCCCATAACGGCCAAAGATCTCTTCATCTGGTGGTCAGCCTCGTGTTTTCTCGCGATACAGCTGACCGATCGTACGACGTTGGTCACGAAAAGGTCCTCTGAACTGCGAATATTTGTGTCCTACCAGGGGCCGGGTCCCGGTCGAACAGGTCCGCGGCGATCGTTTCACGATCGCTACCGGCAAAAAGACGCCGCGTCGGCGCGGCTCGGCCGACCGGGCGCGCCGCCGTACGGCTCGCGTAACCGGAACGACTGGCGCATCATCGGCGCTATGAGGCGAGATGTGGGCGCAGAGCTCGAAGTCGAGATCAGCGCGCCGACGACGTTGGAGTTCCAGATTGCTGTCGCGCCGCATCCAAATACCGAGGTGTCCGAGTCGTTGTCCTTCGTCTTGGACGGAAATCGCTTCCAGCCCTTGGAGATCAGCGGCGTGCACGGTAACCGGATCCATAAACTCGACGCCCCGGTAGGCAACCTGAAGGTCAACTACGCCGCGACGATCGTGGGCCAGACCGACCCGGCGCCGGTGACCGAATACGACCTATCCATGTACCTGCGCCCCAGCCGCTACGCCGAGGCAGACAAGTTCTACGGTTTCGCCGCAACCGAATTCGGCAACTACATCGATTCGGCGACGCTGTTGGAGAAGGTGTCCTCGTGGGTGGGCACCCGGCTGAACTACGTGCCCGGCTCCAGCGACCCGATCGATGGAGCGGTGGACACCCTGCTCGCCGGTGCCGGTGTGTGCCGCGACTTCGCACACCTGGTGGTGGCGCTGCTCCGGGCGGTCAACGTGCCGGCCCGTGTTGTTTCGGTGTACGCGCCGGGTCTTTACCCGATGGACTTCCACGCGGTCGCCGAGGCGTTCGTCGAAGGGCAGTGGCGGGTGGTCGACGGGACCCTCCTGGCGCCGCGGCAGACGTTGGTGCGCATCGCCACCGGACGCGATGCTGCCGACATCGCTTTCCTTGACAACCACAAGGGTGCGATCACGCTGACCAAGCTGGTGGTGACGGCCGTAGTCGAGGGCGGCCTGCCGCGGGACTCGATCGACCAGCTGGTGTCGATCCGCTAAGAGCGCGTGGCGGTTTCGCGCAGAGAAGCAGCCCAACGCCTCGGTGGCAAGGCCGCGCAACACCCAGTGCGGTGCGGGCGTGCGGTGGGACCCCGCTCACGAACCAGCGGTCGGGGGTATCGTTACAGTGAAACATTCTCCTTGGGAGAGTCGCCTCCCTTGGGCTGGACGGCCATTGCGGTCTGGTGTCGCCTCGTTGCAGGTTCGACGCCTCTACCGGGCGAACCTTAAGGAGTTCATATGGGTGTCGCCGGGTCGTCGGCTCCTGCCTTGGATCGTGGCTCTGCCGGCACCCCGAGTTTCGGGATTCTCAGCACGTTTCCACCCACACCGTGCGGGCTGGCGACGTTCAGTGCGGCCCTGACCGACGGGTTGTCCACGAATGGCGCCGACGTCAGCGTGGTGCGGGTGGCCGACGGGTCGTCCGCTTCCAGCGCCCGCGTGATCGGCGAACTGGTCAACGGCTCACCGACGTCGGTGACCGCATCTGCGGAGTTGCTGAACCGGAGCGATATCGCGGTGGTCCAGCACGAGTACGGCCTCTACGGCGGCGTCGACGGAGACGAAGTGGTGGACATCATCGGCGGCCTGCACATCCCGTCGATCGTGGTCGCTCACACGATCCTCAAAAACCCAACGCCTCACCAGCGGTCGGTGCTCGAGGCGATCGTGGCGATGGCGGATCAGGTGGTCGTCATGTCCGAGGCGGCCAGTCAGCGCCTGTGTCTCGGTTTCGGCGTCGATCCCGGGAAAATCGCAACGATCCCGCACGGCGCGACCGTCCCGAGGCGGATCTCCGCGTTGGCGCGTCCGGGCACACCGACATTGTTGACCTGGGGCCTCCTGGGGCCGGGAAAGGGCATCGAGCGGGTCATCGAGGCGCTGGGTTCGCTGCACGACCTGCGTGTCCGCCCCCGCTACCTCGTTGCGGGCCGCACGCACCCGAAGGTGCTCGCAGCAGACGGCGAGGCCTACCGCAACGCCCGAATCGAACAGGCACGGCGCAGCGGCGTGGCGGCGCGGGTGTCCTTCGACGCCCAGTACCGCGACCTTCCGTCGCTGACTGCGCTTGTCCAGTCCTGCGCCGTCGTCGTCCTGCCCTACGACTCCACGGATCAAGTCACCTCCGGTGTACTGGTCGACGCCGTAGCGGCGGGCCGGCCGGTCGTTGCCACCGCCTTCCCCCACGCTGTCGAACTCCTGGCCAGCGGGGCCGGCATCGTCGTCGACCACGACGATCCCGACGCGCTGGCGCGCGCCCTGCGCCGACTGCTTACCGAACCAAACCTCGCGGCGACCACGGCCGCCGAGGCGGCCCGACTCGCGCCAACGATGGCGTGGTCAGTCGTGGCGAATGCGTACCTGCGTCTGGCATACCGCCTCCGCGCTCAACAGACGGCGCCGGTGTGACCACCGCGCCGGTCCCGATATTCGACCACCTGCTGCGCATGACCGACGATCGCGGCACCTTCGAGCACGCCCGTTTCGACGAACCCCGGCCCGAGCACGGCTACTGCACCGACGACATGGCCCGGGTCCTCGTTGTGACCACCCGAGAACCCAACCCTGTGCCGGCGGTGCGGCGTCTCGCAGACCTCGCCCTGCGGTTCTTGAACGAGGCGCAGGCCCGCAACGGCGCCTACCGCAACCGGATGGACAACACGGGCCGGTGGGCCGACGGGCCGACCGTGGAGGACTGCTGGGGCAGGAGCATCTGGGGACTCGGCACTGCCGCCGCCCACAGCGACGTCGACCGGGTACGCCAGTCGGCCGTCGCCCAGTTCGAGCGCGCGGCCCAACAGCGGTCGGCATGGCCCCGGGCGATGGCATTCGCCGCGTTGGGAGCTGCCGAACTCCTCACGGTCGCCCCCGATCATCGGGCGGCGTCGGAACTCATCACCGACTACGCCGACGCCATCGCCGAACCGACCCACGACCCCGCCTGGCCATGGCCCGAGCCTCGACTCACCTACGCCAACGCGGTCCTTGCCGAAGCGATGGTTGCCGCAGGTGCCGCTCTCGACGACCCGGACCTGCGCCGGCACGGCCTGAGACTGCTGGCTTGGCTGGTCGAATACGAAACTGCGCCAGGTCACATCTCGCCGACCCCGGCCGAGGGCAGCGGGCCCGACGACGCCCGGCCCGCGTTCGACCAGCAACCGATCGAGGTGTCCACGCTTGCCGACGCGTGCGCACGTGCCGCTGTCGTCGATGCCAGGCCCATCTGGCCCGACGGGGTCCTGCGCGCCGTGGCCTGGTTCCGGGGTGCCAACGACGCGGGGCAACTCATGTGGGACCCCGCGACCGGAGGCGGCTTCGACGGTCTGCACGCGGATCGGGTGAACCGCAATCAGGGCGCCGAGTCGACGCTTGCCCTGCTCTCGACGCTTCAGCATGCTCGACGCTTCTCGATGGCACTGGTGTGACACCCGGCCTCGTCGCGCGTAGCCCACAGCGGCTCGCCGCCGACCGGTCCCGGGTCATCACCAGACTTTTCGTACCGGGTCAGGAGGGTTTCGATCACCAGGAGTCCCGGGCGGGAAAGGTGCTGGCCCGGATCCTGGCCCTGGACGACGACGAGGTGCGGTCGTCGCTGGATGATGTCGTCGCCAGGTTCAAGGGACGTCACCGCGATCTCAAGGGCACCTTCCGGCGACACGCACGCGAACTCGCCGATCGTCTGGATCCCGGCAGCGAACTCTCCGAGGCACGCCTGTTGTTGCTGGGTGCGGCGTTCACGAGCGAGTACGCCATCGAAGGGGCGGCGTTATGCAATCCCAGCATCGTGGCTCATCCCGACCAGACCGGAACCGTCGCGGGCAGCCTGCGATTCGTGATGAGCGTCCGCGGGATCGGTGAAGGACACCGTTCCTCAATCGGGTTCCGGACCGGCGTCATCAACGCGGGGGGCAGGCCCACGATCGACGATGCGACGCTGTTCGCCACGGTCGGAGCGGTGGTGCCGGCCCCGCTCGACACAACCGTGTTCCGCACCGAGCTCGCGCGGCTCGGCAAGGCAGGCGAAGCGGCCGACTACGTCCTCGGAGCGCTTGGCGACCGCTGCACCCACGCCGACCTCGACCACCAACTCGCCAAGTTGCAGACCCATCTGACAACCCGTGGACACGGAGAGGAAACCATTTCCCTGATCCGCGCGATGGCCGAGAGAACCTATGGCGTCGAATTCTCCGACCACATCTCGCTCCCGGAGCGGGTCCTATGGCCATCAATGGACGCCGAGAACGGCGGCATGGAGGACGCACGCTTCGTGCGCTTCACCGACGATGATGGCTCCGTCAGCTTTTATGCCACCTACACGGCCTACAGCGGATCGCACATCAGCCAACAACTCCTGGAGACCAGAGACTTCCAGTCCTTCACCTCCGCGCCGATCATCGGACCCGCCGCCGCCAACAAGGGCCTGGCCCTGTTCCCCCGCCGGATTCACGGTCGCTTCGCGGCCATGTCGAGATCCGACCGCGAATCGAACACGATCGCCTATTCCGACCAACCGTGCATTTGGACGAGCGCGCTTCCTTGCCAGAGGCCAACCCAGCCCTGGGAGGCGATACAACTCGGTAACTGCGGGGCGCCCATCGAAACCGACGCCGGGTGGCTCGTACTCACCCACGGCGCCGGTCCGATGCGCACCTACAGCATCGGAGCGATCCTGCTCGACATCGACGATCCGACACGGATCATCGGCCGGCTCCGGCAGCCGCTGCTGAGCCCCGCTCCCGACGAACAGGACGGCTACGTCCCCAACGTCGTCTACTCCTGCGGCGCACTCGTGCACGCCGACACGTTGGTGCTCCCCTACGGAATCGGCGACGCCGCGATCGGCATCGCCACGGTGGCGCTGCCCGAACTCCTCGCCGTTCTCCGCGACTGAGACCGCAGCGCGTTTGTCACGATATTCCGCCCCCACCAGGTCTCGGCGGCCTCGGACCAGGTTCCGGACTGCAGGTAACCCGGATCATTGGGGAGGAACCCCCGCCAGCCCGTGATGCCCGCGACGTCGTCGGTACCCGCAGTCTTCGCGTTGCAGGTTTGCAGCCCGAGCTCAGTCGAAAGCCTCTGCATCATCACGCTCAGCTCCAAGAACCGCTCGTCGTCTGCATGCACCAAATCGTGGAAGAGTTCCAGGCGCAGACGCTCCCACTCCGCGGCGACAGTGGCGTATCGGCGTACCAGTGTGGTGCCCACATGCCTACCCGGAACCGTGAACATCCGGATAGAGGCGGCGCGTGCATCGACCGCGTCCATGCTGGATAGTGTCCTCTACGAACCTGTAAACCACCAGGGCCGGACGCCCCAGGTCCCCGCGCCGGTCCCGGTCGGCCGGATGGGGCTTGCCACACTGGTACCACGGGTGATGTGGGCCGCAACCTAACGTGGTCAGTTGAGCGGATTCACCGCAGCGGAGCCAGATCTCGCCGTTGGATGCGTGCGCCCAGTAGGCTCACGCGCCGTTGATGTTGACGTTTGTGTTTCGGCTGATCCTTGACACTCCGGGTTTGTGAATGGGCCTCGTCGCCGACGGGCGTGGCCGGGGAAGCCTGACGGCGTCCTGTCGTGTCGGCGTTCCTGTCGGCGTCACCCCAACTGATACGACCCGGTTGCGACCCGGAAGAACTGACCGGCACCGGTCGTCCCGGACTCTCGCCTTGTCTGAGGGCCATGGGGCTGACTGACCCAGCTGTCAGGACCCCAGGATCGTCTGCACGTTGCTCCACAGCAGCCCGCACGCGCCGTCGGGGTCGATGCGGTGATCGGTGGCGGCGATGTGCAGCGGGCCGGTCGCGGGGCTGGTCGGCAACTCGGCGTAGAGGTCGCCGTCGGGGCCCGTC
>NZ_DATFYW010000137.1:0-26449 GCF_035314905.1 Mycobacterium sp.
CTTCGGCATTTCTCCGCCGGAATCACCACGTCACAGGCGTTGGTGGGAGTGCCTGTGTCCGGGGGCGGTGATCAAAACATCCTGATCATGGGACTGGACAGCCGGCTCGATCAGCACGGCCGTCCATTGCCGCGCGATATCTACGATGCGCTCCACGCCGGTGACGAGAATGTCGGCGGCTACAACGCCAACGTGTTGATCGTGCTGCACATACCGGCCGCGGACGGCCCCGTCACGGCCATGTCCATTCCACGCGACGACTACGTGGATCTCCCGCAGTGCCCCGGGGGGCCGTGCCGGGGAAAGATCAAACAGGCTTACGGGCTGGCCTACGCGCACGTGCTCGATCCTCACGGCACCGGAGAGTTCCCGACCGATGTAACGGAGGCCCAGGAGCAGGCGGCACGCGAAGCGGGGCGCAAAGCCGAGATCAGCACCGTCCGTCACCTGCTGGAGATCCCGATCGATCATTTCATTGAACTGACCCTGGTGGCGTTCTTCCAGATTGCCAAGGTGGTCGAGCCCATCACCGTGTGCCTCAACGCCGATACCGCTGATAGCTACTCTGGCGCGGACTTTCATCGCGGTGTCCAGCAAATCGACGCCGCCCAGGCTCTGGCGTTCGTGCGTCAACGACGCGACATCAATGACGACTTGTTCACCGACCTGGACCGGACACGTCGCCAGCAGGCCTTCATCGCCTCGCTTGTCAGCGCGTTGCGCACCGGGGGAGCCCTCGACCGTCCGAGCACACTGAACAACCTCATCGATGTCGCCCGCCAGAACGTCGCGGTGGACGCCGGTTTCGACCTGGCCGGGTTCGTCGAGCACGCGTCGCCGATGACCGGGAGCGACCTGTCCCTGTACACGCTGCCGATCACCGAATTCGGCCAGGACTCAGACGGCGAGGACGTCAACTACATCGACGTGCCGACCATCCGGGGCATCGTGCGTGACCTCGTCGGCGGCCGCTCCCCTGCTTCGACCGTATCCCCAACTGCGGCGCCCCACGTCAACACCGCCCTCAACGTGATCAATGCGTCGCAGCATGACGGTCTGGCAGCCTCCGTGCAAAAGGCCCTTGCGGGCAGAGGGTTCACGCCGGGGACCGCCACCTCGGCCACGGCGATCGCACAGGAGAGCACCATTGAATACGGCCAGGACGCCGGCGAGGCCGCCCACGCGCTTGCCGACCAGCTCGATCTGACCGCCACCGCGTCCGACTCCGTTGGCGCCGACATAGTCCAGCTGACCCTCGGAACCGACTTTCCGGCCAGTGATTACACCACTGCGACATCCGCAGTGACCGAAACCCCGACTACCTCCGCCACTCCGGTGCCCACGGTCTCCGCGACCGCCTCCGGAACCCAGGCTCCCGCACCAACAGACCTCACCCAGATGCAAACCGCGGCGGTGCCGTGCGTGAGGTAAACGCGTGCGCCCCCGACGATTGGTGTGCGATCTGCAATGCCTCGTCGATCGGGATGGCAAACCCCCGCCCGCCACCGGCTCTTTCGACTCGATAGCTGTCGGTGGCGGCGGTGTCTATGCCGATCACCTGGCCGAGACTGTTCACCAGGGGGCCGCCGGAGTCACCCGGGCGCATCGGAGCGGCGATCTGGATCAATCCGGTCAACAGCTCCGACCTGTGGGTCAAATCGTCGCTGGCGCTTATGGTTTGGTTCAAGGCGGTGACGGTGCCCGGGGCGCGGCTTGGCGCGCCGCCCTTCCCGCCGGCGTTGCCGATCCCAACGACCGTGTCCCCCACCCCGAGTTGCGATGAATCGCCCAATGGCGCAGTGGCGAGTCCGCTCGCGCCACTCAGCGCCAGCAGCGCGATGTCGTGACGGTGGTCATGACCAATCACCCGGGCGTCGTACGCGCGGCCATTGCCGACATCGGTGACGCTGATCGCGGTGGCCCCTTCGATCACGTGGTTGTTGGTCAACACCAAACCCTGCGAATCGAGCACGATGCCCGTTCCCGCTCCCACCGCACGTCGACGGCCGATGGTGGTGTCGATGTCGACGACGGCCGCCACCGCCTGGCTTGGGCTTGGGGCCGCGGCGGCTGCTCCGCCCAGTCGACTCAGCAATTGACCCGGCCAGGTGATTCCCGGCCCGCCGGCGCCCGGGCGCGCGCATGCCGGCACGGCCATCAAGCCCAGCACCGCGACGACGGCCAGCATCAGCCGCCCGGCGAGCCTGCGGGTCACGGTCACTTCCTCACGATCGGCGAGGTCGGTGGTTGACGTCCACCAAACACCGGAACTCTTCAGCGGATCTTCAGCCGCAGCTCGCGATGGCTCAGCGCGACATGGTGAGCCCTTCATAGATGGTCTCCAGTGCGCTGTACCGGCGTTGGACGTCGGCGCGGTCGGATTCGTCGGGGACCGATTCCAGGTTGGCGCGCTGGATCATGGCGGCTTGCTCCATCAGCACCCGGGCCGCCACGGCGTCGGTGGTCTGCTCCATGATCGTGGTCAACGCATCGAGCTGGCGAATCATCACCGCGGGCATCCCGCGACCGGCCTGGCGAATTTTCTCGAACGCGCGTTGGATCAGCCGCTCGAAGCTGACCTGATCGGAGATCAGCCGGATCTCCCCGCTGTTGTCGCGATGAATCTGGGTCGGGGCCCAGACCCGGCCGATTTTGCAGAGGCTGTCGGCGAGCCAGTCAACACAGGTCAGTGCGGTGAAGGTGTCGTTTGTCGACGGCGACAGCGCCCGGATGGCTATCTCGACAAGTTGATCGATCCCGAAGGCGACGTCTTGGGTGAGCGTCCGGTGCGGTCCCGTGATTTGGGCGCGTTCGAGGTATCGCGCCACCTCGTGGGCAGCCTCCGGGGGCCACACCGCTGCCAGTTCCCGTCCCTCGACGAGAAAGTGGCCCGGCCGGTAGGGCAGCCGGATCACCGCTTCGGCGCGGGCGGCGATGCGCACCAGCGTCTTGTGTCGGATGAACTGCAGATAGCCGCTTTTGGGTGTGCGGATGACGGAGCCGTCGGTTTCGATCGTGGCGATCAATTCGTGCAGAGACCCGCGATTGCTGCATACCTCGGGGACAGACCGAGTGGAGTCGTCGCTTTGCACCTCCACCGCTTGCGCGAGATCTTTGGCGATGCCGGCGATCACCTCGGGCAGCTGGATCTGGGTGGCGATGTGGTGAATGAAGTAGATGAGTACGGCGAGGTCGATCAGCACCAGCCCGAATGTGGTGGTGATCGAAATGTGGGGCACGAAGTCGCCGTGCCCACCGGGACCGATGGACACCAGCGCGACCACACAGTAGACAAACGTCGCCACAAAGGTTCCCAGGGTGAGCTGCGTGCCGCGGTCGCGGATGAAGTTGCGTAGCATCCGCGGACCGAACTGGGTCGAGGCCAGGGTCAACGTCACGATCGTGATGGAAAAGACGATGCCGACGACGGTGATCACCGATGCGGCGATCGCGGTCAGGATCTGGCGCGCAGCATCGGCGGTTCCGCTGATGATCCAGCTGGGGGCGTGAAACCGACCGTTGTAGACGGCCCGGTCCAAGGTCACCGTGCCCCAGAACAGCAGGACCGCGGCCACCACTTCCACAGTGGGCACCAGCCACAGGTTGGTGCGCAGCTCTTCTCTGCGCCACGCGGCGAGGGCCCCGCTCCAGGGCATCACGACAGCCGCCACCACCGATATACAACTGACCGCCCTGCCGCTGCGCAACCGATTTGGGCGGGTGCGGCGAGAAAATCGACGGACGAGCCGGGGGGATCGCTCGTCTGACGGGCCTACCGCTCGGTAAGGTACCGTCTGGGCATGGGCACGCAGCTATCCGACGTGGTCATCGTGGGTGCCGGCTTCGGTGGGATGGGTGCGGCGATTCAGCTCAAGCGGCTGGGCTACGAGAACATCGTGATCGTCGACCGGGAGAGCGACCTGGGCGGCACCTGGCACGTCAACCGCTACCCCGGGCTCGCTGTCGACATTCCATCCACCACCTATTCGTACTGGTTCGAGCCCAACCCGTACTGGTCACGGCT
Organism: Mycobacterium sp.; assembly: GCF_035314905.1. Classification (GTDB taxonomy): domain Bacteria; phylum Actinomycetota; class Actinomycetes; order Mycobacteriales; family Mycobacteriaceae; genus Mycobacterium. The sequence goes on from NZ_DATFYW010000137.1 coordinate 4,025, forward strand.
GTTCGCGCCGGGCGAGGAACTCAAGCGTTATGCCGACCACGTCGCAGACAAGTACGACGTGCGCCGCCACATGCGGTTCAATACCGCCGTTGACGGCGCCCGCTGGGACGCCGACGCGCAGGTGTGGCGGGTCGCGCTGGCGGGCGGCGAAACGCTGACCGCCCGGTTCCTGATCACCGCGACCGGGTTTCTGTCGCAGCCGCACACCCCCGACATCCCCGGTATCAGCAGCTTCGACGGCAGGGTGATCCACACCACCGCATGGGACGACGGTTACGACTTCGCCGGGCGGCGGGTCGCGGTCATCGGTACCGGGGCGACTGCGGTTCAGCTGATCCCCGAGTTGGCGAAAGGGGCCGCCGACCTGACCGTGTACCAGCGCACGGCGATATTCGTTGTCCCGAAGGTCGACTTCCGGTTCGCGCCGTCGGTTCAGCGACTGTTCGCACGGGTGCCGTTTGTTCAGCGGAGTGGGCGATGGGTGACCGACTGGATCTTCGAACTCGTGATGGTCTCCGCGGTGCTGCACTACCGCTACTTCCGGCGGCTCAACATCGCCGCGGCCGACCTGTCCAAGATCCACCGGTTCGTGTCGATCCGCGACAACGAACTGCGCAAGCGGCTCACCCCGGACTATGACTTCGGATGCAAGCGGCCGACGTTCTCCAACTCCTACTACCGCACGTTCACCAAGCGGCACGTGCACCTTCAGACCGCCGGCATCGAACGCATCGAGCCCGACGGCATCGTCGGGTGCGACGGCACCAAGAATGTGATCGACACCCTTGTGCTCGCTACCGGCTTCGACCTGTGGGACGCCAACTTCCCTGCGATCGAGGTCATCGGCCGCGAAGGTCGCAATCTCGGAAAGTGGTGGCGCGACAACCGGTTCCAGGCCTACCAGGGCCTGTCGATTCCGTACTTCCCGAACTACCTGAGCCTGGCCAGCCCGTATGCGTTCAGCGGCCTCTCGTTCTTCAACACGATGGAATACCAAATGCGGCACATGGCAAGGCTTTTCGGTGAACTGCACCGCCGCGGGGGCACCACGTTCGAAATCACCGAACAGGCCAACGCCCGGTTCCTTGACCGGATGACGCATCTGCTCGATAACTCCGTGTTCTACGACGGGGACTGCGCCACGTCGCGGTCCTACTACTTCAACCACAGCGGGGAAGCGACGCTACTCCGCCCGACCTCGACGCATAACGCGATCGCCGAGCAGGCCCGTTTCGCGTTGAGCGACTACGCGATCGCCTGATCAGAAAGCCAGCGCATGTCAACCATCACCCGGCTCGCCGGCTTGGCGATCGCAACTATGGGCCTCGCTCATTTCGCCAAACCCGAGGCTTTCGAATCGATAACCGAAATGGCGTTCCCTGACAACACCCGCCAGCACATCGCGATAAACGGCGGAATCGAGACACTTCTCGGGGTCGGGCTGGCCGCACCACAGACCCGTCGGCTGGCCGTGATCGGGTCTCTGGGTTATCTGGCGTACCTCAGCGCCAACCTGATTCGCAACAACGGTTAGCCCGAACCTCCACGCCTTGACCGAGCCCGGCCCCCACCTCCAACGCCGTCTCGGACTGACCGACGCCGTGGTCGTCGGCCTGGGATCGATGATCGGCGCGGGCATCTTCGCTGCGCTGGCCCCGGCCGCGGCAGCGGCGGGTTCCGGTCTTCTGATCGGGTTGGCCGTCGCCGCCGTCGTCGCGTACTGCAACGCGAACTCCTCTGCACGGCTGGCGGCTCGCTATCCGCAGTCCGGCGGCACGTACATCTACGGCCGTGAACGGCTCGGCCGGTTCTGGGGCTATCTCGCAGGGTGGGCCTTCGTCGTCGGCAAGACCGCATCGTGTGCGGCGATGGCGCTCACGGTGGGGTATTACGCGTGGCCTGCCCAGGCGCATGCGGTCGCGGTGGCTGCGGTAGTCGCACTCACCGCGGTGAATTATCTCGGCATCCAGAAATCCGCACTGCTCACCCGGGTCATCGTGGCGGTGGTGCTGGCCGTGCTGGCGGCCGTTGTCGTGGTGGTTGCCAGTTCCGGGCACGCCGACCTCGCCCGCGTGCACATCGGCGGCGACGTCGGGGGGGTGCTGCGGGCGGCCGGGCTGCTTTTCTTCGCGTTCGCCGGCTATGCCCGCATCGCGACGCTCGGTGAGGAGGTACGTGAGCCGGCGAGGACCATTCCCCGCGCGATTCCGGTCGCGCTGGCGATCACGCTGGTGGTCTATGCGGTGGTGGCCGTCGCGGTGTTGACGGTACTCGGCAGCGACGGGCTGGCCCGGGCGGCCGCTCCGCTGGCCGACGCCGTCCGTGCCGCCGGGGCACCGTGGTTCGAGCCGGTGGTGCGGATCGGCGCGACGGTGGCCGCGCTCGGCTCCCTGCTCGCACTGATCCTCGGTGTGTCGCGAACCACGCTCGCGATGGCTCGCGACCGTCACCTTCCTCGTGCGCTGTCGGCGGTGCACCCGCGGTTCGGGGTACCCCACCGAGCCGAGCTGGCGGTCGGTCTGGTCGTCGCGGTCCTCGCCGCCACGGCCGATGTTCGAGGTGCGATCGGCTTCTCCTCCTTCGCCGTGCTCGTCTACTACGCGATCGCCAACGCCTCCGCGTGGACGCTGGCACGCCGGGCTGTCCCGGGCGCGGGGATGGTCGGATGCTTGGTTTTGGCCCTGTCCCTTCCGGTCACCTCGGTGGTCGCCGGCGCCGTGGTCCTTGGTGTGGGCGCGGCGGTGTACGCCGCGCGCCGGTCATGAGTCGGCACTAATCGCTGAATTGCTGGCGCTGCCGGAATGCCTCGACCGCGGTGGGCAGCGTCAAATAGATCCGGTCTGCGCCGATTTTGTCGATCAGCCCGGCGGCTTGTAGCGAATCCCGCAGGTCTTGCTTCACCCGCGCCATCGCGAAGACGATCCCGCGCCCGGCCAAGGTGGCGCGCAACTGATCGAGCGCGTCCAGCGCGGTCAGGTCGACCTCCACATTGGCCTCCGCGTTGAGCACGAACCATTCGACCGGCACCGGGTTCGTATCGACGACGGCGAGTGCCCGAGCGCGGAAGTCTTCGGCGTTGGCGAAGCACAACGGCGCGTCGTAGCGGTACAACACCAAGCCCGGCACCGGGCTGGCCTCGGGGTAGTCGTCGAGGTCGTGCATGCCTGGAACACCTGGAACGAACCCCAGAACGCTGTCGTGCGGATGGGCCACCCGGCGCAGCAGGTCGAGGATCGATAGGCTCACCGCGGCGAGCACTCCGTACAGCACGCCGATGCCCAACACGGCTGCGGTGGTGGCCAGCGCCAAGACGAGCTCGCTGCGCCGAAACCGTGCGAGCCGCGTGAACTCCGCGACGTCGATGAGCCGCAGCGCGGCGTAGACGACGAGTGCGCCGAGCGCCGCGGTCGGGAAAAGCGCCAGCAAGTTGCCTCCGACCAGCATGACGGCCAGGACCGACACCAGCGTCACCAGCGAGTACACCTGAGTCCTGCCGCCGACCGCATCCCCTAGTGCAGTGCGGGTTCCGCTCGAACTCACGGGGAAGCCATGCGTCAGACCCGCTCCGATGTTGCACATCCCCAACGCACGCAGTTCGGCGTTGGGATCGACCTCGTAACCGTTGCGGGCCGCGAATGCGCGTGCGGTCAAAACGTTGTCGGAGAACGCCACGATGGCGATCCCGACGGCAGGCATCAGCAGCGCGCCGAGGTCATGAGGCGCCACGTGCGGCGGGCCGGGCGTCGGCAGCCCCGCCGGGATCCGGCCGACGACGTCAATGCCCTTGTTCTGCAGCGAAAATCCCGCGACCACGGCGGTCGCAGCCAGCACGGCGATCAGCGGACCCGGCGCCCGAGGCACGAACCGGTCCAGCACCAACAGCAGTGCCAGGACCGACAGGGACAACACGAACGTCGGCCAGTGCACCCGCGTCACTCCTGCGGTGAAAGACCAGATGTGCTCGAAGAACTGGTCACCGGTCGCCGCGACCCCCGTGAGCTTGCCGAGTTGGCTTGCGATCATCACGAGCGCGACTCCGGTCATGTAGCCGACGAGAACCGGCCGCGACAGGAGGTTGGCGAGAATCCCCAGCCGGATGATGCCCCCTGTTAACGTCATCGCACCCACGAGGATGGCAAGCACCGCGGCCAGCGTGGCGTAACGCGCCGGGTTTCCGATGGCGATCGGGCCCAGGACCGCCGCCGTGATCAGCGCGGTCGTCGACTCCGGACCAACCGAAAGCTGCCGGGATGATCCGAGTACGGCGTACAGGGCCAGCGGCAGGAGCGCGGCCCACAATCCGGCGACCGGCGGCAGGCCGGCGAGGCTGGCGTAAGCCATGACCTGGGGGATGAGGTAGGCGGCCACCGTGATGCCCGCCAAAATGTCACCGCGCAGCCAGGCCCGGTGGTAGCCCGGAAACTGAGCCACCCCGGGTGCGTACTCGGCCCACTTCATCGTGGCAATCATTCTCCGGCGGTCGCGCCGCCCATGGTGTGGAGTCTGGGGCCACACCCATCACGACCGATCCCCGGACCGCCGAGCGGGTGGCCGGGCCACCAACGCCCGCCGGCGGGACGGCGCTGACCAGCACCCCACGTATGCCGGTGAAACCGGCCCGGCTGAAGCGGGAACCGACGTTCACACCCACCGGCGGCCTGAACCGAAGACGCCCGAGAAGGGCGGTGCCGAACAGCCGACAGAGTTGGTCGACACGCTTTAGGGTTCATACCGTCGGCGCGATGGGTGAGAGAGGACGGAAATGGCCAGTCATCAAGCGGTTCAAGTCAAGTCCGCAAGCGGTCCGTTGGAGCTGGTCGAGGTCGAAACGCCGCCGCCCGCGCGCGACCAGGTGCGCATCGACGTCGCCGCCTGCGGGATATGCGGCACCGACCGCGCCTTCGTCACCGGCGGATTCCCGGGAATCAACTGGCCGCTGACACCTGGCCACGAGATTGCCGGAACGATCGCTGAATTGGGCTCGGAGGTGGACAATTTCGCCGTCGGGGACCGAGTGGCCGTGGGGTGGTTCGGTGGGTGCTGCAACACGTGCGTTCCCTGTCGTAAAGGCTTTTTCATCAACTGCGAAAACGGGCAGGTGCCCAGCTGGCATTATCCGGGCGGATACGCGCAGTCGGTAACGGTGCCGGCCAACGCACTCGCCCGGATACCGGACGGGCTCTCGTTCGCCGAGGCCGCTCCGATGGGCTGCGCGGGTGTTACCACCTATCACGCGCTTCGCGGGACGCGGGCCGTCCCGGGCGACCGCGTGGCGGTCCTGGGCCTCGGCGGCCTCGGGCACCTCGGTGTCCAGTTCGCACGCGCGATGGGATTCGAGACGATCGCGATTGCGCGGGGTGCGGCCAGGGCCGAGGACGCGCGCCGGCTCGGTGCCCACCACTACGTCGATTCGGCCGCAGGCGATGTCAGCGCGGCGCTGCAGGCCCTCGGCGGAGTGTCGGCCGTATTGGCGACCGTTGGAAACTCCGAAGCTATGGGCCAGACGGTGGGCGGCCTGAGTCCGCGAGGCGAGCTTGTCGTCGTCGGTGTGACGCCCGAGCCGCTGCCGATCAGCCCGATTCAGTTGATTTCTCCGTCGCTCAGCGTGACCGGACACCCGTCCGGCACCGCCCGCGATGTCGAGGAAACGATGCACTTCGCGATGCTGTCCGGCGTGCGCGCCCGCATCGAGGAACGGCCGCTGAGTGACGCGGCCGAGGCCTATGCCGCGATGGAACAGGGACGCGCACGGTACCGCATGGTCCTCACGATGACCGGTCACGAATCCGTGAGCAGCTGACGGGTGCGGTCATCGCGGATCGGCACGCCGTTGCGGCCGCCGACGTCCTGTGCGTAGAGGCCCACGGCGTAGGCGACGCCTTCGCCGTTGATGCCGAGCGCAGTTCGGTTGATGTTGTCGAGTGTGTCGGCCTTCTGGTGGTAGTTCGGGTCGAACGGCTGGTCGGCCTGGCCGCCCCAGAGCCGGGCCTGTTCGGCGCTCTTCTTTTCCTCCGCGCCGGTGAACAGCCCGCCCGCGGGGATGCCGGCCTTCGTGAAGCCCTGATAGTCGGACCGGCCGTCGAAAGACGTTTCCTCGGCTGTCTTTCCGGCAGTGGTCAGGTAGGCGACCAGTGTGCGTTCGATGCCGGCCGATCCGTCCGGAATCCGAGGCGCGCCCTGGTCCGGATGCGGCGGCGCCGGCTGGTTGCCGCCGTAGGTGAAGTAACCGGGATTCGGCGAGCCCAGCATGTCGAAGTTCAGGTACAGCGCGATGTCTTTCAACGCGTCGATGTTCAGCGACTCCACATACTTGTCGGAGCCGAACAAGCCCAATTCCTCTGCGCCCCAGAAGCCGAACCGCACGGCATTTCGGATCGGCGGCGAACTGCCCATCTGCACAGCGGTTTCCAGCACCGCAGCCACCCCGGAGCCGTTGTCGTTGATGCCGGGACCGGCCGCGACGCTGTCCAGGTGCGCGCCGACCATCACCACGTTCTGCGTCGAACCGGTCTTCGTTTGCGCAATGATGTTGCGAGCCGTGATAGGTGTGACGGCGGCGTTGAGCTTGATCGTCGTTCGGCCGGGCGCCGAACGCAGCCGGGCGCCCTCGGCTTTGCTCACGCTGACCACCGGTATCCGCACGTCGGTCTTGTCGCCCAGTGTGCCGTCCATCTTGTCTTCGTCGACGTTGTCGGCGACGATCAGCGCGACCGCGCCGCGTTGGGCTGCCGCGGCCTGCTTCATTGCGAACGGGCAGCCGCCCCGGTCGACCAGCGCCACCGCGCCGGCGACCGGCAGCCCGTCGTAGTGAGGCGCCGCGCAGCCGGCGATGTCGTCGACCGGCGACGCAACCAGCGGGCCGCTTACGCCCTGCGGCGCGGTGCCGATGGTGTACTCCAGCGCATACGATTCGATGGCTGCGCCGTTTACGGTCAGCGCCGGCGGGTCGGCGTGGAATTGCCGGAAATCGAACTCCGGGGTCTGCACATCGAAACCCTTGCTTTTCAACGTGTTTACCACGTAGTCCACGCTGGCGTCGTAGCCGAAAGTGCCGACAGCGCGGTTGCCGGCGTTGGCGTCGGCGATCTGCTGCAGTCGGGCGAGGTGGGCCACCATCGCGTCGGTGGTCACCTTCTGGCGCAGGCTTGCGGCGTAGCCGCCCGCACCCGGCGCCGACTGGTCCCGGCTGCAGCCGGCAACGGCCGCGAGTAACGCCAGCACGGTCAAAAGCGCCGCAGCTGCCGTCCGTCTGCGTGCCACTGAGCCCACGTTAGCCGCCGCTCTCACGCGTCACGGCGGTTGGCGACGAGCGCCGCGGCCGTCGATGGTCGCGAAGCCGGGCTCGATGCGGCACGTCGGGTCGTCGATCGCTCGGGTCTGGCCGGAAAGCTGGGTCAGGCCCCTGAGCGCGATCATGGGGCCCATGATGGCACGGACACGCCCGCGGCTACCGGGCCTGTGGGCCTGCCTGCGAAAGGTAGTCGGAGATGCCGGACACGACGGCTGCCGCCAATCGGGCCCGGCCGTCAGGGCTTTCCAGCACCGCGGCGTCGTCGCGGTTCTTCATGTTGCCCATCTCGATCAGGATCGACGGGTACTGGGCGAGGTTGAGACCGGCCAGGTCGGCGCGCCCGTAGAGCCCGTCGGAGCCTCGGTACGTCGACGGCTGAAGGCCCGCCGCCACCAGCTGGTCTCGCATGATCTGAGCCAGTCGCACGGCCGGACCCGCCTGAGCGGCATTGAGCGGCGGGTTGGAGTAGTTGACGTGAAAGCCCCGGCCGTCCGGCGGTCCGCCGTCGGCGTGAATGCTCACGACCGCGTCGGGGTGCAACGCGTTGGCCATGGCGGCGCGTTGGTCGACGCACGCGCCCAGCGCACTGTCGTTGCCGCGCGACATCGCGGTGCGCGCACCCGCCTGGGTGAGCGCTGCGCGGATGCGCAGCACCACATCCCAGTTGAACGTGTGCTCTGGATAGCCGTCGTCAGTCGTGGTGCCGGTGGTCTGGCATTCCTTGGTCCCGCCGCGACCATTGGGCACCTGGCGGTTGATGGAGGCGTCGTTGGCGCCGTTGTGGCCGGGGTCCAGGAAGACGATCATCCCGGCGATCGGGGACGACGCAATCGCGGGCGGGGCGGTCATCGTTGCCGCCATGGTCGACAGGCTCGCGGCCATCGGCGCGGCGGCCGCGATTTTCAGCATGTCGCGGCGCGAAATCGCCCGGCATCCTGCGCATACGGTCGATTGCACCGGCAGACGGTAACTGGAGAAGCTTGCGCTGCGACGATGACGCGCCCGGCGGATCGGTCACAACTTGGCGACTTCCGCGGCCACGAGTTGAGCCACCGCGCGCATGCCGGCGGCGTTCGGGTGCAGGGGCGCCGGGCGTCCCGGCAGCGGCAACCCGAATCTCGTCGTCCACGGATCCGACGACCACGCATGGTGCTCGCGGCTGGCTTCGCCGGCCTTCACCACGCCGCAATCCGTCTCCCTCGCGGCGTCGGCGGTGACCCGCTCGAGGGTGTCGGCGACGTGGCGGCCGAGGTCCGCGTCGGCCTGCGACATCGGCGGGGCCTTCTGCCCCGCGGGGGGCAGCAGCGTCAGGTAATCCACGAACAGCACCCGCGCCCGCGGTGCGCGTTGCCGCACCACCCGCCCGACCTCGCGCAGCGAGCCGGCTGCTTGGGCCAGCGCACGGTCGCGCGCGTCCCGGTCGAGCAGCTCCCGCAGCCGACAGCCGAGCAGCGGCACCAGCCGGGCAGGCCACGGCAGAGACGCCGCCATCAGCAGCGGCACGTACCCGACGTCGTTGCCGCCGATTGTGATCGTGACCAACGACTCCGAGCCATCGAGCGCGCTGACCTGTGGCGGCGCGCCGTTCTGCTTGTCGGACAGCACGTGGGCGGTCGTCGCGCCGGAATAGGTCACGTCGACTAGGTCGAGTCCTGACTCCTTCGCGACGAGATGGGAGTAGTTGCGGGCCGACCGGCCGGCCAAGAAGGGCGCTCCCGCCGCGCCCGGCCTGATCCCGGGGCCGGCCGCCATCGAGCTTCCGATTGCGACGTAGCGGCCGGTCATGTCTGCGTGGACGGGTTCGGCCCTCGCCGGCCCCCCGGCTCCGGTGCAGGACTCGACGCCTGCGCCCAGAACCGTTTGGGAATCCGCCCGGCATGCCGGGCCAGGTAGCCGGCGGTGACCGCGGCCGCCATCGCGGCGGCCATGGCCGGCGGGTCGGCGGCTCGGGTCACCGCACTGGCCAGCAGCACGGCGTCGCAGCCGAGCTCCATCGCCAGCGCGGCGTCGCTCGCCGTGCCGATGCCCGCGTCGAGCACCACCGGAACCCCGGCCCCCTCGACGATCATCTCGATGTTGTGCGGGTTCGCGATCCCAAGGCCAGTGCCGATCGGTGACCCGAGCGGCATCACCGCGGCGCAGCCGGTGTCCTCGAGCCTGCGAGCCAGCGCCGGGTCGTCGTTGGTGTATGGCAGCACAACGAACCCGTCGTCAACCAAAATCTCCGCGGCACGGACTAATTCGACCGCGTCGGGCAGCAGCGTTCGCTCGTCGGCGATCACTTCGAGCTTCACCCAGTCGGTCTGCAACGCCTCACGGGCCAGCCGCGCGGTGAGCACGGCCTCGGCCGCGCCGCGGCATCCGGCGGTGTTGGGCAGCGGTGTGACGCCGAGCCGCTTCAGCAGATCCAGCACACCGGTGCCGCCGGCTGCGTCGATGCGGCGCATCGCGACGGTGGTCAGCTCGGTTCCCGACGCGACCAGCGCCTCCTCGAGCACCGTGAGATTCGTCGCGCCGCCGGTGCCCAGGATGAGCCGGGAACCTAACCTGCGCCCCGCGATGGTCAGCTTCGGCACCGATGAACCGCTTGCGCGCAGGGCATCAGAACTAGCCACCCTGCACCGCCGTCACAACTTCGAGGCGCGCGCCGTCAAAAAGCGTGGTGTCCCAGCCCGATCGGGGCAGCACCGACCAGTCGAGCGCCACCGCAACGCCTTTGTCGGGGAAGCCGAGCTGCTCGAGCAGCGCCGCGACCGTGATCTTGGCGTCGACTTCGACGCGTTTGTCGTTGACGGTCACGATCATCTCGACGGCACTTTCACATTCAGTTCTGTCACGATCCTCTCGGCGGTCCACGGCGCCAGAAGAAACCCGTTGCGGCCGTGGCCCGCCGCCACCAGCACGCGGTCGTCGAGCCGGCCCACCAGCGGCACGTTGTCGGACGTCATCGGCCGAAGGCCGGCCGCCACTTCGGCGAGCTCGTACTCGCCCAGCGCGGGCATCACCGTGCACGCATCGTCGAGCAGTTCGCGCACCCCGGTCACCGCGGGTGCGGTGTCGCGGCCGTGCTCGTACTGCGTGGCGCCGACGACGACCCCCTCGACGCGGGGCACGAGGTACACCTGACGCCCGTGCACCCGCGCCCGGATTACCCGCCGCGGCACGGGCATGCAGCCCGGCCGCCACCTCAGCCGCAGCACCTCGCCCTTGACGGGCCTTATCGGCAGGCCGGGCCACAGCGTCGGGGCGTCGACGCCGTTGGCGATGACGAGCGCGTCGGCGTCGCCCGCCTCGGCCAGGTCCGCGACGGGCGGCGCCCACTCGACCCCCAGCCGCTCGCAGTGCGCGGCCAGCGCTGAGACCACCGCCCGGTTGTCGACGGCAAGCTCGGTGACGGCGCGGAAACCGTGCCTGATGCCCTGGGCCAGCAGGGGCTCGACGTCGCGGGCGCTGGTGGTGAAGGTGACCGGGTGGCCCTGCGCGGCCAGCCACTCCCCGACCGTGCGCAGATCGGCGGCGTCGGCGCGGTCAACCGCGACCACCAGCGATTCGTGAGCGGTCACGACGTCGTCGGGCAGGTCGGCGAGGAATCCCGCTGGGGAGGAGTCGTGCCACATCGCCAGCGACTCCAGCCCGATCTGCAACAGCCGTTCTTCGCCGGGCCAGGCCTCGCTGTGCGGGGCCAGCATCCCGCCGGCCACCCAGGACGAGCCCAGCTGCTCGGTGCGGTGAACGCGCACCTTCAGGCCGGAAAGCGCCAGTCGGCGCGCGACGGCGAGTCCGATGACGCCACCGCCGATCACGGCGACGCGATCAGTAGACATTCCTCTCCCTTCGCCGGCATGACCCGGATCAGGTGTGACGGTAAGGGCAGGTCGCTGTGCCCACTCTCAGTCCCGCTCCGGGGACTCCCGTGTCGGCCATCCACGCTAGTCGCTAGCGTCGCGGTGTGCACCCAGCTCGCGACCGGCTCGCCTCGCGTCTTCGGCAAGCGAGGCTGTACCTGTGCACCGACGCCCGCCGCGAACACGGCGACCTCGCGCGGTTCGCCGACGCCGCGCTGGCGGGCGGCGTGGACATCATCCAGTTGCGCGACAAGGGCTCGGTCGGCGAGCAGCGGTTCGGCCCGCTGGAGGCGCGCGGCGAATTGGCCGCCCTTGAGGTGCTCGCCGACGCCGCGCGGCGGCACGACGCGCTGCTGGCGGTCAACGACCGCGCCGACATCGCCCACGCGGCCGGCGCCGACGTGCTGCACCTCGGGCAGGACGACCTGCCGTTGCCGGTCGCGCGCGAGATCGTCGGGCCATCGACGCTGATCGGCCGGTCGACCCACGACCCGGGCCAGGCCGCTGTGGCGTTGACCGAGGAGGTGGACTACTTCTGCGTGGGGCCGTGCTGGCCGACCCCGACCAAACCGGGGCGCCCGGCGGCGGGCCTGGCCCTGGTGCGGGCGGCAGCGGCGATGGGCGGCGACAAGCCGTGGTTCGCGATCGGCGGCATCGACGAGCACCGGCTCGCGCAGGTGCTCGCAGCGGGGGCCCGCCGAGTCGTGGTGGTCCGGGCGATCACCGGGGCCGATGACCCGCGCGCCGCCGCGCAGCGGCTCAGCGCGGCGCTTGCAGCAGCGAGTTGATGCGGCCGGAGAGCGGCGAGGGCCTCTCGCCGGGCTCGGCGGGTGTGCACCACACGAACTCCCCGGACTCGAGTTCGACGGTCCGTGGCAGACCGGGCTGCGTCGGCACGCTGGCCACCTCGGAGCGCAGCCGGTGCCAGCTGGCCGCAAACCCCGGATGCAGCGGCAGTTCGTTCACCTGCTCCTCCAGGACCCACCGCAGCTCGGCGCTTTCCATGTTCGGCACTGTCTCCAGCGGATGCGGCGCGTCGGCGATGACGGTGACGTAGGTCCAGTGACTGCCCCTCGCCCTGGCGGTGACGACGGCGGCACGCACGACCACCTTCTCCACCGGCAGCCCGGCCTCTTCGTGGGCTTCACGCACCGCGGCCTGCTCGGCGGTTTCGTGGCTGTCGCGTGCGCCGCCGGGCAGGCCCCAGGTCCCGCCCTGATGGCTCCAGGGCGCGCGGTGCTGCAGCAGCACAGCTGGCGCCCCGTTCGGCAGCGGCGCACGCACCAGCAAACCCGCCGCCCCGTGCCGGCCCCAGAACCGGGCGCCTGTGTCGGACATCACCCAGCCGTCACCGTCGCCTCGCACGTGTTCAGGATATGGCGGTTCGAACCAACCCGAGCGGCAACGACTGCTCTTAGAATTCGCTTATACATTGCGAGAGGGGCGACCGGTGACCATGGAGCTGGCGCATCCGTCGACCGAGCCACTGGCTTCGCGGTCGCCGGTTCATCCGGCCCATCCCCGCTGGTGGTTCATGTCCACGACCCCCGGGCGCATCCTGCTGAGCGGCGTGGTGCTGATTGCGTTGGTGGTGGCCAGTGCGTTCGCCACCTCCACGACGATCAACAGCCGCCAGCAAGCGCTCACCACCGTGCTGAACCACACCGAGCCCCTGGCCTTCGCGGCCGGACGGCTCTACACGACGTTGTCGGTGGCTGACGCCGCGGCGGCCACCGCGTTCATCGCTGGCGCCGAGCCGCGCGACGTGCGGCAGAGATATGAGCAGGCCATCAGCGACGCGGCGGTCGCGTTGACGCAGGCGTCGAGCGGGCTGACCGATCCAGCGATGCAGCAACTGCTGGGCCGTATCAACGCCCGCCTGGCCGTCTACACCGGGCTGATCGAAACCGCACGTACGAACAACCGGGCCGGCGACCCGGTCGGATCGTCGTATCTGTCCGAGGCGTCGTCGATGATGCAGACGATGATCCTGCCGGATGCGCAGCGACTCTACGAGGTGACCTCGGCCCACGTGGACGCCGAGACGTCCGGGTCCACGCGCATCCCCGCGCCGGTGATCGGGATCGTGTTGACCACGCTGCTGTTCGGCGCGTTCTCCAACCGGTGGCTCGCGCGAAAAACACAGCGACGCCTCAACATCGGTTTCGTCGCCGGCGGGCTGGCCGTGCTGATTATGGTGATATGGGTGAGCACGGTGCTCGCGATTTCCACCGCCAACAGCAGGGACGCCAAAAACACGGCGGCGTATTCCCTCAAGACGGTGACAACCCTTGCGATCACCGCGCAGCAGGCCCGGGCCGATGAGACGTTGTCGTTGATCCGGCGCGGTGACGAAGACGTCCGCAAACAGTCCTACTACCAGCGGATCGACATGATGCACAAGGAGATCACCGAATACCTGTCGCGGAAGGACGCGATCGACAAGGCGGACCTCCAGCAGGCCGACGAATTGCTGAGCCGCTGGCGCCAGGCCGACGAGCGCATCAATTCCTACATCGCGGTCGGCAACTACCAGGCCGCGACCCAGGTGGCGCTGGGCACCGGTGAGGAGGATTCCACCCCCGCGTTCGAAGAACTGGAAAAGGCGCTGGACAACGGCATCCAGGAAAGCCGCCGCCAGCTGCGTGACGACATCCTCAACGCCCGCGGTGTGCTCTCGGGCGCCACCGTCGGCACCGTCATCCTCAGCGTGGTCGCCGCGGTGGCGGTGACGGTCGGGCTGTGGCCACGCATGAGCGAGTACCGCTGATGAGCGCTCGCGCGAAGAAGAAAAAAGCACCGATGAGCGCTCGCGCGAAGGCGTTCGTCGTCATCGCCGCGGTCGTCTCACTGCTGAGCGGGTGCACGCGTTCGCAATTGATGACCACCGATCCGCAACTGACGCTTGCGGCACCCACGCCCGCGGACATGCAGGAGTTGCCTCCGCTCGCGGCCCCGCCGCCGGCCGAGAACGAAAACTGTGACCGGACCGCCAGCCTGCGTCCGTTCACCGATCCGGCCCAGGCTGATGCCGCGGTCGCCAACATCCGCCAGCGCGGCCGGCTGCTGGTCGGCCTCGACATCGGCAGCAATCTGCTCAGCTTCCGCGACCCGATCACCGGGGAGATCACCGGGTTCGACGTCGACGTCGCCGGCGAGGTGGCGCGGGACATCTTCGGCACCCCGTCGCAGGTCGAGTACCGGATCCTGTCGTCGGCCGATCGCATCGCGGCCCTGCAGAACAACGAAGTCGACATCGTCGTCAAGTCGATGAGCATCACGTGTGAGCGGCGCAGGCAGGTGAACTTCTCCAGCGTGTATCTGATGGCCAACCAGCGCATCCTGGCACCGCGCGACTCGGCGATCTCGGCTCCGTCGGATCTGTCCGGCAAGCGCGTCTGTGCGGCCAGCGGCACGACGTCTATCAAGCGGCTCGAGCGGATCAGCCCGCCACCGATCATCGTGTCGGTGGTGACGTGGGCCGACTGTCTCGTCGCTCTGCAGCAGCGGCAGGTCGACGCGGTCAGCACCGACGACACGATCCTGGCCGGTCTTGTGTCGCAGGATCCCTATCTCCACATCGTCGGCCAGGATATGGCCACCGAGCCATACGGAATCGGGATCAATCTGCAGAACACCGGGCTGGTGCGCTTCGTCAACGGCACACTCGAGCGGATTCGCCGTGACGGCACGTGGAATACGTTGTACCGCAAGTGGTTCTCCGTCCTGGGCCCAGCTCCCAGCGCGCCGCCGGCGAGGTATTCGGACTGATGACCGAGCCTTCGAAGTCGGGCGAAGTGCGCGACGAGCGCTCGCGGGAACAGCCGACAGACCGCAACGACCGGGAAGAGCAGACAGATGACGTCGGCACCGCGCCGGCGGCCTTCGGAATTGACTTCGGCGTGGACTCGTCGTCGACGCTGCGGCCGATGGCGACGCAGGCCATCTTCCGGCCGCGGCTCGATGAGGACGCCGGCACCGACACCACCGACGCGACCACCGGGGATGCCGATGACCACACGACCGTGACGCGCCAGCTGTCCCCGACTCGACGACTCGGCGGGGGCCTGGTCGAGATCCCGCGGGTGCCCGAGATCGACCCGCTCACGGCGTTGATGACCAACCCGGTGGTGGCCGAGTCCAACCGGTTCTGCTGGAACTGCGGCCGGCCGGTGGGCCGCTCGACGCCAGAAGGCGAGGCCCACAGCGAGGGCTGGTGCCCGTTTTGTGGCAGCACGTATTCGTTTCTGCCGCAGTTGAGTGCGGGCGATATGGTCGCCGGTCAGTACGAGATCAAGGGCTGCATCGCCCACGGCGGCCTTGGCTGGGTGTATCTGGCGGTTGACCACAACGTCAACGAGCGGCCGGTGGTGCTGAAGGGTTTGGTGCACGCGGGCGACGCGGAGGCCCAGTCGATCGCGATGGCCGAGCGGCAGTTCCTGGCCGAGGTGGCGCATCCGTCGATCGTGAAGATCTTCAACTTCGTTGAACACGACGACAAGCACGGCAACCCGGTCGGCTACATCGTGATGGAATATGTCGGCGGCCGTTCGCTCAAACAGGCGAAGGGCGAAAGGTTGCCGGTAGCCCAGGCCATCGCCTACATGCTGGAAATACTTCCCGCCCTTGGCTACCTGCATTCGATCGGCTTGGCGTACAACGATCTCAAGCCGGAGAACATCATGATCACCGAGGAACAGCTGAAGTTGATCGACCTCGGCGCCGTGTCGGCGATCAACTCGTACGGCTACCTGTATGGCACGCCGGGCTATCAGGCGCCCGAGATCGTGAAGACCGGGCCGACCGTCGCCACCGACATCTACACGGTCGGGCGCACGCTGGCCGCGCTGACGTTGAGCCTGCGGACCCGCAAGGGTCGCTACATCGAAGGGCTGCCGGAGGACGATCCGGTGCTGACCATCTACGACTCCTACGCGCGGCTGCTGCGGCGGGCCACAGATCCGGACCCCAGGCGGCGATTCAGCAGCGCCGAGGAGATGTCGGGTCAGTTGCTCGGTGTGCTGCGGGAAGTCGTCGCGCATGACAGCGGAACCCCGCGACCGGGCCTGTCGACGATCTTCAGCCGCTCGCGGGCGACGTTCGGCGTGGATCTGCTGGTCGCACACACCGACGTCTACCTCGACGGACGGGTGCACTCGGAGAAGCTGACGGCTAAGGAGATCGTCACCGCACTGCCGGTGCCTTTGGTGGACCCCGCCGATGTCGCCGCGCCGGTTCTGTCGGCCACGGTGCTCAGCCAGCCGGTGCAGACGCTCGATTCACTGCGTGCCGCGCGGCATGGAGCGCTGGACCCCGAAGGCATCGACATCACCCAGTCCGTGGAGCTCCCGCTGATGGAGGTGCGCGCGCTGCTCGACCTCGGCGACGTGACAAAGGCCACCCGCAAGCTCGACGAATTGGCCGAGCGGGTGGGTTGGCAGTGGCGGTTGATCTGGTTCCGTGCCGTGTCGGAGCTGCTGACGACTGACTATGACTCGGCCACAGAGCATTTCACCGAAGTGCTGAACACGTTCCCGGGCGAGCTGGCACCGAAGCTTGCGCTGGCGGCGACGGCTGAGTTGGCCGGCAATACCGACGAGGTGAAGTTCTACGACACCGTCTGGAGCACCGACAACAACGTGATCTCCGCGGGTTTCGGGCTGGCACGGGCGAAATCGGCCGAGGGCGATCGCGAGGGCGCGGTACGTACGCTCGACGCGGTGCCTGCCACATCGCGCTACTTCACCACCGCACGGCTGACCAGCGCCGTCGCGTTGCTGTCGGGCCGGTCGATGGGCGAGCTCACCGAAGAGCAGATCCGTGACGCCGCGCGCCGCGTGGAAGCGCTGCCGGACACCGAGCCGCGGGTCCTGCAGATCCGGGCGTTGGTGCTGGGCACCGCGCTGGACTGGATCGGCGAGAACAAGCCCAGTACGAACCACATCCTGGGCTTCCCGTTCACCAGCCACGGGCTGCAGCTGGGTGTCGAGGCGTCGTTGCGGGGACTGGCACGGGTCGCGCCGACCCGCGCGCATCGCTATGCGTTGGTGGACATGGCCAACGCCGTGCGCCCCACCAGCACGTTCTAGGCGGTCTTCGGACCCGCTCGACACACGGCGGCGCAGGCGCGGGCGATGGCCAACTCTTCATTGGTCGGTATGACCAGCAGCGTGGTCGGCGACGTCTCCACCGAGATGCGCCGAGGGCCTTTGTCCGGGCTGTTGTTCAGCTGCTCGTCGAGTTCTATGCCGAGGCCGGTCATGCCGGAGACCGCGTCGCGGCGCACGGCGGCGTCGTTTTCGCCGACGCCGGCCGTGAACGTCAGCACGTGGGTGGTACCGAGCAGCGCCAGGTACGCCCCGATGTACTTCCGTAGCCGATGGATGTAGACGTCGTATGCCAACTGCGCTGAGGCCCGCTCGGATTGCGAGCCCGATTCGATCTCCTCGTGCAGCCGCCGGAAATCGATCGCACCGGCCAGCCCGTACACGCCGGAGCGTCGATTGAGAATGTCCTCGATCTTGCCGACATCCATCGCCGCGGTCCGCCATAGGTAGAACACGACGCCGGGATCGATGTCGCCAGACCTCGTCCCCATCACCAGACCCTCCATCGGGGTCAGCCCCATCGACGTGTCGACGGGCCGCCCACCGACGATCGCCGACGCCGACGCGCCGTTGCCGAGATGGAGCACGATCTGGTTCAGCGACTCCCACGTGGTGTTCAGGAACTGCGCGGCCTGCTGGCTGACATAACGGTGTGACGTCCCGTGAAACCCGTAGCGCCGGATCTGCCACACGTCGGCGACTTCGTGGTCGATCGCGTATGTGGCGGCGGCTGCGGGCAGGTCGTGAAAGTAGGCCGTGTCGAACACGGCGATATGCGGCAGGTCGGGTAGCACCTTGCGGGCCACCTGGATCCCCAGTATCCCCGGCGGATTGTGCAACGGCGCTAGCGGGGACAGCTCTTCGAGTTGTGCGATGACCTCGTCGGTGACCACGGTGGGCTGGTAGAACTTACTGCCGCCGTGCACGATTCGGTGGCCCACTGCGATCAGTCCGAGCTTCTCCAGATGCTCGCCGGCCTCGGCGAACATGTCGAAGGAGGTTCGCAGGGCGGCCTCGTGGTCGGCTATCTGGTAGCTGCGCTCCAAACGTTGGTCACCGACCTGCAGTTCCGCCGACGACGAGCCCTCCCCGATCTGTTCGACGATACCCACCGCCAGCGATTTACCTGAATCAGGTTCCAGCAGGGCATATTTCAGTGATGAAGAGCCGGAGTTGAGAACCAGCACCGTCTCTGTCACGACGTCTCCTGCGCCTGAATAGCGGTAATCGCCACTGTGTGGACGATATCCTCCACCAGCGCACCGCGGGACAGGTCGTTGACCGGTTTGTTCAGCCCCTGCAGGACCGGTCCGATCGCAATCGCCCCGGCGCTGCGCTGCACCGCCTTGTACGTGTTGTTGCCTGTGTTCAGGTCAGGGAAGATCAGCACCGTCGCCCGTCCGGCCACCGGCGAATCCGGCATCTTGGTCGCGGCCACGGTGGGGTCGACCGCGGCATCGTACTGAATCGGCCCGTCGACCAGCAGGTTCGGCTCCCGGTTACGAACGAGTTTTGTTGCTTCCCTGACCTTTTCGACTTCAGCGCCGGTGCCCGAGGTTCCCGTGGAATACGACAGCATCGCAACGCGCGGTTCGATGCCGAATTGCTCGGCGGTGCGCGCCGACGATATCGCGATGTCGGCCAACTGCTCGGTGGTGGGTTCTGGCACGATCGCGCAGTCGCCGTATGTCAGCACCCTGTCGGCAAGACACATGAAGAAGACGCTCGACACGGTCGACACGTCGGGTTTGGTCCTGATGATCTCGAACGCCGGTCGCACCGTGTGAGCTGTGGTGTGGGCGGCCCCGGAAACCATGCCGTCGACGATGCCGTTGTGCACCAGCATGGTTCCGAAGTAGGAACCGTCCGCCATGATCTCGCGCGCCCGTTCGAGCGTCACGCCCTTGTGCTTTCGCATCTCGGCGTATTGCTCGGCAAATTTATCGCACAGCTCGCTGTCCTCCGGGTTCAGCAGCTCGGCCGCGGACAGATCGACACCGAGTTCGGCAGCGCGAGAACGAATTCTCGCCTCGTCACCGAGGATGGTCAGATCCGCCACCCTCCGGCGCAGGAGCCGGCCGGCCGCCCGCAAGATCCGGTCGTCATAGCCTTCTGGCAACACGATGCGCTTGCGGTCTCTGCGGGCCCATTCGACCAGCTGGTAGGTGAACATCTGCGGCGTCATCACCGTCGGGATCGGAATCGACAACTGTGTCAGCAAGTCACCGACATCGACGTAGCGTTCCATCAGCGCGAGCGCGGTGTCGATCTTGCGCGTCGAGCTCATCGTCACCCGTCCTCGCGCCGACGCGACCGCACTGGCGGTCTCGTAGGTGCCCAGTGTGGTCGCCACCATCGGCAGCCGCAGGCCCAGCCCGGACACCAGCGCCGCGATCGAGGGGTGCAACGGCAGGCCGCCGTTGAGGATCACACACGACAGGGACGGGAATCCCTCGGCGGCATGCGCGCTGGCCACTGCCAGCACGACGTCGGAGCGATCCCCGGGCGTGATCACTGCGGCACCGTCAGACAGCCGTTCCAGCACATGCTCTGCCGTCATCCCGGCCACCAGGACCGACATGACCTCGCGTGCCAGCAGCGCCTCGTCGCCACTGATCAACGTGCCGTTGACCGCGCCCCGCAGATCCGCGACCGTCGGCGCGACGAGCAGCGGCACGTCGGGGAGCACATACGTGTGCGGCGCGAACCGCTCCAACGCCTTCGCCACCGCGGGCATCTCCGGCGGATCGCATCGGTTGGCCACCACGGCGGCGGTGTGGGCGTGCTGGGCGGCCAGCTCGGCGAGGCACAGCTCGACGACCTGGGCGACCTCGTCGGGCGTGCGTGCCTTGGCCCGTACCGCCAACACCACCGGCGCACCCAGGTTCACCGCGATGCGGGCGTTGACGCTGAGCTCGGTGGGGGTGGCGACGTCGGTGTAGTCGCTGCCGACGATGACGACCGCGTCGCACTGGTCGGCCACCGCGTGATACCGATCGACGATCTCGCCGATCGCGGCCTCCTGATCGTCATGCAGCTGCTGGTAACTGACCCCCACGCACTGTTCGTAGGGCAAACCCGCGGTGGCTTGGGACAACAGCAGCTCGAGGATGTAGTCGCGGTCTTCGCCGAGCCTCTTGATGGGGCGGAAGACACCGACCTTGGCGACGCTCGCAGCCAGCCGGTGCACCACGCCCAGCGCGATGGTCGATTTACCGGTATCACCTTCGGGCGACGTGACGTAGATGCTGGAAGCCTGCCGTTTGCCGTCGGGCACGTCTCCAGCCTGCCTCATGCGTGTTGAATCAGCCCAACTTTCGCAGCCTGGGCTCCAGATCGCGCTGGAAAAGCTCCATGAAACGGCGCTGGTCCTGCCCGGGCGCGTGGAACACGAGGTGGTTGAGGCCGTAGCCCACGTATTCGCCGACCTTTTCGACGGCCTCGTCGGGGTCGGATGCCACGATCCAGCGCTTGGCCACCTGCTCGATCGGCAGCGCGTCGGCGGCCTTCTCCATCTCGATTGGGTCGTCGATGCTGTGCTTCTGCTCGGCGGTCAGTGACAGCGGCGCCCAGAACCGGGTGTTCTCCAGCGCGAGTTTCGGATCGGTGTCATAGGAGATCTTGATCTCGATCATCCTGTCGATCTCGTCGACACTGCGGCCCGCCGCCTCGGCGCCCTCCTTCACCGCCGGAATCAGCTTGTCCTTGTAGAGCTCCTCGCCCTTGCCCGACGTGCAGATGAAGCCGTCGCCCGCCCGGCCCGCGTACTTGGCAACCGCGGGGCCGCCTGCGGCGATGTAGACCGGGATGCCGCCCTCGGGCACGTCGTAAATCGACGCGCCCCTGGTGTGGTAGTACTCGCCGTCGAAATCCACCCGGTCGCCCAGCCACAGCTCACGCATCAACTTCACGGCCTCACGCAGCCGCGCGAAGCGTTCCTTGAAGTCCGGCCATTCTCCGATGTAGCCGGTGGCGATCTCGTTGAGCGCCTCACCGGTCCCGACCCCGAGGAAGATGCGGCCCGGATACAGGCAGCCCATGGTCGCGAAGGCCTGCGCGATCACCGCCGGGTTGTAGCGGAACGTCGGCGTGAGCACCGAGGTGCCCAGCACGATGCGCTCGGTGCGCTCTCCGACGGCCGTCAGCCACGCCAGCGAGAAGGGCGCGTGGCCCCCCTTGTGCCGCCAGGGCTGGAAATGGTCGCTGACGGTTGCGCTGTCGAAGCCGTGCTGCTCAGCCGCCACGCCGAGCTCGACGAGTTCTCGAGGGGGGAATTGTTCCGCCGACGCCTTGTATCCCAGTTTGAGTTCAGCCACGTGTTCGTTTCTACTCTTCCACCCGAGCGGGGGCGCCCCCAGTGCTTAGACTCGCGACCATGGCACCGGCGCTGACAGCGGTCACCGACCGCGTGCACTTCGCCCACACCGACCTCGTGAACTGGACGCTGGTCACCGATGGAAACGGCGTCATGCTGATCGACGCCGGATTTCCCGGCAGCCGCGACGACGTCCTCGCCTCGTTGCGGCAGCTGGGGTTCGGCATCGACGACGTGCGCGCGATCCTGTTGACCCACGCGCACATAGACCACTTCGGGTCGGCGATCTGGTTCGCGAAAACCCATGGCACACCGGTGTACTGCCACGCGGACGAAGTCGGTCACGCCAAGCGTGAGTACCTGGAGCAGGTATCGCCGCTGGACCTCGCCCCACACATCTGGCAGCCGCGCTGGCTGAACTGGACCCTGGCCATCACCCGCAAGGGCGGGCTGGTTCGCGACGGCATTCCGACCACACGGGCCTTCACCGAGGACGTCGGATCCGCACTGCCCGGCGCACCGATGGCGATTCCCAGCCACGGCCACACCAGCGGGCACTGCTCGTTTGTGGTCGACGGTGTGTTGGTCAGCGGCGATGCCCTGGTCACCGGCCATCCGGTGTCGACGCGTAGCGGGCCGCAGCTGTTGCCCGGCCTGTTCAACCACGACCAGGACGGTTGTGTGCGAAGCCTGGCCGCACTCGGGATGCTCGACACGGATGTGCTGCTGCCGGGACACGGACCGCTCTGGCGCGGCGCGATCCGCGACGCCACGGAGCGGGCGTCGCGGTGAGCGGCCTGACGTCACGCCAGTCGTCGGCGTGGCCTGGACGACGCGCCCAGCCCCAGATGCTCGCGCAGCGTTCGG
>NZ_DATFYW010000138.1:0-7425 GCF_035314905.1 Mycobacterium sp.
GGGGAACTGGAAGCCGACACCGATGTCGCCGGCTTGGTGGACATGCTGCTGGCGCTGCTGTGGGGTATGGGGTTCTACGCCGGATTCGCCGGTGGCATCGACGGCCTCGAAGCCGCCGCAGGGCAGCTGCAGCGGTTGTTCGTCGGCAGTCTGTGGAATGCCAACCGCTAGGCCGAAGTTACTGCCGGTGAGATAGGTGGAATCTGGGTTTGAGCTTGGATTCTTGGCGGTTCATGGCCTGGGTGTGTAGCCATTAATTTGTGCGTGTCGTTGGCTGTCATGTCTGAGTGCATCTTGTAGCATTCATGTATGGCGCAGTCAGTGGCAATGCATGTAGCCCGGACACCGAGCACCTATGTGGACAAGGCCGGCAATGTGCGCCGCTACGAGTCGGTGTTGGTGCGCCGCACCTATCGGGACGGCAAGAAGGTGCGCCACGAAACCCTGGCCAACCTGTCCAAACTGCCCACCGATGTGATCGCCACCGTGGAGGCGGCGCTGAAGGGCCAGACGTTGGTGCCCGCCGAATCGGTGTGCACCATCATCCGCTCACTGCCCCACGGGCATGTGGCGGCGGTGGCGGCGATGGCCCGCGCGCTGGGTTTCCCGGCGCTGCTGGGCCCGGCGTGCCGGTCGCGGGATCTGGCGCTGGGGCTGATCATCTCGCGGGTGGTACGGCCGGGGTCGAAGCTGTCCACGCTGGCCTGGTGGCCCGACACGACCCTGGGCGCCGATCTCGGCGTGGCCGGCGCGTCCACCGACGAGGTCTACGCCGCGATGGACTGGCTGGCCGGCCGGCAGCAGGCGATCGAAAAGAAGCTCGCGGCCAAACATCTCGGCGCGGATGTGAATCCGGGCCGGATGGCGTTGTTCGATCTGACCAGCGCGTGGGTGACTGGCCGCTGCTGCGAGTTGGCCGCGCGCGGCTACTCCCGCGACGGCAAGAAGGGCTGCGAGCAGATCGAGTACGGCGTGCTCACCGACCCGCAGGGCCGCCCGGTCGCGACGCGCGTGTTTGCCGGCAACACCGCCGACCCGGTCGCGTTCACCGAGATCGTCACCGCGATCCGCGACGAGCTGGGCATCGCGCGGCTGGTGCTGGTCGGCGACCGCGGCATGATCACCTCCGCCCGCATCGACGCTCTGCGCGAACTCAACGATGCCGGAACGGATTTCGGGTGGATCACCGCGCTGCGCGCGCCAGCGATCGCCAAACTCGCCGCCGACGACGGGCCGCTGCAGATGAGCCTGTTCGATACCCAGGACCTGGCCGAGATCACCCACCCCGACTACCCCGGCGAACGGTTGATCGCCTGCCGCAACCCCGCGCTGGCCGCCGAACGTGCCCGCAAACGCGACGAGCTGCTGGCCGCGACCGAGAAAGACCTCGCCCGCATCGCCGCCCGGGTCGGCGCCGGCACTCTGCACGGCGCCGGCAAGATCGGTGAAACCGTCGGCAAGGCCATCGGGAAATACCACATGGGTAAGCACTTCCGGCGCGACATCACCGACACCACCTTCACCTACCATCGCGACACCGCCCGCATCGACACCGAAGCGAAGCTGGACGGCATCTACGTGTTGCGCACCAGCGTCGAGGCCGACACCCTCGACCCCGCCGCGGTCGTCGAAAGCTACAAGAACCTCGCCAACGTCGAACGCGACTTCCGCATCATCAAGACCGACGACTTGGACCTGCGCCCCATCCACCACCGCCTCGAGGACCGGGTCGAAGCCCACGTGCTGATCTGCCTGCTCGCCTGCTACCTGGTTTGGCACCTGCGCAAGGCCTGGGCGCCACTGACATTCACCGACGAACACCCACCCCAGCGGGCCAACCCCGTGGCGCCAGCGCGGCGTTCCCACCACGCCGACACCAAGGCCGCCCGCAAACACGACCCCACCGGCAACCCGCTACGCAGCTTCCGCGGCCTACTCGATCACCTGGCCACCCTCACCCGCAACCAGCTCCGCTACCACGGCACCACCATCGACGTGCCCATGCTCGCCGAACCCACCCCCGACCAACGCCGCGCCTTCGACCTCCTCAACACCCCCATCCCCCTCACCATCGCCGCGTAGCCACAACAACCACCAACGAAACCAGCGAACCCCCAGGCCAACCCCCGGATTCACCCACTTCAGCAGTCGTAACTTCGGGTTAGCGATGGGCCGACAGGCAGTGGCTGTAGCTCCAATGGGGGTGCCCCGGGCAGAAGTAGTCCGGAAGCGGCCCGGCCTGGGCATCGGTTGCGGCGCCCAGACCGGCCAGGCCCACCCCAGCGGTGATCAACGCTGTCGTGGCCGCGCAGCGCGCAAACTTCTTCATCCGCTGGTGATACCTCCCCAGCCTTGGCGGAAGCTGGGCCTCGGCCGGGTGGTTGCGCACAAGTTCCTGGGAATCGAGCCGGCTAGCTTCCATCCTGGCCGAACGTCATCGCCCTCATGTTCCAGTAGCCGCGCATGTTGGCGATCAGCCCCGCCTCGTCGACCCGGTACGTGAACACGCCCCGCACCGTGCTGGTGAAGCCGCCTTCGAACCTGCTGTGCAGCACGAGGATGTGTGCGATCTCGTTCGGCGAGCTCGACGGGAACGTCTCCTCGCAGGTGATCGTCAGCTGGTTCTTGGCGATGTTGGCGTCGAAGAACTCGCCGACGCCGGCCTTGCCGCGGACGCCTTGACCGTCGGGATTGGTGACAGCCTCACCGATCGGGTCCTCGATGACGACGTCGTCGGCCATCAACGCCAGCCAGCCTTCTCGGTCACGGGCCTGCACGCAGCGCCACGACGCCTGCGACGCGGTCAGTGCCGGCGTTGCCGCAACGGTCTTCTCGGACATGGTGGATCTCCTGTCGTGATCAGATGGCGCACGCCGCCCGGGCGCCGTCTTCGGTTGCCTTGCGAATGAGACCCAGCCCGGTGCAGTCGCCCGCGGCCCTGACGACGACGTCCGGCATCGCGGCGGCGAGGGTGTCGTGAAGCGTGGTGTCCGGCTCCAGCGAGCCGGCCAGCACCACGGCGTCGGCCGCGAGTTCACGCGGGGAGCCGGCGTTCGGCCGAAACACCAGACCGCCGGCCGCGATTCGCTCGACGTCGGCGCGAACGTGGACGGCGACGCCGAGCCGGTCCAGTCGGTCCATGTGTTCGGTCTTTCGCTTGTTGCCGATCTCCGGCGCTATCGTCTTGCCCGCCTCCAGTATGGTGACCAGTCGACCACGTGCGGCGAGAAACTCGGCGAGTTCGAGTGCTACCAGGTCGCCGCCGACGATGGCGACCCGGTGCCCCAGCGGCATCCACGCCCGGGTGGCCAGGCGCACCGCCTTGGGTTGGACCAGCCGCTGCCCCCGGCCGGCGAGGATCCGCGCGCCCAGCCGCTGCCACGCCGGCTGGCCCCGCTCGGCGTGCCCGGCGAGCAGCTCCCGCAGCGCCGGGCCGCTGTAGACGTGCGGCAGCGCCGCACCGGGAACCTCGGGCAGCGCCACCCGGCCCCCGGTGGCCACGACCACCGCCTCGGGTGCGAGCTCGACGACCTCCTCGGCGGTGACCGCGTGCCCGAGCCGCACGTCGACGCGGGCGTCGGCGATTTCCCGCCGCAGATAGTGCAGGAACGGCTCGTTCTCGGGGTGCAGGATCGACGCCCATAGCAGCGCGCCGCCGAGCTGGTCGTTCCGCTCGAACAGGGTGACGCGATGGCCCCGGCCCGACGCCACACGGGCGGCCTCCAGACCTGCGGGGCCGCCGCCGATCACGACGACCCGCTTGCCGCGCTCGGCACGGTGCGGCGTGAGCTCGCGCTCTTTGCCGGTGCGTGGGTTGACCGCGCAGTCGACCGAAAACCGTTGCTCCATCGCGTCGATGCAGTTCTCACACGAGATGCACCTGCGGATCCGGTGCGCGCGGCCGGACAGAAGCTTGTTGGGCAGGTCCGAGTCGGCCAGCAGCGGCCGCCCCATCGCGATGAAGTCCGCGCGGCCGTCGGCCAGGATCTGCTCGGCCCGGGAGGGATCGTGAATGCGGCCCACGGCGATCACCGGCACGTCGACCACCTGTTTCACCGCGGCGGCCGCGCCGACGTTGAGGGCGTCTCCGTCGTCGGCGGCGTTGACCATCCCGGTCACCAAGCGGTCGATGACACCGCCGCTGACATGGAAGGCGTCAACGCCGGCTGCCACGAGTTGCGGGGCCACCTGGGCGGTTTCGTAGATCGGCCGGCCGCCCGCGATCCGCTCGTATCCGGAGATGCGCAGCGTGATCGGGAACTCGTCACCGACCTCCGACCGTATCGCGGCCAGCGTCTCCAGGACCACCCGCAGCCGCCCCCGCACCGAATCGCCGCGGTAGTCGTCGGTGCGCCGATTGCGTTGGGGCGCGAGAAAGGAGCCGAGGAACATGTAGCCGTGCGCCGCGTGCAGTTCGATCCCGTCGTAGCCGGCCGCCACCGCACGCCCGGCGGCGGCTTTGAAGAGGTCGACGATCTCCGCGATCTGTGCGGGGGAGACCTCGGCCGAGGGACGACCGGTCAGGTACGAACCGATGACGGACGGGCCGAGCGACGTGACGCCGTGCATCTCCGGCCCGAGTCCGTCCGGGCCGGCGTGCACGATCTGCGGCTGGATCTTGGCGCCGTGCTGGTGGACGGTGTCGACGAGCGCCCGGTGTGCGTCGACGGCCGCGTCGGTCCCCAGGTGAAGACCCCCCGGCGTCTCCGGGTGACGGTGGTCGATGCCCGTCGCGCCCACGGTGATCAGCCCCACCCCGCCCTCGGCGCGCGCCGCGAAGTAGTCGCGGGTGCGCTCCGACGGCAGGCCGTCGGGGGTGCCGTACATCGTCTCCATCGGCGACATCACCAGCCGGTTGCGCACCGCCATGGTCCCGATCCGTCCCGGCCGCAGCAGGTACGGGAGCGATGAGCCGCCTGCGCGAAGAGCAGACAACGCCGATGATCCTCTCGGGCGGGCAGCCCAGAGTGAAGTCACTGCGCGAAGTGGCCGGCGAACGCCCGGGGGGGAAGGTCGGCGCTGGTGCCGACGTTGCCGGACGCGACGCGCACGACGCGCGGAGCCGTCACGCCGGCGCCTAACGGTCGGCGTCGGTGTAGCGAATGACGCCGCGGATGTTCTTGCCCGCCAACATGTCCTGGTAGCCCTCGTTGATCTGTTCCAGCTTGTACTGCCGGGTGATCATGTCGTCGAGGTTCAGCTTGCCGGCCTTGTACATCGACAACAGCTGCGGGATGTCGTAGTGCGGGTTGCCACCGCCGAAGATCGTGCCCTGCAGGTTCTTCTGCATCAGGGTCAGCATCGCCAGGTTCAACGTCACCTCGGTGTCCAGCAGGCTCCCGATCGCGGTCAGCACGCACGTGCCGCCCTTGGCGGTGATGTTCATGTAGCTGTCGATGTCGTGACCGTCGAGCTCGCCGACCGTGACGACGACCTTCTTGGCCATCAGGCCGTAGGTGACCTCCGCGATGCCCATCAGCGCGGCGTTGATGTCGGGGTAGACGTGCGTGGCGCCGAACTTGAGGGCCTGGTCGCGTTTCCACTCGATCGGGTCGATCGCGAAGATGTAGCGGGCACCGGCGTTGACCGCGCCCTGCAGCGCGGACATGCCCACGCCGCCGACGCCGACGATCGCGACGTCATCACCCGGCCGGATGTCGGCGGTGCGGGTCGCCGAACCGTAGCCCGTGGTCACACCGCAGCCGACCAGGCAGGCCACTTCGAACGGGATCGACGGGTCGATCTTCACCACGGAGCTCTTGTGCACCACCATGTACGGCGAGAACGTGCCCAGCAGGGTCATCGGGTAGACGTTCTGGCCCTTGGCCTGGATGCGGAACGTCCCGTCGGACACCGCGGCGCCGTTGAGCAGCCCGGCCCCCAGGTCGCACAGGTTGCGCAGCCCGGACTGACACGACGGGCATTTGCCGCACGACGGGATGAACGACAGCACGACGTGATCGCCGGGCGCGAGATCCTCGACCCCGGGCCCCACTTCGGTCACGATGCCGGCGCCCTCATGGCCACCGAGCACCGGGAAACCAGCCATCGGGATGCCGCCGGTCACCAGATGGTGGTCGGAGTGGCACATCCCCGACGCTTCCATCTGGATCTTGACCTCGTCCTTGTGCGGGTCTCCGATCTCGATCTCCTCGATCGACCACGGCTGGTTGAACTCCCAGATGAGAGCGCCCTTGGTCTTCATCTAGTTCCTCCACTTGTTCGCTTGTGTCGGGGGCCGGCGCGGTGTGACTCGCGCCACGGTGACAGTGAGCTTACGTGAGCACCGATAATCCCGTTCTTTGGCTGCTCACCAGAGCGGAACCGGCGATTTGCCGAGCGGGAAATAACCGGGGACCTTCTCGCCGGCGATGCCGCGCTCGATGCGCTTCTGCATGCCCTTGCTGAGCTTGCCGGCCTTGATCAGGTCCATGTAGAGCGCCGACACGTGGCCGAAGTCGAAGAAGTCGCGCTGCCAGTTCCACTTGCCGCCGCCGGCGTAGCGGAACCAGCTGCCGCCGATCCCGTACACCTCTTGTTCGCTGCCGTCGGAGTCGGTGGCCACCTGCTTCCAGAAGCCGACCACCTCGCCGATGCGGTCGTCGATGATCACCCGCTGGTAGGGGTACCGCCAGCCCTCGAGCCCTTCCATCTCCTGGCCGAGCGCAATGTTGCGGATCTCGTCGATGCCGACACACATCACGTCTTCCTTCGGGCCGATGTTCCAGCCGTAGGTGGCGTCATCGGTGTAGAAGTCGGCCAGCCCGCGCCAGTCGCCCTTCCTTTCGGCCTCGCGGTTGGCTTCCAGCCAGCGCTCGACGACGTCTTCGAGTTCGGAACGGGGGAACCCCGATGGTTGCGCCACGCCTAGTCTCCTGTCTCTCTGATGGTTAGTGCTCGGGTGGGACAGGCCCACACGGCTTGCTCGATCTCGGCGCGGGCCTCGTCGGGCGGCTCGCTGTCGAGGATCTCGACCTGGCCGCGCTTGGGCACCCGGAAATAGTCGGGCGCCTCGAGCTCGCACATCGCGTGGCCCTGACACAGGTCCAGGTCGACGTCGATCCTCACAGGGCGCCCTCGGAGCCCCGCTCCCGCCGGCGGTACCGGGCCACGCAGGGCTGGGCCAGCTGGACCACCATTTTGGAGTGGTCGTTGCGGTAGCTCTCGGGCGGCTGGGCCAGCTCGAACTCCCACTCCCGGAGGAGGACCGAGAAGATGGCCTTCAACTGCATCTGGGCGAACGCCGCCCCGACGCAGCGGTGGCGGCCGGCCCCGAACGGGATCCAGGTCCACGGGTTGTCCAGGTCGTCGTGGTGGGGCTCGAGGTAGCGGGCCGGGACGAAGTCGTCGGGTCGCTCGAAATCGGTGGCGATCCGGTTGGAGACCGCGATCGAGGCGCCCACGAGCTTGCCGGCCGGGATCCGG
>NZ_DATFYW010000139.1:0-20041 GCF_035314905.1 Mycobacterium sp.
AAGCGCACCCGGTGAGCGGCCGCGATCGTCCGCATCTGCAACCACACACGGTTCGCCAACTGCTCGTAGGCGTCCTCCTGCTCGCAGGCATCGAAAGCGGTGAAGCCGCCGCGCGTGTGGACCTGGAAAGCGTCGCTGTGAATGGTGGCGCCGTCTGCCCGAAGCCCTTCAACAAGGACGAACCCGACAGTGGTCCGCGTGGTCGCACATCCGAGCACGGCCTCCACGTTGCACCCCTCGTAACCCAACCTTCGTCTCCGCCGCACACATCGCGGAGCCAATGGCCACGGTGCCGCAGCTTGCCGAGTGCTCCCGAACGGGTTGACCTGTTGACCGCTTGATGCCACGTCTGCGCTTCAGTTGGTCAATCGGAAATTGCTACAGCAAGTGTCACTCAATAGTCTCACGGGCCCGAGCCATTGGCGACGCAGACCGTGTTCGGTTCTTGCTGTCCGTGGCTTGCGCCCCCGGCGCGGCAAGCCCGCCGGCTGGAAGCAGCCCGGCGGTCGGGCACCAACGCCGCGCCCTAGTATTGACCCTTCCCCCGAGAATTGTGGGTCGTGTACGGGGGAGCCGCCGGGACCGGAACTTGCGGCGTAAACAAATTCCCCCGCGAGTTACCCCGCGAGGGAAGTAGTCGTGCGATGAGGAGCAGGTTGGTGACCCTCAACACCGTTGCGCTCGAGCTTGTGCCGCCCAACAGGGAGCGCGGTCGCGAGCAGGCGTTGGAAGAGGCGCACAAGGTGCTGCGGTTCTCCGCGGAATCGGGCATCGAAGGCCGGATCGGGCACGTGATGATTCCGGGGATGATCGCGGAGGAGGACGACCGGCCCGTTGAGATGAAACCAAAGCTCGACGTGCTGGAGTTCTGGTCGATCATCAAACCGGAGTTGCCCGGGGTGAGGGGACTGTGCACCCAGGTCACCGCTTTCATGGATGAGCCGTCCCTGCGCCGGCGGCTGACCGCCCTGGGGGCTGCCGGCATCGAGGGCATCGTTTTCGTCGGCGTGCCGCGCACCATGAACGACGGTGAGGGCTCCGGCGTCGCGCCGACCGACGCCCTGTCGATTTATCACCAGCTGGTTCCCAACCGCGGCGTGATCCTGATCCCCACCCGAGACGGCGAACCTGGCCGGTTCAATTTCAAGTGCGACCAGGGTGCGACTTTCGGCATGACCCAGCTGTTGTATTCGGACGCGATTGTGGGTTTCTTGACCGAGTTCGCCAGAAACACCGATCATCGGCCCGAGATCCTCTTGTCGTTCGGCTTCGTGCCCAAGGTCGAGAACCGGGTGGGTCTGATCAACTGGCTGATCCAGGACCCGGGAAACGCCGCCGTGGCTGACGAGCAGGCGTTGGTCAAGACGTTGGCAGACAGCGAACCTGGTCAGAAGCGTCAGCTGATGGTCGACCTGTACAAGCGGGTGATCGACGGTGTCGCCGACCTCGGGTATCCGCTGAGCATTCATCTCGAGGCGACATACGGCGTTTCCGCGGCGGCTTTCGAAACCTTCGCGGAGATGCTGGCCTACTGGTCGCCGGCAGCACCCGAACAGCGGCGCTGAGCGCCTTCGGGATGGGTGCCGCGCCCGACGACGAGCACGCCTACGATGCCGCGGTCGTGGAAGGCGACCCACACGGCTTTCGCATGCGTTCTGCAAGGATCTGCGGGGTGAGCATGGGGCGGCGGGGCCGGATCGGGGAGACGATGCGCGCCATCGGTCCCGAGCTGATTTCCGGTGCCGCCGACAACGACCCAACGAATGTCGGCACGGCCGTCGCGGTGGGCGCCGCCACCGGCTATCAACTGGCCTGGGTGGCCCTTCTTGTCGCGCCGCTGCTCGGCGTCGTGCAGACCATCGCCGCCCATGTCGGCTCGGTGGCGCGCGCCGACCTTCAGACGCTGACCCTCAAGCGCTACGGCCGTAAAGTGGCCGCCACCCTGCTGGTGTCGGTAGTCGTCGTCAACGTGGTCACGATCGCCGCCGACCTGCAGGCCGGAGCGGTCGGCATCGGGCTGTTGGCCGGCGTCGACTCGCGCTGGCTGGTGCTGCCGCTGGGACTGGTGCTCGTCGGGTTGCTGCTGATCGGCAAGTACGACGAGGTGGTGGGCCTGCTGCGCTATCTGCTGCTGGGCTTCCTGGCTTTCGCGGCCGCCGCAGTGCTGGCCCACCCGAACTGGTCCCGCCTTCTCAGAGCGACCCTTGTTCCGACCTTGTCGCTGCGCCCTGACGTGGTCGCCGGAGCGCTGGCATTGCTCGGCACAACGCTGACCAGCTACGTCTACGTGTGGGAGACCATCGAGCGAGGGGTGGAAGAACCCGCAGAGGACACGGGGGATGGCCGGGGGCCGGCGAGGGCGAGGTTCGGCGCCGCCATCGGCGCCGTTTGCACGGCGGTGATCTTCTGGTTCATGCTGGTCGCGTCGGCGGCGACGCTGGGAGAGCACCACCAGTCGGTCGCCTCAGTGCAGGATGCGGCTGAGTCGCTGCGCCCCCTGGCCGGCCCGCTGGCCGCGAACTTGTTCGCCGTCGGACTCATCACCTCCGCGGTGGTCGCGCTGCCGGTGCTGATGGCTACCACCGCCTACGTGGTCGGCGCGCACTTCGATTGGCGCCGCGGCCTGTCGGAACCCGTGCACGACGCGGGGGGCTTCTACGGCGTCCTGGCGGCATCCGTCGGCCTCGCCGTCGCGGTGAGCCTAGCGGGCATCCCCGTCATCAGCATGCTGGTCGCCGCCAGCGTGATCGGCGGACTGGCCACCCCCCTCGGGGTGGCCATCCTGGTCCTGTTGGGTCGTGACCACACGGTCATGGGCACTCAGCCGATCTCGGGACGACTGGCCATCGCCGGCTGGACGGTCGTCGCCGTCGTCGGCGGCTTCGGACTGTTGTACGCGGGGGGAGCCGCACTGGGAACGTTCTGAGCGCTGCTGTTCGCGGGCTCAGCTGACGAGTGCGGAGATCAGCGCCCTGCCCACTCGTGATTTCATGCGAGCACGGAATCCGTACCAGGCATCGCCGACGCCGCCATCGACTCCGCCGACTGCCTCGGAGTGGTTGTTGAGCTGCAAAAGTTGCTCGGCCGTGCCGTGGGCGAATCGCTCCTTGTCCTGTGGGGAAAGCCCGCATCGATCGAGGAATTCCCTGGCAGCGAAGTTGTCCTGGAAAGGGTAGTCAACGGAGAACATCAGGTTGTCCAGGCCCAACATGGCCCGGGCACAGTTGAATACGGGAAGATCGAACACTCCGCTGCTGGTGATGTACACATTCCTGCTCATGTAGTAGCCCAGGCTGTTGCGCATTGCGGTGTGCGGCGCATCGTTCTTCGACTGTGCCGCACGCAACCAGTCCGCCATTGTCAGCCCTACCTTGAGCCTGGTGAAGCAGTAGGGAATCAATTCCCCCATATGCCCGACGATGATCTTCAGATCCGGATGCCGGTCGAAGACGCCGGCGCAGATCAGCCTCAACAGGTGAGTTCCGGTTTCCACCGGCCAACCCCAGGTGGGCTCCAGAATCGAACCGTAGGGCTGGTAGTACACCTCCGACACCTCGTGCGGCGGATCGGTCGGATGGATGTAGATCGGAACCCGTAATGCTGCCGCCGTTCCGAGAAGACCGTCAAACGAGGCGTCGTCGAGATAGTGCCCGTTGGTGTGGCCGTTGATCAGCGCACCTTTGAAGCCCAGCCGGCGAACCGTGCGCTCCAACTCGCCGGCGGCGGCAGTTGGCGACTGGGTCGGCAGCATCGCGAAGCCAGCGAACCGGGCCGGGTGGGCCGCGACCGCCTCGGCAAGCCAGTCGTTGACCTCGCGGCATATGTCAATCGCCAGCTCGGCGTGAGTGTCCGGGAGGATCTGGATGCCCGGCTGAACATGCGACAGTACCTGCACGTCGATGCCCGCGGCGTCCATCAGACGGATACGGTCCCGCCCGACATCGCTCAGCCGCGCCTCGAGGACCTTGTACATCTGCTGTAGCGATTCGGGGAAGATGTCCCACACGCGTGGATGCAGGAACGCCTCCTCGAGCGCCACCACCCTCGAGACCGACTTCCTGGTCACCATGCCACTGGCCTCCGCTTGACTGTCGAATATCGATTTGGCGCCGACGGGGGGTCAAAGTCCAGCTCGAGCATGCACCGGATTCCGTGCGGTGGGAGCACTTTCGGGGATCCACCGCTGCGGGGTACGGGCTCGGCACGGTGTCGGCCGTAGTGGTGGTTGGTGACGGCGGGCGTGGGCGATACTGCGGGCATGTCGCTGGACGGGCTGGTCGAGGAGGTTGGCCGGGCTCTCGCGGGCGCGATCGGATTGTTCGGTGTGGCGCCGGTGTCGGGGGTGTGGGAGTCCACCGGCGGGCTGAGCGCCGGGCGTGACGCGGTCGCTCGGGCCGGCGGTGCGGCAGCGCAGAGCTGGCGCGGCGTGGGCGCCTCGGGCTACGTGTCCGACGGCAATGGCCTCGTGAGTGCACTGCATTCGGTTATCGAGGCCGACGCCGGTACCGGCGCGGGATTCGGCGCCAGCGCGGATGCATCCGCGCGCGGCGGTACCGGGATGGACACCGTCATCGACGACACCCGCTCGGCAGTCTCGGCGGTGGCGCCCAGCACCGACACACCGGCGGGCAAGGCGCAACTCGTCGCTCATCTGCAGCACCAGCTGCAACGCGCCAAGACGCTGCTGGTGGCCGCCGAGCGGCGCAACATCGAGCTGGCCGCGATCATCCGCGCTGCCGCGGGCGGATACCGCGCCAGCATGGCCGGCCCGGCGATGATGCCGATGGGCGCCGGCCCCGCGATTCCGGCGACGACGTCCGGCGGGGGAGTGCGCGGGATCGGGCTGCCGGACGCCGCCGGCCTCGCCGGCGCCGGCGAGGCGCGCCGCGCACTCATGCCCGACCCGCACACCGGGTACGCCCCCGCATCGGGCTCGGCGGCCCAGACTGCGGTGCGTGCCGCGCTCTCCAAGCTGGGCCGCCCCTATGCATGGGGTGCCAAAGGCCCGGACGCGTTCGACTGCTCCGGCCTGGTCGGCTGGTCGTGGGCACAAGCCGGGGTCACCCTCGCCAGGGACACCTACTCGCAGATCGAACAGGGAACGCCCGTGGTTCCCGGCGATGTGCAGGCCGGCGACATGATCTTCCCGCTGAACTCATTCGGCGAGGACGGACGACCCGGGCCCGGCCACGTCATGCTGGCCATCAGCCCCACGGAGTGCGCCGAGGCGCAACAAGCCGGGGTGCCGGTGAAGATTTCGCCGATGCCCTCGGCGTATATCGCGCGCCGGCCACTGGCCGGATAGCGCGCTAGGCCGTCGCGGCGTGCGCGACTGCCTCCCGTATCGCTTCGCGATGGTCGCGCAGCTCGCGCAGCGCGGACATGGTGTCATCGAAAGATTCCGCATACGGGACGCTGGCCGCGATCAGCGTTTCCAGGCCCAGCAGCTGCGCCTGCAACTCGCGCAAGGCTGCCGTGGCGGCCGGGTCGTCGCCGCGGTCGGTCAGGATTCGCAGGCACGTCTCCGCCACCCCGACAACACCTTTGGCGATCGCCAATGCCTGCGCGCTGCTTCCGGGCACCGGCGTCGGCGGCACGGTGGGCGAGAGGGCAGGGACCGACCCGGTCTGGGCTGGCGGGCCGCCACGGCGCAGCGCGGCCAGGGTGCCTCGCGGCCACTGCAGCGCGTCCTCGATCTTGCGAGCGTTGGCCGCGCGAGGAAAGGTGTGCCCACGCTCCAGTAGGGCGGCGGTGTTCAGGCCGACGCCGGCTTTGTCCGCCAGCTGGCGCTGGCTCAGGCCCAGGTCGAGCCTGCGCTCTGCCACGGCCTGCCCGACCCGAACCAGCGGTGAAACGCCGTTCGATGCCGCCGTCGTCACGCGCACCTCGTCCTGTGTCGGTAAAGCCGCTGCTAGTCGGCCCTGCTCGATCCGACTATAGGGGCTAACCCGACCATATCCCCACAAACGCGACCACATCGAGACCAACTCGAGCGGCCGGCACCTGTTTCGGTTGTGAACAGTCGTGTCCGAGCGCCAGTCGCATCAGCGGTTATGTCCCCGGGTCGTCCCAGTCGCGACGTTCGCAGCCGTGGGGAAACCTGTTAGAGCAGCTCGAGGGGCTGGCAGTGGTCATCGTCGCCGGCGATCACCAAAAAGTCGTCGGTAGTCGTGCATAAACGTTTACAGTCGTCTAACATCGCCTTCTATCGATAGGTGCGTGAAATGAGGTGGATGATGAGGGTTCAACCAATGCCGCTGGCCGACACCGACGGGTTGTGCAGCTTCGACGACCCGGACCTGTGGTTTCAGCACGGAACGCTCGCCGCGGCGGCCAAGCGGATCTGCGGAAACTGCCCGGTGCGGCGGGCGTGCGCGCAGGCGGCGCTGGACCTCGGGGTGACCGACGGGGTGTGGGCCGGTGTCCGGCTCCCGGGTGCGAGGTTCCCCGAGGACCTCGACCGCAAACGGGCCACGCTGCGCCGCGTGGTCGACGGCATGGCCCACGAGCCCGAAGCGCACCGGCGGCGCACGCGGGCGATCCGTGCCGCTCTGCACCACCACTACTACCTGGCACCGGCCCCAGCCGGTGCATAGCCAAGCGGCACACGCATGGCTTCGCCATGACCAAGGCACGCCTTTCCGAAGCCGACCGTCGCCGTCGCGGGTTGGCCCTGATCGTCTGGATCGCCGTGATCGCGCTGTTTGTGGTTCTGCTCTGGGTCACCGTCATGGTCGCCGCCCAGCTCTCCTCTTGGGCGTTCACCGGTCGGGCACGCGTCACGACGGCGTCAGCGCATCACCGGGCTGTCGCTATCTCCGTGGACAAGGACCGCAAATGCACGGTCGGGCCGCACGGATGAAACGGCCGGCCCGCTTCGAGCCGGCACAGCCAACCGACCTGGACCCACGGCCGGTCCAGCTTCACCCCGGTGCGCCGCTTCCCCCGCACACCAAGTGCGTCGCTCGGCCCACCAAATGGGCGCGCCCGCAGCCGAACCCGCCCGACTGGCTCTCGCACGCGGCCGCGGTCGTCGACTACGCGGTATGGATAGCCGCACGCGCTGATCTGCTGTCTGCGGCGCGCGCCGAGCTCGCCGGAGCGGATCTGGCCTGCGACTGCGCGCCGCAGATGCCATGTCACCGTGACGTTCTGCTCGACCTCGCCAACCCCCCCGCCGATCCGGGTGTCGCGGGTGGGCGCGCGGTCGGTGTGACTGTGCGCCGCCCCTGGGCATCGCTGTTACTGGTGCCGAAAGGTTTGGGCGGCAACGGGATAAAGATATCGAGCTGGTCGACCGATTATCGGGGGCCGATCTGCATCTACGCCGGAACCGGCATCGTCGAGGCGGGGGTGGCAGCTGCCTGTACGGCAGGCCTCGACGCCGAGTGGCACACCCGCCAGCAAGGGTGGTTGGGTGCGGCAGTGCTCGTCGATGTACACCGAGCGCGCCCGCACTGCTGCCGAACCGTGTGGCCGAGCCGTTCCAGTGCACCTGACCGACGCCTCTACCACTGGGTGTTCACGAGTCCTGGCCGGCTTGCCCTGCCCACGTTCGGCCGCGGCTTCATTGGACTGCGACCCGTGTCCTGGTCCGTGCTCGTACGCCGATTGCCGGCGCACATCAATGACTGAACTATCCCCGGGGGATACCACGACTGTCCCCGGGGATACCCCGCCGAACGGGTCGTCTAAGTCAGGGGTTCGCCGCCGTCGATCTTCAACGTCACGCCGGTCAGGAAGGTGTTGGTCATCGCGAACAGCGCGGCATGGGCGACGTCTTCGGGGGTTCCGATGCGCCCCGCGGGGTTGCTGTCGCCGATGTGCTCGAAGTAGGCGCGTTTTCCCTGTTCGCCCATCGTGTCCCAGGCGCCGGTGTCGATGACTCCGGGGGAGATCGTGTTGGCCCGGATCGGTGCGAGTTCGACCGCCAGCGAGCGGGTGAGGAAGTCGACTGCGCCGTTGGTGATGGCCACGCCGAGGTAGCCGACGTTGACTTTGAATGCGTTGACGCCGGAGAAGAGCACGAACGAGCCGCCGGGATTCATCCGGGGGGCGAAATGTTTGGCGAGCATGATGGGGCGGATGACTTTGGTGTCGAACGACAGCTGAAGATTCTGGCGGTTGCCCGATTACCGTCGCGGGTCTTCGGGCTTGTATCCCACTGCGGCGGCGGCGATTTGCGTGCCGAGCTTCGCACTC
Organism: Mycobacterium sp.; assembly: GCF_035314905.1. Taxonomy (GTDB): domain Bacteria; phylum Actinomycetota; class Actinomycetes; order Mycobacteriales; family Mycobacteriaceae; genus Mycobacterium. The sequence continues at coordinate 8,203 of NZ_DATFYW010000139.1, forward strand.
TGTTGCGACACCCTGTTCACCAGGGCGTGCGCTCGGCTGAGCTGGGCTTGCAGGTGCTGCACCAGCTGCGCTTTTCCGGCCGGGGTGTCGGTGCTGGGCGCGATGGCGGCGATGCCGCGGTGAGTGTCGGCGATGATGCCGTCCATGAGCCGGCGCCCTTGGCCCGCCGCCTCGGCCGCGCTGTTGGTCAGCGCGCTGATTGTGTTGTCGGCCGGGATAGCGCGCCCAAGCGTGGCGATCCGCGTGGCGGCGAGATCCCCGTGAGCCCCGCCGCTCAGGCCGTGCCAATTCTCGGCCACGGCGCCCCGTTGGGTGGCAACCGCTGCGTGGGCGGTTTCCAAACCGGGGGTGCTGGCAAACGACGCCGACTGCGGGGCGGACCCGAAGAGCGCCCGGGTGTGATGGAGCTGCTCAAGCGTCTCCTCCACGAATGCCTGCAACGACATGGCGACAGTATCGAACACGTCACGATATCGGCGCAAACGGTACGCCCGAGCCTGGTCCCGATGTGGCAAACGCAACGGTGTGAACCCGCCTGCTCCGGTCGGTTCGCCCCCTACGCCGACAGCGGTTGCCAAACGCAAGACCGCGCGGCTGACTGGTCGGATCGACTAACGTCCCGTCCGAGGTTGTCAGACCGTGTCGGGAGGGCAAGTCATGGACGCTTTCGGGTGGCTGCTAGTCGCACTTTGGGTGCTCGCGGCCATCGCCCTCGCGGGCCTCATCCTCACGATGGTCACCGGTCCGCGGACCAGCGATTCGCCGCCGCAGGTGCAAGACGCCAACGACGAGCCCGCCTGATACCGCCAAAGGCTGAAGACGCAACGGCCCACCGCACTGCGAGCAGGTCCTGCGTGCGCTGCGGGCACATCCTTGCTTCCGAAGGATGGAAGATGGAAACGCCGCACCGTCGCCGTGGGTCAGCGGCGGCGACATCCCGGTAGCGTAGTTAACTGTGAACGAGCGCGACGACCATCAGAACATGCGGCCGCCACCCAGCCCGCCGCCGCGATCGGGCTATCCCCCACCGCGTCCCGGGCCGCCACCCCCAGGCCCAGGCTACGACGACCACACCCAGGCGTTCAGGGCACGCCAAAACCCCCCGCCGCCACCGCACTGGCAGCATCCGGGGCCCCAGAATCCCCAGCGGCCGGTGGCCCCGCCGCGCCAAGCCCCGCCCAACGCTTCGCGCCAGCCGCCGCCGTGGCCGGCCCCGCCGCCAAGACCCAGCGCTGAGCAGCCGCCGGCGAACTGGAGCTACGCCGAGGGCGTCCGAACCACCGACCTGGCGCCGACCCGCAAGCTGCCACCCGGTAGGGGCTGGCGCCAATTCCTCTACCGGGCGACGTTCGGCCTCGTGAACCCGGGCCGGTCACCCGACGAACTGCGCCAGGCCGCCCTGGAGGACACGGTGCGCACCCTTCTGCGCGGCCACTACAAGATCGGAGTCCTCGGCAAGGGCGGCGTCGGCAAGACCACGGTCGCCGCCACGGTCGGGTCACTGTTCGCCGAACTGCGTCCCGAGGACCGCGTCGTCGCCATCGACGCGGACACCGCGTTCGGGCGGCTGGGCTCCCGGATCGACCCGCGCGCGACCGGATCGTACTGGGAGTTGATCCACGACGATCACCTCGAGACGTTCTCCGACGTGCGCAGCCGGGTCGGCAACAACGCCGCCGGGCTCTACGTGCTCCCCGGTGAGGCCACCGGCGCCAAGCGTCGCCGCGTCCTGGACCCGGCCACCTACCGGGAGGCCGCCACGCGGCTGGACCGCTACTTCGCCATTTCGGTTGTCGACTGCGGCTCGACGGTGGATTCGCCTGTGACCCAGGAGGTTTTGCGTGATCTCGACGCCATGATCGTGGTGTCGTCGCCCTGGATCGACGGGGCGTCCGCGGCCGGGCAGACAATGGAATGGTTGGCCGACCGCAGCATGACGGGCCTTCTACACTGCACGGTCGTGGTGCTGAACGACTCCGACGGCCACGCCGACAAACGCACCCGCAGCACGTTGGCCCAACAGTTCCGCAGCCGTGGCCACGTCGTCGTCGAGGTCCCGTTTGACTCTCACCTGCGCCCGGGCGGGGTGCTCGATACATCGACAGACCTGGCGCCCAGCACCCGCCGGCGCATGCTCGAGGTCGCCGCGTCGATCGCCGAGCGCTTCACCGCCACCACCCAGCGAGCGCGACCCTTCCGGTAGCCGAGAGCCGGCGTCGTCGATTCGTCCAAACGGTCTGTCTCGGAACGGAGGCCACCTGCTGTGATCACCGACTGGAATCAATGGTTCGGCGAGTATCTCGATACCCTTGCCGCATGCCGGAACACACACCACGGCGGCTGACAGCAGCCGCCCAACAGGACGCGTGCTCAGCCGCGGCGGTGATGCGGTACCCGCGCTCCGAAGTCCGAGCGTGGATATTGATGAGCCGGCGACGATCGCCCACGCAAATGGGGGAATCGATTGTCGAGTGCGCCGATGAGCCGTCGTACGTCGTAGTGCTCACGCTCGGCTGCGCGCAGTATGCGCCTCACCTGGCCGGCTTGCGTGAATTCCGCGTGGCTCTTATGGTCGGCCATCCGGCGGGAGTGACTGGCGATGCTGCTGGCGAGACGCTCCAGCCGCTCGTGCAACTCGCGCCAGAAGACCTCGGCCTGCCGTCGGTCGGCTACCTCAGCGGCGGTCACCGCTGTGTCGTCAGGACCAGGGAACGATGCGTTCATCGCCGCCACCGTAACCGAACCGGTCCGGCGTCGCAGCGCATCCGTCGCCGGTGTGCTGAGACCGCATGAAAGCCGTTGCCTGCGTGGTCACCGCTTGTCGTAGCTGTCGAGACCTCGGGCGAGGGTTGGTCGTCGCATGACGCCCCACCCTGAGTCGACGGGTGCCGACTGCGTTCCTCGCCCCGGCACCCAGCGTTGCGCTCGATGCCGGGCAATGTTCGCCGAGCCGCGGTTAGCGGGATAACCCCGTTCTGAGCGCGATGTCCTGCTTCTGGCCGATGTCGGTGACGAAGTCGGCTGGTGTGGGATTGCCCGGGGCGCTGTCGAATTCGAGCCTCGCGAAACCGCGACCCTCAGTGAACATCAGGATCGTCACCGTCTTCGTTGCATCGGGCGACATCCCCGACACGACAGCGCCGCCGGTGCCCACGGGTGAGGGTTGCGGATCCCCGCCCGTCACCGAGGTGCCGAGGGAGGCGCCGGCCAGCCGCAGCGCGCTTGCTGCCGCCGCCGAGTCGGGCAGGTTCACGATGCTGTCGCCGATGGCACGGGTCTGGTCGTGGTTGGTGAACAACACCTCGGCGCCTTGGGTGCCGTTCGGGTTCAGCACCGGCGGTTGGGCGGTGTAAACGTCATCGGGCGCGAGGACGTCGCGGGCTGTGATCAGCAGGCGGGTGTAGTCGACCGGCTGGCCGGACCCCGAGGTCGGGGCGGTGCTGCCCGACCCGCTGGCAGAGGATCCCGCAGGGGACGAGGTGGCCGATGCCGGGAACGGGCTCGTGACGGGGGAGGAGTCTTTGTCGCAAGCGGCCACCCCGACGGCGAGGACCGTGGCGCTGACCGCCATGATGGCCGCGGTGCCATTGACGGCTGTCACGGGTGTTCCTCGAATCTCCTGCCCCTCTCCCCGGATGTGATCGCCCATTGTGTCAGCCCGCCGAAGCGACACCATGTCGGGGCTGAACGCGCGTCACACCAGCCCGCCGCTTTCACGCCACAATGGCCGACCGGACGCGGTACGGTACGAGCTTTCGGCAGCTCCTGGCGCACCCGGCGGGGACACATGACGACGAATGGCGAATGGCCAGCGGGGGGCGCCTGGTGGCACGAGTTCTGGCGCAGCCCCGCCGGAGAGTGGATCCTGACCCGGGGGCTGCGGATCGCGCTGGTGGTGATCGGTTCTTTGCTAATCGCGCGTTTCATCAATTGGGCCGCGCAGAAAGCCACCGCACGGCTCGACGAGAGATTCACCGAAAGCGACGCGATGGTGCGCTCCGAGGCCACCAAGCATCGGCAGGCCGTGGCGTCGGTTATCTCGTGGGGGTCGATCGCGTTGCTCTACGCGCTGGTGGCTGCGGAGGTCGTCAGCCTGCTGGGCGTTCCGGCCGGATCGCTGGTCGCCCCGGCCGCGGTGCTGGGCGCCGCGTTCGGCTTCGGCGCACAGCGCCTGGTGCAAGACTTGCTCAGTGGGTTTTTCATCATCGCTGAAAAGCAGTACGGTTTCGGGGATTTGGTTGAGCTGGCTGTCAATGGGTCCGCGAAGGACGCCCGAGGCACGGTCGAGGATGTCACACTACGGGTGACCAAGCTGCGCTCCAGTGACGGCGGCCTGTTCACGATCCCCAACGGGGAAATCGTCAAATCGATCAACCTGTCGAAAGACTGGGCGCGTGCCGTGGTGGAGATCCCGATCCCGGTGGGCGAAGACCTCAACCGCGTGAACGACGTGCTGCACGCGGTGGCCGGCACGGCCATGCGGGATGATCAGCTGCGCGAGCTTCTGCTCGATGAACCAGCGCTGATGGGTGTGGACAGCATCGAGCCGGACAACATCATCACGCGCATGGTCGCCCGCACCCTGCCCGGGAAGCAGTTCGAGGTCGGCCGGCGGCTGCGGGCGATGATCGTGGCCGCCCTGAGCAGAGCCGGAATCGTCAGCCCGGGCGACGCGGGGCCCTCGGTGGGCGCCTTGGTCCACCCGACCACCGCGGGCGGTGCCGAAGAACAGACCCAGGGCCCGGCCAAGTAGCGTCGATAGCGACAAGGAACGAGCAGCATGAGACCGATGACGCTTGACGCGGAAACCATCACCAGCGCGGTTACGCTGGCCTGCCGCGCCCCGTCCCTGTACAACTGCCAACCGTGGCGGTGGGTGGCCGAGGGCGGGGTGATCGAACTTTTCGCCGATCACAGCCGCATCCCCCACGCCACCGACACCTCGGGACGTGAAGTCATCCTCAGCTGCGGCGCCGCGCTGAACCACTTGTGCGTGGCGATGGCCGCGCGCGGTTGGGACGGCACGATCGAGCGGTTCCCCAACCCCAACAATCCCGACCACCTCGCGAGCGTTGATTTTTCTGCGTTGTCGTTCGTGACCGACGCCCACCGACACCGCGCGGAAGCGATCCTGCGCCGGCGCACCGACCGGCTGCCCATGGCGGCGCCCGCCGACTGGGAATCGTTTGAAACATCGCTGCGCAGCACGTTCAGCCCCGAGGATGCGATCCTCACGGTGCTGCCGCAGGATGCTCGCCCCAGGCTGGCCGAAGCGTCGCAGCTCACCGAAGCCCTGCGCCGCTACGACTCCTCCTATCACGCCGAACTAGCCTGGTGGACGAGCGGTTTGGAGCAAGACGAAGGTATGCCGCCGGGATCGCTGCCGACGCCGGATGAGAACCGACTCGTGGGTGTGGACCGCGAGTTTCCCGCGACCGGCCGGGGTGAGCAGCGCAGTTCCGTCGGCGCAGACCACGCCAGGATCGTTGTTCTGTCCACAACCGACGACACCGCCGACGAGGTGCTCGGGTGTGGTGAAGTGCTCTCGACGGTGCTGCTCGAATGCGTCATGGCCGACCTGGTGACCTGCCCGCTGTCGCACATGATCGAATTGGTCGCCAGCCGCGACATCGTCGCCGACCTGATTGCTCGGACCGGTCTGCCGCAGCTGTTGGTCAGAGTCGGCCGGGTACCCAACGGTGAGGCGATACGTGCTGTCACGCCGCGCCGTCCCATCACGGAGGTGCTGGAGTTCCGCGGTTAGGTCTCTTACGCGGGCGTTCGATCAGGGGAATCAAAAAGGGAAGTATCGGAGATGCCAGAGCGGATACGAGACATCCGAGAATTGGCCGACGACAGCGATGCCTACCGGGACGAGCTGTACAGGCGCTGGACGGGCCTGCTGAGTTACCGCTACATCGGCCGCAACCACTCCTCCATGAACCTTGGCCCGGAGGACAATACGGTGCGTATCCGTCGCGACATGCGCAACGACGCCGGCGGCATCATGGTCGCGCCGCTGGCGATCGCGGCGCCGGAAGGCTGCCAGGCCGACCTGGTGGCCGTGCCCAACCCGGTGATCGCCTCGGTGCAGGTCCTCGATCCCGGATTCGATGTGAAGACGGTCGCGGTGGTCGGTTCCGGCAACGTTCACCAAGGCACGACGATGGGCTACGGGCGCAGCCTGATCGTCGACGCGGACAATCCCGACCGGGTGATCGCCTTCAACCAGGGGCAAGGTGCGGTCATCGGTACACCGCCGGAAGGCATGGAAAAGATGGATGTGGCCGGCACGGAGCTGGTGATTGAGGACTCCCCGGATCTGCCGCCGCTGTGGCAGGCGTTCGGCGCGTCAAAGCGCGACGACGGGCACTGGGTGCTGCCCGAGCTGGCGCTCGAGCTGGCATCGCCGGACGCCGCCCTGCACATCGGGCCCCAGCACGTTGTGCTGGAGACCGCCGCGACCGATCTGGCCGCAACGCTCGCGGCTACCACAAAGCTGCAAGTTCAGAGCTGGCACGTGATGTTCATGGCGCGCGGCAAGGTCGGGCCGTTCCGCGTCGAGGGGACCGCTCACCGCGGCGCCTCGCGGCGGATCGGGGTGCGCATGCTGATCCACGACGAGGGCAACGGTGACCGCGCAATCACCTCGGCTTCAGCTGTTTTCGACGTGGTCCAATAGTCAGGACAACAGGTCCGGTTGCCGACCCCAGCCGAACTTCAAGAATCGCTTGACTCGCGTTCGTCGGGATCGGCGATGGTGAGGACCGCGTCGACGATGTGCGGATCGGACTCCAGCTCACGTTCGAGGCGCCGGAGCTTCTTCGCCACACGGGATTCCGGGTCGTCACCCGCCAAGTCGACGCTGGCCACCAGGAAGAGCAGCCTTGGTCCCACGTAGATAAGGCGGACGAACCGCACCGCGGCGACGTCGGGTAACGCCTTGATCCGCGCCACGATCGCCTCACGCAGCTCATCTGAGCCCGGCTCGCCCGTGATGAAGCGCCGATTGCGGTCAATGAGCACCACCGCGATCACGCCGAGCAAGATGCCGATCAGGATCGACCCGAGAGAGTCCCACAGCGCATTGCCGGTGAGCTGGTGCAGCGCGATGCCGCCAAAAGCCAGCGCGATGCCTATCAGCGCGCCGCTGTCCTCGGCGAACACCGCGCGCACCGTGGGATCCGAGGTCGCCAGCACATGCTCCAGGAGGTCGCGGTGAGCGGCATTGGCTTCGTCGCGGAGCTGGCGGACCGCCTGGCGGAGCGAGATCGCCTCCATGAACAATGCGATGCCCAACACCAGGTACGCCACGCGATAGTCACCACGGCTCGTGTCCTCGTGCACGATGTCGGTCACCCCGTGCCACACGGACACCACCGCACCCACCACGAACAGACCGACCGCGGCCAGCAACGACCAGACATAGGCCTCGCGGCCATGCCCGAGCGGGTGGCGGGCATCGGGGGGTCGCCTGCTCCGCCGATCGGCGATCAGCAAGAACACCTCGTTTCCGGTGTCGGCCCAGGAATGCGCGGCCTCGGCAATCATCGATGCGGAGCCGGAGACCACAGCCGCCACCGTCTTCGCGACCGCCACGGCCGCATTTGCGCCCAGTGCCACCAATACCGTGCGGGTGCTTTCGGACGCATCGCCGTGGGCGCCGGCGCCGCGAAGACCGCGCTTTCGTCTCACAGCCATCGACGCTGGTTTGCCGGGATCGCCGATTCAGTTCACCACGCGACCGGTAGTTCGACGAGTCCGTCGGCCATCGCATCGCTCTCGATGGCCAGCTGTGCGGGGTCAACGGTCAGCCGCATTGACGCAAAGCGGGGAATGAGTTGCGAAAAAGCCGCATTGAGTTCCATCCGCGCCAGAGCCGCGCCGACACAGTAGTGAGATCCGTATCCGAAGGTCAGATGGGTGCCCCCCGCACGGCCGACGTCGATTCGATCAGGGTCGGCGAAGGCCGACGGGTCGTGGTTGGCTGCGCCGGCGTCGAGCAGCACCAAGTCTCCCGCGCGCATGGTGATTCCGTCGATGTCAAAGTCGTCACGGACATAACGGGGGATGCCGACGCCACCTCCGAACCCGGCCCGCAGCAACTCCTCGACGGCTTTGGGAATCAGCGCGGGGTTTTCGCGAAGTGCGTGCCATTGATCGGGGCTTGTCAACAGCTGCAATGCGGTCAGCCAGATCTGGAAGACCGTGGTTTCGTATCCGGCGAACAACAGTTGCATCGACAGGGTGGCGACCTCGACGTCAGTGAGGTCGTCGCTTGCGCACAGCCGTGAGATCACGTCATCGTCGGGATGTGCACGCTTGCGCTCGACCAAGCTCGTGCCGTAGTCGAGCAGCTCGATCATCGCGCGTTCGGAGACTGCGCGATCGGCCGCGAAAGCGGCGTCGTCAGCCCACGAGCGGAAGCAGCCACGATCGGAGTAGGGCACTCCGAGCAGCTCGCAGATCACCAGAATGGGCAGTGGCAGCGCCAGTTTCGCGTGCAGGTCCGCCGGCGGCCCGGCGTGCGCCAGCTCGTCGAGCAACCCAGCGGTGAGCGCTTCCACCCGGGGCAGCAGTGACCGCAGATGTTTGGGGGAGAAGTGCGGCTGCAGCAACGCACGCATACGCGAGTGGTCGGCCGGTTCGGTCTCGAAGTTGCCGATCGGACCGCCGATCAGCGCCGCTACCCGGCTGCGCGCAGCGGTATCGGGCGTGCGATGCGACCGGCCGAGGCGATCCCCGTCCAGCAGTTTCCGCACCTGGGCGTAGCCGGTTACCAGCCAGGCTTCGTCGCCGACCGCCGTGCGAACCCGGTGGATCGGTCCCCGCGCCTGCAATGCGCGCAGCTCCGGTGCGGCCTCGAGCGGATGTTCCTGCCGGAAGGGCAATTGGGCTGATGCGGTCACCACATCTCTCCACATCGACGGCGGGCCTGCTCGCTTCAGCCGAGACTAGTACCGCGGCCGCGGTCGCTCGTCCTATTTCGCGGAGATCAGGTGCCCGGCCGACGGGAGCCTCAATCGGTGGAGCCGCGCGCCCAGCCGCTGGTCACCGGGTGTGATCTCATCGCCGCCTGCGCCGCCAGCATCCCTGTCATCATGGCTCCGGTGAAGCCGCCGGAGCCGCCAAAGCTCGACGCGAGCCACAACCCCGGGACCGTTGTTGCGACGCCCCCCGCGCCGAGTGTTGGCTTGCCCGTGGGCGTCTCAGGCGCAAAGCCGTAGATCGCTCCGCCGGGCGTGTTGAGGTAGCGACGCATCGTCGCGGCGGTAGCCATTTCCTGCTGCACGACCGCCCCGGCGAAACCCGGAAAGAAGCGGTCGATCCCGGCCACGATTGCCTCCAGCCACCCGTCGCGCTTGGTGCGGTAAGCCGCGTCGTCCAACCCATCCCAGTTCGCGACCCGATCGACGCCGACGACCGAGACAAGGTGAGGGCCGTCGGGATTGAGCCCGCTATCGACGGCGGTGTAGTCGACGACGGCCAGCGCGGGCATGCGGGCCCCGGCGGGATCGGCGAGGAGCCCGGCGCAGCGCGCGTAGTCCGACAGGGAATCGACCCAGTCCGGTATCAGCATGGTGGAGTACTCGGCCAGACCCAGCTCACGGGGCGGCCGGTTCAGCCCCAGCGCGATCGAAAACAGCGAGGTCGACGGGTGCCGCCCGGTGTAGCGGGCCGCGAACGGCGACCGCGCCTGCGCCGGCAGCGCATCGGCGAGCACGTTCGGTGCGGCGTTACCGAAGAGCACCGGCGCGTGTTCGACGACCCGGTCGCCGCCGTCGGCCGCGGTGTGGGCAACGCCGGCGGCCCGGCCGTGGCTGTCGAGGATGATCTCCGTTACGGTGCGGCCCGCGCGCGCCGCGCCGCCTTCGGCCTCCACCACCCCGACGAGGCTGCGACTGAGCGCACCCGAGCCGCCTCGGATATAGGTGCCGCCGCTGCCAAGGTAGCCGCCTTGTGCGACCGCGTAGAACAACCACCACAACCGGTCGGGATCATCGGCGTAGTAGCCGATGTTGGCGGCAAGCGCGAGCTTCGGGCCCTCGTCGTCGCCGAACAGCTGGTCGAAGGCTTCCGAGAGGCTCAGCCGCAGGTCGCGCAGCAGCGGCCAGAGCTTGAGCGGAAGCACGGGAGCGTGAACGAACCACCACAGGTTGTCGTGTTGCTCGCCGACCACCGAGACGGCCTCGCGCACGGCCCGCAGCCGTTCGAAGAATCGGCTGAACGCTGAATGTTGCTGCGGGAAGCGGGCAGCCAGCGCCGCCTCGGCGGCGTCAAAACCGTGCGGTAGGACGAACGGCGGATCGAACAACCTGCCGCGCACCTCGTAGAAAGCGCCGACCGGTACGAACTCAAGGTCGTCGAGGATGCCGAGCGCCCGCAAGATGCGAGTCTTGGGATCGAGTGGATCGCTCGGGTCGGCGGTTTCGTGCAGCGAGGCTTCGACGGTCAGCGGCCCGTGCCGGTAGGTCGTGGCCGCCCCGCCGAATTCAGCATTGCGCTCGAGGACCAGCACCCGGTGTCCGGCCCTGGCGTACAGCGCCGCGGCGGTCAGGCCGCCCAGCCCCGAGCCGATCGTGATCGCATCGTATGCATCAGTCACGGCGTATGCCCCGTCAACATCATCGCCGCCGGATCAACATTCCCTGCCCTCCAGCTGGGTCAGCTCCCAGTCGAACCATGCACTGCGTAACGGATCTGTTTCTTGAGGTGGTCCGCCTCCGGCCTGAGGCTCAACCGGCTGACGATCTGCTCCGCCACGTGACGAGGATGATCCGACAGCCTCTCGGCTCCGCAACTACAGGACACCTCGCCGTTGTCGCCGTGGTCGCTTGCGTTGTGTTCGACGATGACTCGGCGGACCCGGTCGGTCAGGGGTGGTGCGTCATCGTCGACGGCCATCATCTTGTTCTCGATTCAGAGTCTGGGAGTCCGGATCACGGTCGTTGGGCACCGTGTGCTCATCATTTCGTCCCCGTATGTGTAGGTATAGAGGCCAAGGTCACCAAACGACAGCCCGTGGCGGGTGGGCACGTCGCGCCGACCCGGGGCGGGGCACGGCCAGCGGGTCAGATCAGGTAGTCGAGAGTGGTCATCATGCCGACTTCCTGGTGATAGGTGTTGTGGCAGTAAATCATCCAGAAGCCCGGGTTGTCGGCGACGACGATGACATCGACATTCTTTCTGGGCAGGACGATGACGGTGTCTTTACGCGGGCCGCGGCTGCCGTCGGGTCTGATCACTTGAAAGGTGTGGCCGTGCACCCTCTCGGGTGGCGTAGTCGCACGGCGCCGATGATTTCTTGGGGTCGGTCGAGTCAACATAGGTAGACAGCTCCGAGACAACGAACAGGGGGCGCGCCTAGTGCGTGTGAATCACTTGCTGGCCGTAGTCCAGTATCTACATCGAAGCGGCGGCGCGGTGGTACGAACGGTTCTTGGGCGGCCCGCCCACCAATCATCCGATGCCGTCGCTGTTTGAATGGCAAACCACGAGCACTGGGTGGGTGCAGGTCTTCGCCGACGGCCAGCGAGCGGGGCACACCGCAATGAACCTCGCCGTCGACGACCTGGAGGCTGCGGTCAACGAGCTCATCGGTCGCGGACTGGCTCCGGGCGAGACCAGACCGCGAACAAAGGCGTGCAGCTCTCAGCGTTGACCGACCTGGATGGCAACACGATCACGTTGATCGGCTGCTTTCGCGAGGTCTACCAGCAGAAGGCCGGTTTTGTCGGGATATCAGCCGGCTCTCGAGGTTTCACTGTCCCCTGAGCGTGGTACCCGACCCCAGGTTGGGCCCGTCATGTGGGTCGTGACTGAGACAAACCGAATGGGA
>NZ_DATFYW010000140.1:0-62783 GCF_035314905.1 Mycobacterium sp.
AACCGCTGACGGCGGAACACATCAAGCCGCGGCTGCTCGGACATTTCGGCACGGTCCCGGGCCTGAACCTGGTCTGGGCGCACGCCAACCGGCAGATCGTCCGCAGGGACCTCAACGCGGTGTTCGTCGCCGGGCCGGGCCACGGCGGCCCCGGCCCCAACGCCTGCGGCTGGCTCGAAGGCACTTACTCCGAGTTGTACAGCAACATCAGTCAAGACGGCGCGGGGATGAAGCGTTTCTTCGCCCAGTTCTCGTTCCCCGGCGGGGTCCCCAGCCACTGCGCCCCGGAAACCCCCGGCTCGTTTCACGAAGGCGGCGAACTCGGGTACTCACTGCTGCACGCGTTCGGGGCGGCGTTCGACAACCCCGATCTGATCGTGTTCTGCGTCGTCGGCGACGGCGAGTCGGAAACCGGGCCATTGGCCACCAGCTGGCATGCCAAGACCTTCTTGAACCCCGCTCGCGACGGCGCCGTCCTGCCCATCCTCGCGTTGAACGAATACAAAATCGCCAACCCGACGATCCTCGCCCGCATCCCCGAATCCCAGCTGCTGGAGCTGCTGAGGGGCTATGGCTACGAGCCGCACGTGGTGGCCGGGAACAACCCCGCGGCGGTGCATCAAGCGACGACGGCAGCCCTCGACGCGTGCCTTGACCGCATCGCCGAGCTCCAGCGCGCCGTACGGGCCGACGGCGCCGCCGGCCCGTACCGCTGGCCCATGATCGTACTGCGCACACCGAAGGGCTGGACCTGCCCGCCCGTGGTGGACGGCGAACAGGTCGAGGGCACCTTCCGCGCGCACCAAGTGCCGCTGCCCGCGGCGCGGACAGACGACCAACACCGCCTCGTTCTCGAGCAGTGGCTGCAGTCTTACAGGCCCCGGGAGCTGTTCGACGACAGCGGCCGACCCGTGCGCGATCTGCTCGAGATCGCGCCGAAGGGCCAGCGGCGGATGAGCGCCAACCCGGTGGCCAACGGCGGTGCCGATCCGCGCGACCTGCAACTGCCCGACTGGCGGGAATACGGAGTGGAGGTCACCACACCGGGAACCACCAGCCACGAGGCGACCCGGGTGCTCGGCGGCTGGCTGCGCGACGTCACCGCAGAAAACCCGTCGAACTTCCTGACGTTCGCGCCAGACGAGTTGGCAAGCAACCGACTTCAGGACATCCTCGACGTCACCGGCCGCGACTGGCAGGCGCTGGTCGGCCCGTTCGACGAGAAGCTCGACCCACTGGGCCGCGTGATCGAGGTGCTGTCGGAACACATGTGCCAGGGGCTGCTCGAGGGCTATCTGCTCACCGGCCGCCACGGCCTGTTCACCTGCTACGAGGCGTTCATCCACATCGTGGACGCGATGTTCAACCAGCACGCGAAATGGCTCGAAGCCAGCGCGCAAGTGTCCTGGCGAAGGCCCATCGCCAGCCTCAATTACCTGCTGTCATCCCATGTTTGGCGCCAGGACCACAACGGGTTCACCCACCAGGACCCCGGCTTCCTCGACGTGGTCATGAACAAGCGTCCCGAGATCGTTCGGGTCTACCTGCCGCCGGACGCGAACACGTTACTCTCCACCTACGACCACTGCCTCCGGTCGAAGCACTATGTCAACGTGGTGGTCGCCGGCAAGCAGCCCCAACTCGACTGGTTGTCCGTTGCGGATGCGGCGTTGCATTGCGCGCGCGGCACCGGCATCTGGCCGTGGGCCGGCAACAAGGACGACGACGGGACGGTGCCCGACGTGGTGCTGGCATGTGCGGGCGACATCCCCACGCTCGAAACCCTCGCCGCAGCCGCGATTCTGCGCGAACGGCTACCCGAATTGCAGGTGCGGGTGGTCAACGTCGTCGACCTGATGCGATTACTGCCCGAAGCCGAGCACCCCCACGGACTCACCGACCGAGAGTTCGACACGCTCTTCACCAAAGACCGGCCGATCGTCTTCGCGTTCCACGGCTACCCCTGGCTCATCCACCGGCTCACCTACCGGCGCACCAACCACGCCAGCCTGCACGTGCGCGGCTACAAGGAACGCGGCACGACCACCACGCCGTTCGACATGGTCATGCTCAACGACCTGGACCGCTACCACCTCGTCATCGACGTGATCGACCGCGTGCCCACCCTTGGCGCCCGCGCCGCCACGCTGCGCCAAGACATGGTCGACGCACGTCTGCGGGCCAGAACGTGGACCCGCGAGCACGGCGAAGACATCCCCGAGGTCGCCAACTGGACATGGCCAGGGTGATTACCCGGGCCGATACGGGTAAACCTGGACACATGGACGTCGGGTTTATCGGGTTAGGTCAGATGGGTGCGGGCATGGCCGCGAACCTCATCAAGGCCGGTCACGACGTGGCGGTCTACAACAGGTCACCGGAAAAGGCGGAGCCGCTGGTGCGTGATGGCGCACGGGCCGCGGAAACCGTGGCCGACGCGTGTCGCGGCGAAGTGGTCTTCACGATGCTGGCCGACGACGCGGCGGTCGAAGGCGTCGCGTTCGGCGACGGCGGCATCCTCGCCTCGCTGTCCAAAGGCGCAACCCACGTCTCGTCGAGCACGATCAGCACCGCGCTCTCCGAGCGGCTCACCCGGGCGCACGCCGACGCGGGCCAAAACTTCGTCGCCGCGCCGGTATTCGGCCGGCCCGACGCCGCAGGGGCCGGGAAGCTGTTCGTCATCGTCGCCGGCGAGGTCGGTGTCATCGAGAAGCTGTCACCGCTGTTGGATGCGATCGGCCAGCGCACCTTCACCATCAGCGACACACCAAAGAATGCCAACCTGGTCAAGATCAGCGGCAACTTCCTCATCGCAGTGGTGATCGAGTCCCTCGGCGAAGCCATGGCGCTGGTCGGCAAGGCGGGTGTCGACAAGCACGCCTACCTCGAGGTTCTCACCTCGACGCTGTTCGCTGCTCCGGTGTACAAAACCTATGGGGGCCTGATCGCGGACGAAAACTTCGAACCGCCCGGATTCGCGGCCCCGCTCGGCCTCAAGGACATCCGGCTGGCCCTCACCTCCGGAGAGGAGCTACGGGTGCCGCTGCCGTTCGCGAGCCTGGTCCGCGACCGCTTCGTCACGCTGCTGGCCCACGGCGGCGAAAAGCTCGACTGGTCCGCGCTGGGCAGCCTGGCCGCCTGGGAGGCCGCCGCGGGGAGCCTCAAGACGTCGGGCGGTTAGCTCACCACCCCGCGAAGCCCCTCTGCCCCGAACACCGGCTCAAGCATCGCGGTGAAGTCGGGCCCACGCCGCAGGCACTGACCGCCGTCGACGTTGATGACCTGGCCGGTGATCCAGCCCGCAGCGTCACTGAGCAGGAACAGCGCCAACGCCGCGACGTCCTCGACCTCGCCGACCCGCGGCAACGGGGTGTTGATCTGATAATCGTCGAACACCGCCGGAATCTGCATGACCGGGGCGGCGAGATCGGTCCGGGTCAACCCGGGCCGAATCCCGTTGACGCGCACCCAGGACGGGCCCAGTTCGTCCGCGGCGACCATCATCAAGTTGTCGATCGCAGCCTTGGTCGGGCCGTACGCGCCGAAGAAGCGATGGGTGTTGGACGACGCGATCGACGAAATCGCGACGAACGACCCGCCGCCGCCGCGCACGAGTTCGCGCGCCGCGTGTTTCAGCACATACATGGTCCCGTTGAGGTTGAGGTCCACGGTCCGCCGCCAGGCTTCGGAGTCGACCTGCGTGATCGGCCCGATGGTTTCCGACCCCCCGGCGCAGTGCACAGTGCCGTGCAGCCGGCCACTCCACGTCGTCGCCGCGTCGACGACCCGGGCCACCTCGTCCTCGTTCGTGACGTCGGCCGGTTCATAGCGCACCGAGCCGGGGCCCATGGCCCTGACGTCATCCGCGGCCGCGGACAGCCGGTCGGGATTGCGGCCCACGATCATGACCCTGGCGCCGGCGCCGACCAGCGCCTCGGCAACTCCCTTGCCGATGCCGCTGCCACCCCCGGTGACAAGGTACGTCCGGTCGGTCAACAACAGCTGCACCGCGACCCCTCACGCAAAACTGGAACAGGTTGCGCGTAATGGAACCACGTCCGGCGGGTTCCGCACAGCGGTTACGGCGTGTCCCGGCGCGAAACCTTCGGCGGCCCAGCGGTGCGCCAATCCTCGACTTCAGGCGGCCTGGCCACCGCCATCCGGTCGTCGTAGTACGCGCTCCAATGTGCATGGCCGAGCTCGTGTATGTGGAAGGTGTGCCGCAGCGCCTCGGTGAATCCCATGGTGTCGGCGGCCGCGTTGACCGAATCCTTCACCAGCAGCGCCGCGATCGTCGGCCGCTGCGCGATCCGGCGCGCAAACTCGAGCGTGCGCTCCCCGAGCTCGTCGAGCGGGAAGACCTTCGAGACCATGCCGAGGCGGTAGGCCTCGTCGGCGTCGATCGAATCACCGGTCAATAGAAGCTCTTTGGCTTTTCGCGGACCGAATTCCCAGGGATGAGCGAAGTATTCGACACCAGGCATGCCGAGCCTGGCGGCCACCACATCGCTGAACTTCGCGTTGTCCGCCGCGACGATCAGATCGCACGCCCACGCCAACATCAGGCCGGCCGAGATCGCGTTGCCCTGTACCTGGGCGATGGTGATCTTGCGCAGGTCCCGCCATGAGCGCGTGTTGTCGAAGAAGTAGTGCCACTCCTGGTGATAGATCTTTTCGACGATGCTCTTGAGCGTGCCGCCGTGGGAACGGAACGTCGGATGCTGGCCGGGCCCCGGTGTCCGCTCGGCGATCGCCTGCTCCGAGCCCAGGTCGTGGCCGGCCGAGAAGTTCTTGCCGCGTGCCGCCAGGATGACCACCCGCACCACGTCGTCGGCCTCGGCCCGCTTGAACGCCTCGTCAAGCGCGACCAGAAGCGTCCGGGACTGCGCGTTGTGGGCTTCCGGGCGATTCAGCCAGATGCGCGCGATCCGCCCGTCGTCGAGAATCTCGTACTCCACCGAATCGGTCATCCCGGCAGCGTAACCCCGAGCACTATTGATCATTAAGGGCCCTTCGGACAGGCGGGATGATGGCACAAAGCGACCGGGGCGGGCGGCCGGTGCTGCGCGTGGTATCCGACGGTCGCTATGCGGACTGGCAGGACGTCTATGAAGACAACGCCACCTGGGTCTACCGGACCATCTACGCGCGGGTGGGCAACCACGCCGACGCCGAAGACCTCACCGCCGAGGTCTTCCTCGCCGCCCTGCGTCCGCTGCGGATATCGGCCACCGCCGCCGAGGTCCGCGCCTACCTGCGGGCGACCGCCAGAACCGTGCTCGCCGCGCATTGGCGCGAGACGATGGGACGCGAGATCACGTCGATCGACGACATCGCGCTGGCCGCGCCCGACAGCGAGGAAGCGATCAGCACCGCCCCGCGGCGCGTGCGTGCGGTCCTGCAGAACCTGCCCGACAACTACCGCCGCATCCTTGAACAACGGTTCCTGGAGAGCCGCTCGATCAAGGAGTCGGCCGCTGAGCTGGGGATCACCGTCGCCAACGCCAAGGTGCTGCAGCATCGCGCACTGCGGCTGGCTGCGCAGATGAACGAGAAGGACGAGCGATGAACGCCCGCGGACTGCGTCGATACGTTGACGACCTGCTGCGCGGCCGCCGGCCCACGCCGTTTCACCCGGACGATTTCGAGGCGGCGCAGATCCGCACCGCGATCGACCTGAAGGCGGCCCGCCTCGGCGGCGACGCGCCGAGCGAGGAGTTCCTCGCAGACCTGCGCGGCCGGCTGGCCGAACAGATGGACGGCCCTGCGGGGAAGGCGCCGAAGATGTCGGCCACGCGCCGGCAGGTGATCGTCGGGACGTCGGCCGCTGCGGCGGCCGCGGTCGCGGCGGTGTCGGCCGACCGGTTGCTGTTCGGTGAGCACACCGGCGGCGGCCCGAGCACGGCCGATGGTGGCGAGATGGTGCCGAACAAGGGCAGCTGGCAGGTCGTCGCGTCGAGCGCCGACGTTGCCGAGGGTGACATGCGCCCGTTCGAGGTGGGAGCGCTGATCGGGTTCGTTCGCCGCGTCGACGGGCGCGCGGAGGCGATCTCCGGAGTGTGCACACACCAGGGCTGCCGGCTGTGGTTCGACAAGCCCGACGACCTGCTGCGCTGCCCATGCCACACCACGTCGTTCACGCCGGCCGGCCAGGTTCGCGCCCACCAGCTGCCGATCGCACCGAAGCCGTTGCCGCGCCTGGAAGTTCGCGAGGTCAATGGCTCAATCGAGGTGCTCGCGCCGACATCACCGGCCCAGCGGGCGTAACCCGCTCTCGGTCGGGGTGAACCGCCGGCAGGGCCCGGGGCTGTGGGATTCAGGCCGACGTCGCCTACAGTTGGTTACATGCCCGCTAAATCTGACCCCGCCGACATCGGCGACGTGGAGCCGCTGGCCGACAGCACCGCCCGCCAGGCCAGGCGGGTGGTTGCCGCCTACGCCACTGACGCCGATGAATGCCGGATTTTTCTGTCGATGCTCGGTATTGGACCAGCGAAACACGAGTCCTGAATGAACACGGGGGTCGACCCGGGTCGCTCGGAATTCGTGGTCGTCGCCAACCGATTGCCGGTCGACATGGAGCGACTGCCGGACGGCAGCACTACGTGGAAACGAAGCCCGGGCGGCCTGGTCACGGCCCTGGAGCCGCTGCTGCGGCGCCACAAGGGCGCGTGGATCGGCTGGCCCGGCGTCAGCGACAGCGACGAAGAGCCGTTCGTCAAGGATGAGCTGCACCTGTATCCGGTGCGGCTGAGCGACGACGACGTGGCCAAGTACTACGAGGGCTTCTCCAATGCGACGCTGTGGCCGCTGTACCACGACGTGATCGTCAAACCGATCTACAACCGTGAGTGGTGGGACCGCTACGTCGAGGTCAACCGCCGGTTCGCCGAGGCGGCATCGCGAGCCGCCGCACCGAATGCCACCGTCTGGGTGCAGGATTACCAGCTGCAGCTGGTGCCCAAGATGCTGCGGATGTCGCGGCCCGACTTGACGATCGGCTTCTTTCTGCACATTCCGTTCCCGCCCGTCGAGCTGTTCATGCAGCTGCCGTGGCGCACCGAGATCGTGGAGGGATTGCTCGGCGCCGACCTGGTCGGATTCCAGCTGCCCGGCGGTGCCCAGAATTTCCTCTACCTGGCACGGCGGTTGGTCGGTGCGAACACCTCGCGCGGATCCGTCGGCGTGCGGTCACGACTGGGCGAGGTTCAACACGGGTTCCGCTCCGTGAAGGTCGGCGCATTCCCGATATCGATCGACTCGGCGACGCTCGACGAGACCTCGCGACAGCGCAGTGTGCGGCAACGGGCCAAGGAAATACGTGCCGAGCTGGGCAATCCCCGCAAAATCCTGCTCGGCGTCGACCGGCTGGACTACACCAAGGGCATCGACGTCCGGCTGCAGGCCTTTTCGGAGTTGCTGGCGGAAGGGCGGGCCAAACGTGACGACACCGTCCTGGTGCAGCTCGCCACCCCCAGCCGGGAACGTGTCGAGAACTACAAGCTGCTGCGCAACGACATCGAGCGCCAGGTCGGCCACATCAACGGCGAATACGGTGAGGTCGGCCATCCGGTGGTGGACTACCTGCACCGGCCGGTTCCGCGTGAAGAGCTGATCGCGTTCTTCGTCACCGCCGACGTGATGCTGGTGACCCCCCTGCGCGACGGGATGAACCTGGTGGCCAAGGAATACGTCGCATGTCGCAGTGACCTGGGAGGCGCCCTGGTGCTCAGCGAATTCACCGGCGCTGCAAACGAATTACGCCAGGCATATCTGACCAACCCGCACGACCTCAACGGGGTCAAGGACGCGATCGAGGCCGCGCTGAACCAGACACCCGAGGAGGGGCGTCGGCGCATGCGCGCATTGCGACGACAAGTCCTGGCTCACGACGTCGACCGCTGGGCCCGGTCGTTCCTCGATGCGCTGGCGGCGCCGAGCAGCGGCCAAGTCGAATCCGTGATTGACTGACGGGTCGCCGCCGTAGGGGCGCTCATATCGGCTGCATGTAGCTGATCAGCCACTTACCGTTGACGCGCCGATATTCGACCCGCAGCCGACTGCCGTCGTAGATGGGCTGTTTGGACTTGTCGGTCACCGTGCGGTTCAGATACACCATCACCGATCCCGAGTTGCGGTGGGCATCAAGCACGCCCACGCCGACGACATTCGCCTGGCTGACGACCTGCCGGTCACGGGCCTGCGGGATTATCTCCTGGTCCGCGCGTTGCTCGAACTCGCGCCGATAGTCGGGCGTCAGCATCGAATACGCGTTCATCAGGCTGCGTTCGACCGTTTGATAGTCGTAGGTGAACACAACCGGAATCTGTTGTTTGGCAAGCGGTCCCAGCTCGGCACGGGCGGCCTGCTCGGCCCGCGTCTCGACCCGGTTCCAATACAGCCAACCGCCCGCGCCGGCCAGCGCGACAAACGCGACAGCCAGCAGCCCGACCAGGCCGGTGACCAACCAGCGCATCAGTTGCCCCCGTCGGGATACTTCAGGTCATAGGCGGTCATCCGCCCGCTGTCGTCCTCGTGGACGATGACCCGCATCCGGTAAGGCTGCGACGGCTTGTTGTTGCCGTTCTGGTCGCTCACCGTCACCCGCACCGACACCAGCACCGCCGCGTTGTCGGCCACGGTGTCGATGCTCTCCAGCGCGGCGCCGTTGATCACCGCCTCCGAACTGCCCCCGGTGTCACGGAAGATCGCCTCGAGGTTCTCCACGTTGTTGCTCTGGGAGAGCATGTCCCGCAGCGGACCGCTGGTGCCGCTGTAGAAGCGGTTGACGCTGTCTTCGACGCTGTCCTGCTTGAACGAGAACATGTTGACGACCGTTTGCGACGCGGTGTCGACGAACCTCTGGTTGCGTTCCTGCTGAGCCTCCGCGTGATTCTGCTGGATGAGCATGAGCACCACCACCGCGGCCACCGCGGCTGCCGCGACGAAACCGCTGACCAGCGCCGCGATGGCGACCAACCGTCGGTTCGCGGGCCGTCGCGGGGGTGGTCCCGCGGGCCGCGCCGGCTTCGAGGTCCTCGGCTTGGGCGCATCGACCTTGACGGCGCCGGTGGACGCCTCACCGCCCGCCGCAGGTCCGGCCGCCCGTGACGCGCGGCGGCGGGACGCCGCCTTCTTCGGCGCCGACGAAGGCGACGTCATCTAGGTCTGCCTCGGATCAAGCATCAGATCAACCCAATTCTCCTGTGGCCGCATGCCAGCGGCACCCGGCGCGTACACCGCGGCCTTGCCCGCGGGGTCGACGAACGCGCCGCTGTGCTGGTCGTAGGTACCGTACGCCGTCCCACTTGCCTGCGGCGGGGTCACGTCGGCCGGCGGCAGGTCAGCCGGGTTCGGTGGCGGCGGCGGTGCCGGTGCGGGACCCGGGGGCGGCACCACCGGGTTGTACGGCTCCGGTGACAGCGGCCCCGGCGGCGGCTGCGGGTTCGCCGGCGGCGGCCAGGCGTTCGGGTACGGCGCCGGCGGGATCCACGCCGTCTCCGGAGGCGGCGGCCCGTTGTTGTTCGGCGGCGGTGGGACCGGCCAGGGCTGATTCGGTGCCGGGCCCGGTCCCGGCTGAACACCGGGGGGTACCGCCCCGGGCGGAACCGGATACCCCGGATCCGGAGCGGCTTCCGGCGGGATGTACGGATACTTGTTCGGCGGCAGAATGTTCCGCGGGTCGGTGATCGGCGTGCCGGTCGGGACCGGCGGTCCACGCCAGGGGTTGTTGCCAATCGGAACGTAGCCGCGGGGATCGCGGCACAGCTGGACAGTGGGTGCCCGCTTGCCGGGGAACTCCTGGCACGGGTAGTTTCGGGCCCCCCGCACCGCGCTCGGATCGTTCTGCGGGACTTTGCAGTACATGTCCGCGGGCAACTCCCGCACGGTCTCGTCGGCCGGCGACCGGATGAACTGCGGCGGCAAAAAGCCCGTGCTGCACGGCGGCGGATCACCCAGGTCGACCTTGAAGTCCAGCTTGCCGCCTTCATCGAACGGGACACCGCCGGCCACTGTGAGGAGCGTCGCGATCAGGGCCGGGAAAATCACCAGGGCCTGCTCGATGGACTTGTTGTAGATCACGCCGATCCGGCCGAGGTTGGCCAGATTCGCCGCCAGCACCGGGAAAGACGGCCGGATGCCGCTGAACGTGGTGCTGGCTACGTCGGCCGCTCCCGGCGCAGTCGCCAGTGTGTCGCGCAGCTGCGGGTCCGCCTGGCGCAGCTCGGTGGTGAACCGCGCCAGCCCGTCCGCCAACGACTTGATGTCGTCGCCGCTTCGGATCTGCGCGTCCAGGAAGGGGCCCGCCTGATCGATCAGTTGAGAGGTCTCGGGCCAGTTAGCGTTGGCCTCGTCAACCAGCAGCCGCGCCGACTGAATCAGCCGTGCCAGCTCCGGTCCGGACCCGTTGAACGCCGTGAAGGTTTCACGCAGCAGATCCTGCAGCCGGGTGTTGTCGACGCTGCTCACCAGCTGGTCTGCTTGCTGCAGCAGCCCGGCTATGTCCTGGCCGATCGCGGTGCGGTCTTTGCCGATGAACGCACCGTTGTGCAGCGAGGCCGTCGACGGACTGTCGGGCGGCACAAGGTCGACATACTGCTCGCCCACCGCCGACACGCTCTTGACCGTCGCCGTCACGTTCGCGGGAACGTTGACGTCACTGTTGAGCCGCATATGTGCGTCGACGCCATCGTTGGCCAGCGTCACCGACTCCACCCGCCCGATCGTCACTCCGCGGTAGGCGACGTTGGCATTCTTGTACAGGCCGCCACCGGAGACGAACTCGGCGGTGACCTTGTATGCGCCCATGCCCAGCTGCGCGGGAAGGTGCAGGTAATACGCCGCGATCGCGCCGACGGTCAGCACCGTGACAATCGCGAAGACCGCCAGCTGAATGCGTGCCATTCGGTCCAACATCAGCTCGGTGGCACCTCCTCACCGGACGCGGTGCCGGGCGGGATCTTGAACGGATCGGCCGCCTGCCCGGAGAGGTTCGCCATCCCGCCGGTCAACCAGTCAGGCCCATTGACCACCTCGTCGAGGTGCTTCATGTTCGGATCGAAGAACGACGTGGTGAAGACCGACTCGCCCAGCCGGCGCAACGTGAGGTCAAACGTGACGAACACGTTGAGGTAGTCGCCGCGCACCGCCCGTTTCAAATACCTTGCGGTGAACGGGAAGGTCGGCAACAAGTCGAGGTCGTTGACGAAGTCGCCGCGGTTGTCGTTGAGGGGTTTGATGACCGCATACAAGTCTTTGAAATCGGCGGCGAAATCGTCTTTCGTCTGCGACAGAATGCGCGAGGCCACCGTGGCGAAACCCTGGAGCGCACCGAACGCGTCGACGATGTTGGTCCGGTCGGCGTTGAGTACCTTGAGTGCGCCGGGCAGGCTGTCGAGGGCGCGGCCCAGGCTGTCCTTGTTGCGCGCCAGGATCCCGGCGAAGCGGTTCAGTCCGTCAGCGGCGGCGATGATGTCGTTGGTCTGCTGATTCAGCTGTGACGTCAGCTCAGCGAGCCGCGGCACCAGGTCGACGAAGCTCCCCGCGCGACCGGCGACCGCCGCATACGCCTCATTGGTGATGTCCTGGAGCGCACCGAGATTGCCCTTGTTCACCACCGTCCCCAGGGCCGACAGGACTTCCTCCGTGGTCGGGTACCGGCTTGACTGGTCCAGTTGAAGCCTAGAGCCTGGGCCCAGCCTGCCGATCGGCGGCTGATTCGTCGGCGGGGCGAGATCGACATGCAGGGAACCCAGCAGCGACGTCTGCGCGACCTTGGCGGTCGCGTTGGCCGGCAACTCGACGTTCTTGTCCAGCGAAATCTTCAGCGTCGCATAGAAACTGCCGTCGGGCCGCTGGGCCGCCTCGACGCCCGACACACTGCCGACCGTAACGTCGCTGACCATCACCGGCGAGTTCTGGGGCAACGTCGCCACGTCGGGCATATCCACCGACACCGTGAACGATCCCGGACCATGACCTGCGGTACCCGGCATGTTCAGCGAGTTCAACCCGCCGAACTGGCAACCGGCGAGCAGCAACGCACCAGAGCCGACCGCGGTCGTGCGGACGCCCACGCGGCTCAGCTTGCGGCGCAGCGCTGTTCGTATCATCCGCCGGCTCCCGGCGCTGGTGGGGGTGGGCCGCCGGCCTCCCCGGGGAACTGACCGTCAACGGGTCCGGGTGCCGGTCCCGGTGGTGGACCAGGCGGGTTCGGCATGTCCGGCGGTACGACGGGGCCCAACGTGAACGGCTGTGCCGGTGGCGGCGGGCCCGGCGCGGGGTTGGGCGGCAGCATCAGCGACGTGATGTCCCCGCCGGCCCCGGATCGGGGCGGCGTGTGGCCCTGCGCCGGTATCCACTGCAGGTACGGGATATACGTCTCCGATTTGGCCTGCGTGGCGGGCGTGTCGTAGATGATCTGGCCCTTGTAGGCGGTGATGCTGTTGATCGGGTGAAACAGCAGAGGCGGGAAGTTCATGCTGATACGCCGCAACACCGGCGCCATCCGCTCACGGCAGATCTCCGCGCGCTTGAAGTAGTCGGGGGTCGAGCCGATGTCGAAGTTGCCGCCGCAGATGAACTGCACGGGGTTGGCGAAGTTCGGCAGGGACAGCAGACCCGTCAACGCGCCCTGAGCCGGGTCGTAGATGTTGTAGAAGTTCGCCAGCCCGTTCGGGGTGATGTGCAGCACCTGCTCGATGTCGTCGTGCTGATCCGACAGGATTTTGGTGAAATCGGTGAGCTTGTTGATCTGACCGATCAACGCATCGTTGTTCTTCTGCAAGAACCCGCGAATGTCGGACAGCGCCTGGTTGAGTGTGCCCAAAGTCTGGTCGAGGTTAGTGGAGGCGTCCGCCAGCACCTGCGACACCGACGCCAGGTGACCGCTGAACTGGACGATCTGCTCGTTGCTGTTGGACAGCGCGTTGATCAGGATCTGCAGGTTCTTGACGGTGCCGAACAGGTCGGTGCGCGAGTCACCCAACCGGCCTGCGGTCTGAGACAGCTCCCGCAATGCCTGGCGGAAGGAGTCGCCGTTGCCGTCGAACGTCTCCGCGGCCTGGTTGACGAACCTGCTCAACGGCCCCTGCACGTCGCCTTGTTGCGGGCCGAGTTGTTGGCTGAGTTGGGTCAACTCCGTCTTGACCTCGTCCCACTCCACGGGCACGCCGGTGCTGTCCAGATCGATGGTGCCGCCGTCGGGCATGGCAGGTCCCCCGGTGTAAGCGGGAGTGAGCTGAATGAACCGGGCCGACACGATGTTGGGCGCCATGATGATGGCGTGTGCGTCGGCGGGGACGTTGACGCCGTCCTGCAAGGTCATCGTGATCTTGACGGCCTTTGCCTGAGGCTCGACCGAGGCGATCTTGCCAACGGGCACGCCGACGATCCGCACCTCATCGCCGGGGTAGATCCCCACCGCTGAGGTGAAGTAGCCGATGAGCTTGTGGCCCGACTTCGCCGGCCACACCAGGTAGATGCCGCCGATCAGTGCCACCACCAAGGCGGCGATCACGCCGTAGCGCAGCCACCTGTTGTCGCGGGTCACGGCGTGTGAACTCATGGCGACTTGGGCCTGATGATCAGTCGTTCGGAGATGAAGCCGCGCAGGTAGTCGGCGAGGCTGTCGGGAAGCTTCCCGGGCTGGAAGTACGTATCCAACAGGACAGCGGCAAGGGTCGCGGGCGGCAGGCCATAGAGGTTGATGTGGAAACCGGGGCCCGACGCGACCACCTCGCCGAGCGTCGTGGCGTACGGCGGCAGGCGCTTGAGCGCCTCGCTGATGTGCTGGCGACGTTCCAGGAGGTCGTCCAGCACCGAGTTCAGCCTCTTCAATGCGGGGCCGAACTCTCTGCCGTTGTCGGCGACAAATCCCGAAATCTGTCGGGAGACGGGCTGGATTCCGGCGATCAGGTTGCTCAGCGCGGTGCGGCGCTCGTCGAGTGCGGCGAACAACTGGTTGCCGTCGACGACGAGCTGGTTGACCTGGCCGGCCCGGTCGGCCAGCAACTTGGTCACCGACCTGGCGTGAGCCAACAGTTGGGCGAGCGCCTCGTCGTTGGCGTTGATGCTGCGTGACAGCGCCGCCACCCCATCCAGTGCGCCGCGCAGCGGCGGCGTCGCGTCGTGCAGCGAATCGGTCAGCACATCCAGCGCCTGGGTGAACTGCTGCTTGTCCAGCTCGCCGGAGTCCTGGCCGAGATCTTGCAGCGCCTGGTTCAACGTGTACGGCGTCGTCGTGCGCCCGATCGGGATCACCGTCGACTCGCCGCCCCCCTTCGGGGTCACCGACAGCGACTTCTGGCCCAGGATCGTGTCGGTCTTGATCGACACCAGCGACTGGTCACCGACCCTGATGTGGCGGTCCATCGTGAACGTGACTTTCGCGGTGGCGCCGGCCAACGCGACCCCAGAAACCTGACCGACCCTGATCCCGGACACGTTGACGTCGTTGCCTGGGGAGATTCCGCCGGCGTCGGCGAAATACGCTTCGTACGTCTTGCCCTGCGGCCAGAACGGCAGCTTGCTGTATCCGAACGACACCAGCACCACGCTGAGCACCAGGACGATGCCGACGATCCCGGTGCGGAGGGGGCTTTTATCCATTTTCTGAGCACCTCCCCTTCGACGGATCGGGCGGCCCGCCAAACGGGATCAAGATGTCGCTGTCGCCGCCGAAGGGGTTACCGCCCGTGGCGGCGAAACCGTTGATCTTGATGCGAATCGAACAATAGAAGATGTTGAAGTACGCGCCGTAGGCGCCAAGGGCGTTGAGCCGCAGGTAGTTCTCGGCCAGCGGCTCGACGACGTTGTTGATCTCGGCTTTGCGGTTGTCCAACTCGGTGGCGAGCGGCCGCAGGTTTTCGATCACGCCCTGCACCGGACGACGGCCCTTCTGCAGCATGTCGGTGAGATCGTTCGCTGCCGAGGCCAGCGGCGGGATCGCGCCGGCGATCGGGTCGCGACCCTGCGCCAGCCCGGTAACCAGCTGCTGGAGCTGATCGACGCTGGTGTCGAATTCGGCGCTCTTGGCGTCAACGGTCGCCAACACGTCGTTGAGGTTGTGAATGACGTCCGAGATGACCTGGTAGCGGTCGGCAAGGGTTTGGGTGAAGGACCCGGTGTTCATCAGCAAGTCGTTCAACGCGCCGCCCTGGCCTTGCAGCAACTCGATGATGGCGCTGGTGATCTCGTTGATTTTGTTGCCGTCCAGGCCTTTCAGCACCGGCCGCAGGCCACCGAGCAGCGCGTCGAGATCGAGCGCCGGCTGGGTGTGGTTCTTGTCGATGGTGCCGCCCGGGGGTAGCTTGCGCAGTTCGCCAGGTCCGGAGGTGACTTCCAGATAGCGGTCGCCGACCAGGTTTTCGTAGCGGATGAGCGCCCTGGTCGACGTATAGAGCTGGTAGCGCTTGTCGATGTCGAACGTGACATCCACGCTGTTGTCGGGCTTAAGTGCGACGGCTTTGACCGAGCCCACATTGACACCGGCGATGCGCACCTTGTTGCCGCCCTTCAGCCGTGAGGCCGTGTCGAAGGTGGCGTGATAGGAGTTGGTTGACGAAAACCGGAACTGACCGAACACGATCACCAGGCCGGCGGCGACCAGCAGCATCACCACCGCGAAGATGGTGACCTTGATCAGCGTCGATCGTGGGGTGGTGCCCATCAGCGTTGTCTCTTCTTCGCGCAAGCGCTCATCAGCGTTGTCTCTTCTTCGCGCAAGCGCTCATCAGCGTTGTCTCTTCTTCGCGCAAGCGCTCATCAGCGTTGTCTCTTCTTCGCGCAAGCGCTCATCAGCGTTGTCTCTTCTTCGCGCAAGCGCTCATCAGAAAGCGTCCCGTTCCGCGAACGCGCCGTTGAACAGGAACTGCAACGTCGAAGGGGCATCCACCTGCATTTCGGTGAACGGCTGGTAGGGGATGTATGCGTTGTCCATCACCAGGAACGACGGGTGATACCAGGAGCCGCCGAACTGCTTGCTGGGCATGTTGGGGAGACCGCGACAGCTGGGGCCGCCGGTGGCGTTCACGATCGGCAGGCTTTCGGGGTAGGTGTACGACGGCGCGCCAAGGATGAAGTTGGATGATACGAACAGGCCGGGCTTGGTGCCGCCGATGACCGGGCCGAACGTCGTAAGGGCTTTTGAGGTGGCCTGGAGGATACAGCCGAATTCGGGCGAATAGTCGGCGAGCACTTTCAGCGGCGCACGGAACCTCTGGATCGCGGCGATGTAGTCGTTCTCGGCGGGGGCCAGCGTCGCATATCCGTTGTTGGCCAACCCTGTTGCGGCTAACAGCGTAGCGTTCAGGTTGTCCCGTTGGTCCACGATGGTGTTGCTGATCGTCGGCACGTTGTTGATGACGGTGACGAGGTCGGGACCCGCGTCGGCGTAGATGTTGCCCACTGCGGCGGTTCCCTGAAAATCGGACCGCAGGGTCGGAAGCTTTGGATTCAGTTGCGGCAAGTACTGATTCAGCCCTGCCAGGGTGGCGCCGAGATCGTCGCCGTGGCCGCGCAACCCCTCACTGACCGCGCTCAACGTGGCGTTCAGGTCGACCGGGTCGACCTTGTCGAGCACATCGACAAGGGTCTGGAACAACGTGTTGACCTCCAGCTGCACCGCGGAGGCCTGCACGTGGGCGCCCGGACGCAGCGACGTGCCCGAGGGATTGTCGGGCGGCAGGAACTCCACCGACTTGGCACCGAAAACCGTGGAGCTCGCGATGTGCACGGGCGCGTTCGACGGGATGTATCGCATTTGGCCGCTGTCGATCGCCAACGTCAACTGCGCCTCGTCATCGGAGAGGGAAATGCCTTCGACCTTGCCGACCTGGATGCCGCGGTATCTGACCTTGGCGTCTTTGTCCATCACCAGTCCGGCCCGCGGGGAGGTCACCGTGACGGTGTCGGTGGACGTGAACGCCCCGGTGTAGGACAGGTAGGTGATCACGGCGAACACGAGGATCAGCGAGCCGAGGATTGCCGCGGCAATCCTGACGTTGCGTTTCGTCGACGCGGTGCCGTCCATGTCCCCCTCTATCCCGAGAGGTTGAAGTTACCGGACGCGCCGTAGACGGCGAGGGAGATGAACAAGGTAATAACCACAACGACAACCAGCGATGCGCGCACCGCCTGGCCGACCGCGATGCCGACCCCGACCGGACCGCCTGCCGCGTTGTAGCCGTAGTACGTGTGGATCAGCATCACCGCGATCGCCATCACGATTGCCTGCAGGAACGACCACAACAGGTCCGTCGGATTCAGGAAGGTGTTGAAATAGTGGTCGTACAGGCCAGCGGACTGTCCGTTGATGTACACCGTGGTGAACCGCGCGGCGAAGAATGCCGCCAGCATCGACAGCGAATACAGCGGGATGATCGCGATCAGACCGGCGACCAAACGGGTGGACACGAGATAGGAGATCGAGTCCACGGCCATCGCTTCCACGGCGTCGATCTCTTCTGCGACCCTCATCGCGCCCAATTGGGCGGTGGTGCCTGCGCCGATCGTGGCGGCCAGCGCGATGCCGGCGATCACCGGTGCGACGATCCGCACGTTGAGAAACGCCGACAAGAACCCAGTCAGCGCCTCGATGCCGATGTTGCCCAGAGACGAGTAGCCCTGCACGGCGATGACACCGCCGGAAGCCAATGTCAGGAATGCCGCGACGCCGACGGTGCCGCCGATGATGGCCAGCGCCCCGGCGCCGAGGGTCATCTCGGCGATCAGCAGAACCGTCTGCTTGCGGTACCGGTTGATCGCGTTCGGGATGTGGCGGAAGCTCGCGCCGTAGAACAGCGCCTGCTCACCAAAGGCGTCAACCAGCCGCGAAGGCCCTCGCAAGAGGTGGCGCAGGCGCAGTGTGGCGTCGTAGCTCATCGGCGGCCCGAAACGCCGGAGCGGCAGGCGCGCGGTGACACAACAGCCCAATCGGTGACCGCGAGCTGCTGCCTCAACTCAGCTCCCTTCTCAGGCATGGGCGAGTCACATGCCATCCCCGGGGGAAACTTCTCGCGCCCTCCGCCCGGTGCGTTCTGACCCCTGTGACGGACCTCTCGCTTAGTGAGCCGGATCATAGTAACTAGAACAAGTTCGCAGTGTCAAAGACCTGCAAAATGAGACATAACATGAGTAAATGTCCAGTTCACAGCAATCTACCAAGATCGACTCTGGAACGTGTTCTAGTACGGGGGCCAGTGTCGAAACCAAGGGATCGCCCGGTCCGGCAACACCTCCTTGGCCCGCTGTCAGCAAAGCATGACGCTGGCTCGTCGCGGTCCGGTACCACCCAGAGAGTGGTCCAGACGACCCCGACCTGCTGAAGCGCTGTACCGAATGGCGTGCACGGAGAATAGCGCGCATGCCCTGCCGGTGATCTGGTGTCCGAAAAATCGCCCGGCGAAGCCTAGAAACATTGCTTGGCGAAGTCGCATATCAGCGGGTCCTGGTTCACCGGGAACGGGATCGGGGCCTGGAACGCCAGGGTGAATGGTGCTTTGGTGAGCCCAGGCTGCGTACCACAGACGGCGGCATGGGTAACGGTATGGGTGCCGGTGAGCGTCACGTCGTCGAACGAGTAGATGTCCGTCGATGGGGCTTTGCTGCCGTCCGCGCAGGTGAAGCCGTCAATCTTGTTGACGGGCATGGTCCAGATGCCATTCACCAACCGGGCATCGCCGGCGTAGGGCGGCTCGTCGCTTTCCGGCCCCTTATGGGGCGTTTCACCTCCCACGTGCAGTACGCAGCCGGCTGCAACGCAGGTGGGAAAAATCGTCCAGGTGGAAGGATCGACCCCAGCCTGTGTGTAGGTGTATATGCCCTGCATCGGATCTGACGCCGAAGCGGGGTTCGCCGACGCGACAGCGATGCCAACGGCGATGACGGCCGCGGTGATTCCCCGGATGATCGTCATCGCGTTCCCCCTAACGGTGCAGCATTCGGACGCCGATCGCGGTCATCAGCACGTTGATCACGAACAGGCAGATGAAGGCGTAGACGACGGTCTCGTTGACGGCGTTGCCGACGCCCTTGGGACCGCCCTTGACCGTGAGCCCGCGGTAGCAGCCGACCAGGCCCGCGCACAGACCGAACAGCAGCGCCTTGACCTCGGCGAGGACCAGTTCACCCAGACCGGTGAGCACGGTCAACCCGTTGATGAACGCCCCCGGGTTGACACCTTGAAGCAGCACCGAGAAGACGTATCCGCCGGACAGGCCGATCGCGCACACGAGGCCGTTGAGAAGCAGCGCCACGAATGTGGACGCCAGCACGCGGGGGACCACGAGGCGGTGGATCGGATCGATGCCCAGCACCCGCATCGCGTCGATCTCATCGCGGATGGTGCGCGCGCCGAGGTCGGCGCAGATCGCGGTCGCACCCGCCCCGGCCACGACCAGCACCGTGCACACCGGACCCAGTTGGGTGATCGTGCCGAACGCGGTGCCAGCACCGGACAGGTCGGCGGCGCCGATCTCGCGAAGCAGGATGTTGATCGTGAATGCCACCAGCACGGTGAACGGGATCGCCACCAGCAATGTCGGAACGATTGACACCCGCGCGATCATCCACGTCTGCTCGAGGAACTCGCCAAGCTGGAAGGGCCGGCGGAACATTGCGCGGAAGGTGTCCCCCGACATTTCGAAGAACCCGCCCACAGCCCGGGCCGGAACCGCGAGCTGTTCTTTCACTCGGCCCCCTTCACAGCCAGCGGACGGTCGAATCGACGGCGGGCGAAGACCACCGGCGCCGCTCCCACCCCCTCAAACACGACGAAGCGCTCCGTGGAACGGATCATAGTAACTAGAACGGGTTCCGGTGTCGAAGAACGGCGAAATAAGACACGAACCGGCGGTTTGGCCAGCCACCCACCGCTTTCCGCCATCGCTTTGTCACGCGTTCCAGTTCGTCGGTGACCGCTCTACAGGTGGCTGTCAGGGCTGCGACTCCATCAGCCCCGTCGCGCCGAAGGTCAGTCCCTCGTCCCTATCAGCAAAGTACTTCTGCAGCGTCGTGCTGAGGTCCGCCGGGGCCCATGCGGGGCCGTCGGCGGTGAACCGGTGCTCCGCGGTCGGCGCCGCCACCAGCGTCACCGAGGGCCCGTAGACGATGAACAACTGGCCGTTGACCGCCTCGGCAGCCGGCGACGCGAGGAATTGGACCAGCGTGACGACGTGGTCGGTGGACAGCGGATCGACCTCGCCATCGGGGGCCTCCCCGAAGACGTCGGCGGTCATCGCGGTGCGCGCCCGCGGGCAGATCGCGTTCGCGCAAACCCCGTATCGGCCCAGTGCCCGCGCCGCCGACAAGGTCAGCGCGGTGATGCCCGCTTTCGCGGCGCCGTAGTTGGCCTGCCCGACGGGGCCCGACAACCCGGCCTCAGAGGACGTGTTGACGAGCCGGCCGTAGACCCGGCCCTCCTCCTTGGCCTTCGACCGCCAGTACGCGGCGGCGTTGCGGGTGAGCAGGAAGTGTCCGCGCAGATGGACATCGATGACCAGGTCCCAGTCCTCGTCGGACATGTTGAACAGCATCCGGTCGCGGGTGATGCCGGCGTTGTTGACGACGATGTCGAGCCCGCCCTCGCCGGTCGCGGCGGAGAGCAGCTCGTCGGCGGTCGCGCGCCGGCTGACGTCACCCGGCACCGGGACGCCCCGGCTGCCGACGGCGCTGATCTCGTCCAGCACGTCGGAGTTCTTCAGCGCCGAGTCGATGTCGTTGACCACCACGGTGGCCCCGGCGCGGGCCAGGCCGATCGCCTCGGCGCGGCCCAGCCCGGCGGCCGCGCCGGTCACCACCGCAACGCGCCCGGACAAATCCGTCATCTGATCAGCCTCCCGGCCAGCGTCCAACGGCTCAACTTATGAATACCTCTAGTTCTTGCTAATCCTTGCGCAGCAACGCCGCGCGCGGGCACTCGGCGACGGCCTGCTCGGCCAGCTCCTCCTTGTCAGCCGGAATCGGGTCGGCCTTCACCACCGCGTAGTCCTCGTCGTCGAGATCAAACAGGTCCGGCGAGATGCCGACGCACACCGCGTTGCCCTCGCACCGGTCACGGTCCACTTCAACTCGCACGACAACCTCCTCGTACTCGCCAATTCCACAGGCAGCACCACAATACGACCGGACCGGGACGCTGGGGGCGGCGAACCGTCGCTGGACCCCAACACTAGAACGTGTTACAACCGGGGTGGTCGACCGGGTACCCACATCAGACTTAAGGACGAGGCGATGCGGATCAGCTACACCCCCGAGCAAGAGGAGTTGCGCCGCGAACTGCGAGCCTACTTCGCCCAGCTCATGACGCCGGAACGCACCGAGGCGCTGAACATGACGTCGGGCGAGTACGGCACCGGCAACGCCTACCGGGAAACGGTTGCGCAGATGGGCCACGACGGGTGGCTGGCCCTGGGCTGGCCGAAGGAATACGGCGGTCAGGCGCGCTCGGCGATGGACCAGCTGATCTTCACCGACGAGGCCGCGGTCGCCGGTGCGCCGGTGCCCTTCCTGACCATCAACAGTGTCGCGCCCACGATCATGGCGTACGGCACCCACGAGCAGAAGCACTTCTACCTGCCCAAGATCGCGGCGGGCGAGCTGCACTTCTCGATCGGCTACTCCGAGCCCGGCGCGGGCACCGACCTGGCGGCGCTGCGCACCGCCGCGGTACGCGACGGCGACGAGTATGTGATCAACGGCCAGAAGATGTGGACGAGCCTGATCCAGTACGCCGACTACGTGTGGCTGGCGGCCCGCACCAACCCGGAGGCCAAGAAGCACCGCGGCATCTCGATGCTGATCGTGCCCACCGACGCACCCGGTTTCTCCTGGACGCCGGTGCACACGATGGCCGGGCCGGACACCAGCGCCACCTACTACCAGGACGTGCGGGTACCCGCGGCCAATCTGGTCGGCGAGGAGAACGGCGGCTGGAAACTGGTGACCAACCAGCTCAACCACGAACGCGTCGCGCTGGTGTCGGCCCAGCCGATCTTTCTGGCGCTCAACGCGGTTCGCGAATGGGCGCAGAACACCAAGGACACCGGCGGAGCGCGGCTGATCGACTCCGAATGGGTGCAGCTCAACCTGGCGCGGGTGCACGCCAAAGCCGAGGTGCTCAAGCTGATCAACTGGGAGCTGGCGTCGTCGGACGCCGCGGCGCCGTCACCCGCCGATGCGTCGGCGGCCAAGGTGTTCGGCACCGAGCTGGCCACCGAGGCCTACCGCCTTCTGATGGAGGTGCTCGGCACGGCCGCCACGGTTCGGCAGGACTCACCCGGGGCGCTGCTGCGCGGACGGGTCGAGCGGATGCACCGGGCCTGCCTGATCCTGACGTTCGGCGGCGGCACCAACGAGATTCAGCGCGACATCATCGGCATGGTCGCGCTCGGCCTTCCCCGCGCCAACCGCTGAGAGGACACCATGGATTTCACGACAACCGAGGCGGCCGACGACCTGTCGGGTTTGGTGCGCACGATCACCGAATCGGTGTGCACGCCCGAACACCAACGCGATCTGGACAAGCTCGACCAGCGGGTGGACCGGGACCTGTGGCGCAAGCTGATCGACGCCGACGTGCTCAATGCCGTCGCGCCGGAGTCGCTGGGCGGCGCCGGTTTCGGTGTGCTCGAGCAGGTGGCGGTGCTCACCGCGCTGGGCCGTCAGCTGGCCGCGGTGCCCTACCTGGAGTCGGTCGTGCTCGCGGCGGGGGGGCTTGCGCGGTTCGGGTCGAAGGAGCTGCAGCAGAACTGGGCGGTGCCCGCGGTCAGCGGCGACAAGATCCTCACCGTCGCCCTGTCGGCCGAGATGGGCCAGGGACCGGTGCAGGCCAGGACCGTCGCCGAGGGCTACCGGCTGACCGGCACCCGCACGCTCGTCGGCTATGCCCCGGTCGCGGATGCGTTTCTGGTGCCCGCCGAAACCGACTCGGGGGTCAGGGTTTTCCTGGTACCGACCGAGGATGCCGGGGTGACGGTGACCGGACTGGAAACCACCGGACGGGGCAGCGTGGGTCAGCTCGACCTGCAAGGTGTCGGAGTCGGCGCCGAGCGGCTGGTCGGCGGCGTGAGGGCAGCTCCCGCCAGCGGGGAAGACGTGGTCGAATGGCTGACCGCGTTGAGCACGTTGGGGCAGACGGCATTTGCGCTCGGTGTGCTCGAGCGCGCGCTGGAGCTGACCGCCGAATATGCCCGCGAGCGTGAGCAGTTCGGGCGGCCGATCGGCAGCTTCCAGGCGGTGGCGCAGCGGTTGGCCGACGGCTACATCGACATCAAGGGCCTGCGGTTGACGCTGAGCCAGGCCGCGTGGCGGCTGTCGGAGAATCTCCCCGCCGACGTGGAGGTCGCCACGGCCGCGTTCTGGGCGGCCGACGCGGGACACCGCGGTGCGCACACCACTGTGCACGTGCACGGGGGGGTCGGCATCGACATCGACCACCCGGTGCACCGCTACTTCCTCGCCGCGAAGCAGACCGAGTTCGCGCTGGGCAGTGCCACGGGCCAGCTGCGGCGCATCGGCCGCGAGTTGGCCGACACGCCAGCCTGATCTGTGCCCACCGTCACCGGGCTGTTGACCGCGATCGCCGACGTCGACGATCGGGGCGTGTACTTCGAAGACTCGTTCACCAGCTGGCGCGACCACATCCAGCAAGGCGCCGCGGTGGCCGCCGCGCTGCGGGAGCGCCTCGATCCGCGGCGGCCGCCGCACGTGGGGGTGCTGCTGCAGAACACGCCGTTCTTCTCCGCGGTGCTCATCGCCGCCGGGTTGTCCGGGCTAGTTCCGGTGGGCCTCAACCCGATCCGCCGCGGCGCTGCGCTGGCACGGGATGTGCGTCATGCGGACTGCCAGGTGGTGTTGGCGGATTCCGCCGCTGCGGCGGTGCTGGACGGCATCGAACACGTGGACGTCGACTCCGAGCACTGGGCCGCGGAATTGGCGGCGCACAAGGACGCTCCGGTGATCGCCCGGGCCGCCGAGCCGACGGACGTGTTCATGCTGATCTACACGTCGGGCACGAGCGGCGATCCCAAGGCGGTGATCTGCAGCCACGAGAAGGTCGCGATCGCGGGCGTGACGATGACCGAACGCTTCTCCCTCGGGCCGGGCGACGTGTGCTATGTCTCGATGCCGCTGTTCCATTCCAACGCGGTGCTGGTCGGGTGGTCGGTCGCGGTGGCCTGTCGCGGTTCGATGGTGTTGCGGCGCAAGTTCTCCGCGTCGCAGTTCATCCCCGATATCCGTCACTACGGCGCGACATATGCAAACTATGTGGGCAAGCCGCTGTCGTATGTGCTCGCGACCCCGCAGCGTCCCGACGACGCGGACAATCCGCTGAGGGCCGTCTACGGCAACGAGGGCGCGCCCGCCGACACCGAGCGTTTCGCCCGCAGGTTCGGCACGGTGGTGTTGGACGGATTCGGTTCCACCGAGGGCGGCGTGGCGATCAGCCGGACGCCGGAGACCCCCCAGGGCGCGCTGGGACCGCTGCCCGAGGGGGTGGACATCGTCGACCCCGACACCGGTGAGTCATGCCCGCCCGGGGTGACCGGCGAGATCGTGAACATCTCGGGGGTAGGCCGTTTCGAGGGCTACTACAACGACCCCGACGCCGACGCCGAACGGATGGCCGGCGGCGTCTACCACAGCGGTGACCTCGGCTACCGCGACGAGGACGGGTACGTGTACTTCGCGGGCCGGCTCGGCGACTGGATGCGCGTCGACGGCGAGAACCTCGGCGCGGCGCCGATCGAGCGCGTGCTGCTGCGCCACCCCGACGTGGTGGAGGTCGCTGCGTACGGGATCCCCGCACCCGACATCGGCGATCAGGTGATGGCGGCGCTGGTGCTGGTCGACGGTGCGAAGTTCGACGCCAACACATTCCGGGACTTCCTCGCCGCGCAACCCGACCTCGGGGGTAAGCAGTGGCCGTCGTTCGTGCGGATCAGCTCCGCGCTGCCGCGCACCGAGACGTTCAAGGTGATCAAGCGGCAGTTGGCCGCCGAGGGGGTCGACTGCGCGGACCCGGTCTTCACGATTTCGCGCTGATCGGGCGCGGCGCTACGCGTCGGCGATCCGGCCCAGCCGCCGCGTTGATTCCTCGAACCCACTGACCAACTCGGCGATGATGTCGGAAACGGGACGGATCTCGTTCATGCGCCCCACGATCTGGCCCACCGGCATCGCCACGGCCGTCGGGTCGGTGGACTCGTTCATCCGCTGATGGGCCTCGCTGACCAAGATGTTCTGCAGCGGCATCGGCAGCGGTTCCGGGGCGTCGGGGGCGTCCCAGGCGTCGGTCCAGCGGCTCCGCAGCAGACGCGCCGGCTTGCCGGTGTAGATGCGACGGCGCACGGTGTCGCCGGATGTCGCGTTCAGCAGCGCCTGCTGAATCACCGAAACACCCGATTCGCGGCGCACGCCGAGGTCGTATTCCGCCGAGGTCAGGAACGCCGAACCCAGCCAGACCCCGGACGCTCCGAGCGCCAGCGCCGCGGCGACCTGCCTGCCGGTGCCGATGCCGCCCGCGGCGAGCACAGGGACCGCGTTCTTGCGCGCGGCCATCTGATCGCAGACCTCGGGCACCAGCACCATCGACGCGATCTCACCGGTGTGCCCGCCTGCTTCGTAACCCTGCGCGACCACGATGTCGACACCGTTTTCCACATGGCGCAGCGCGTGTTTGGCACTGCCGGCCAACGCCGCGACCGGGACACCGGCGGCATGGGCCTGGTCGATGACGTCCTTCGGCGGCGAGCCGAGTGCGTTGGCGATCAACTTGATCGGATGTTTCAGCGCCACCTCGACGTGCGACCGGGCCACCGAGTGCAGCCAGCCGAGCACCCCCTCCGACCGGTTCTCGTCGTCGGGCAGCGGAGGCACGCCGAGGTCGGCCAGGGTCTTGTCGACGAAGTCGCGATGTGCCTGCGGGATGAGCTTGTCGATGTCGACAGCGGTGCCCTCGGTGGGGATCTTGGCCGGCATGACCACGTCGACCCCGTAGGGCTTGGCGCCGGTGTTCTCGTCCATCCAACCCAGCACCGTCTCGAGTTGGTCGGCCTCGTTGAACCGCACACAGCCCAGCACGCCGAACGCGCCGGCCCTGCTGACCGCGGCGGCGACCTTCTCCGACGGCGTGAAAACGAAGATCGGGTAGTCGATGCCGAAGCGGTCACACAGCTCGGTTCGCATCAGAGGTTCGCCCCAACATGTTTGGAGCTGACGTCGTCGGGGGGCCGCGACTCGGTCTGTTCTTTGGCCCAGCGGTAGTCGGGCTTTCCGGCGGGCGACCGCTTCACCTCGCCGACAAGCCAGAGACTGCGCGGCACTTTGTATCCCGCGATCTCGCTGCGCACGAACGCATCGAGGTCGGCCAGCGTCGGACGGGTGCCGTCGCGCGGCTGCACGACCGCGGCCACGTGCTGGCCGTAGCGGGGATCGGGCACTCCGACCACCAGCGCGTCGAACACGTCAGGATGTCCCTTGAGCGCGGCTTCGACCTCCTCGGGGTAGACCTTCTCGCCGCCGCTGTTGATCGAAACCGAGCCGCGGCCCAGCATCGTGACCGTGCCGTCCTTTTCGACCTGCGCGTAGTCGCCGGGGATCGCATACCGGACGCCGTTGATGACCCGGAACGTCTCGGCGGTCTTCTTTTCGTCCTTGTAGTAGCCGACGGGAACATGGCCGCGCTTGGCGATGACGCCCCGCACACCCGAGCCCGGCTGGACTTCGTTGCCGTTCTCGTCGAGCACGACGGTCCACTTGTCGATGTTGACCCGCGGTCCGCCGGTGTGCGCCTCGCCCTTGGCCACGACGCTGGTGCCGCCGAACCCGGTCTCCGACGAACCGATGGAGTCGGTGATGACCCGGTTGGGCAGCAGCTCGAGCAGTTTCTCCTTGATGCTCGGCGAGAACAGCGCCGCGGTGCTGGCGAGCAGGAACAGCGATGACAGGTCGTAGTCGTTCTCGGCGCTCAGCGCATCGAGCAACGGCCGCGCCATCGCGTCGCCGGTGAAGAACAACAGGTTCACCTTGTGCTCGTGGATCGTCCGCCACACCTCGTCGGCGTCGAATTCCGGTGCCAGGACCACGGTTCCGCCGCTGAACAGCGCCATCCAGGTGGCCGACTGCGTCGCGCCGTGAATCATCGGCGGGATCGGGAAGCGGATCATCGGCGGCCCGGCGGCGGCCTGCCTGGACAGGTCGTACTCGTCTTCGACGTATTCGCCCGTCGCGAAGTCGGTCCCGCCCAGCAGCACCCGGTAGATGTCCTCATGGCGCCACATCACGCCCTTGGGGAACCCGGTGGTGCCGCCGGTGTAGAGCAGGTAGATGTCGTCGGCGCTGCGCTCGCCGAAGTCACGCCCGGGTGAGCCCTGCGCGATCGCGGAGTAGAACTCGACACCGCCGTAGCGCTGGTGGTCGTTTTCGCTGCCGTCCTCGACCACCAGGACGGTCTTCACGTTCGGGGTGTCGCCGAGCACGTTCGCGACGCGATCGCTGTAGCGGCGCTCGTGCACCAGCGCCACCATGTCGGAGTTGTCGAACAGGTAGCGCAGTTCGCCCTCGACGTAGCGGAAGTTGACGTTCACCAGGATGGCGCCGGCCTTCACGATGCCGAGCATCGCGATCACGATCTCGATACGGTTGCGGCAGTACAGTCCGACCTTGTCGTCCTTCTTGACGCCCCGGTCGATCAGGTAGTGCGCGAGGCGGTTGGACTTTTCCTCGAGTTGGGCGTAGGTCAACCGCTCGTCGCCGCAGATCAGGGCGACACGGTCGGGCACAGCGTCGATGGCGTGCTCGGCGAGATCGGCAATGTTGAGGGCCACGGACCCCAAATTAGAACGTGTTACATTTTCTGACAAGTCTGTGTCGATCGCGTAGAAAGGCGGGCACCCGTGAGCGAGGCCGACAAGGGACCCGACGCCATCGTCGAGCAGCGCGGACACACCCTCATCGTGACGCTCAACCGGCCGGAGGCGCGTAACGCGCTCTCCACCGAGATGCTCTCGACAATGGTGGCGGCCTGGGACCGCGTCGACAACGATCCCGGCATCCGGTCCTGCATCCTGACCGGCGCAGGCGGCTACTTCTGCTCGGGCATGGACCTCAAGGCGGCGACCAACAAGCCGCCCGGTGACTCGTTCAAGGACGGCAGCTACGACCCGTCGCGCATCGACGGCCTGCTGAAGGGCCGACGGCTGAAAAAGCCGCTGATCGCCGCCGTCGAGGGTCCCGCGATCGCCGGCGGCACCGAGATCCTGCAAGGCACCGACATCCGCATCGCCGGCGAGAGCGCCAAGTTCGGCATCTCCGAGGCCAGGTGGAGCCTGTACCCGATGGGCGGCTCGGCGGTGCGTCTCGTCCGGCAGATCCCCTACACGGTGGCATGCGATCTGCTGCTGACCGGCCGGCACATCAAGGCCGCCGAGGCCAAGGAGATCGGCCTGATCGGGTATGTCGTCCCCGACGGCCAGGCGCTGGCCAAGGCGCTCGAGATCGCCGAGATGATCAACAACAACGGGCCGCTGGCGGTGCAGGCGATTCTGCAGTCGATCCGCGAGACCGAGGGCATGAACGAGAACGACGCGTTCAAGATCGACACCCAGCTCGGCATCAAGGTGTTCCTCAGCGAGGATGCGAAGGAAGGGCCGAGGGCGTTCGCCGAGAAGCGGACCCCGAAGTTCGGCGGTCGCTGATCGGGCCGTGTCGGTGGCCTTCGGCACAGTGTCGGAATGGCGCAGGCATTCATCGGCAGTGAGGCGCTGGCCACCGGAGACCTGACGCCGTACGCGCTGCGGAGCCGGTTCGTCGCGGTCTATCCGGATGTGTACGTCGGAAAGAACGTCGAGATGACCGCACGACTGCGCGCACGGGCGGGTTGGTTGTGGTCGCGGCGACGGGGGGTGCTCGCCGGCTTGTCGGCGTCGGCGCTGCACGGCGCCAAGTGGATCGACCCGCGCCTGGCCGAGCTTCTCCACGACAACCGGCGCCCGCCGACCGGAATCCGGACCTATTCAAACCGGGCCGGTGAGGACGAAGTCGGCGTCATCGATGGCATGCGCGTGACGACACCGGCACGCACCGCGCTGGACCTGGCGTGCC
Organism: Mycobacterium sp.; assembly: GCF_035314905.1. Classification (GTDB taxonomy): domain Bacteria; phylum Actinomycetota; class Actinomycetes; order Mycobacteriales; family Mycobacteriaceae; genus Mycobacterium. Next base: position 29,104 of record NZ_DATFYW010000140.1, read on the forward strand.
GCTATCCGGTCGACAGCGCGGTCACGGCGATCGACTCGCTGGCGCGCGCGACCCGGCTGAAGCTCGGCGACGTCGACCTGCTGGCGGGGCGCTACGCGGGCCGCCGCGGCATGAGGCGCGCCCGACTGAGCCTCGGTCTGGTCGACCCGGGCGCCGAGTCACCCCGGGAGACGTGGCTGCGACTGCTGCTCATCCGGGCGGGTTTCGGGCCGTTACGGACGCAGATCCCGGTGTACGACGTGTTCGGTGCGCCGGTCGCCGTGCTCGACATGGGCTGGGAGGACATCCGCGTCGCTGCCGAGTACGACGGCGATCATCACCGGACGAACCGCAGGCAGTTCAACGGCGACATCCGCCGAATGGAGGCGTTGAACGATCTCGGCTGGCGGGTGGTGCGGGTCACCGCGGAGGACACCGTGGGCGGCATCATCGGCCGGGTGGCCGCCGCCCGGGAACGCCGAGCGTGAACACACTGCGAGAAATCGGGCCGGATTTCGCAGTGGGTTCACGCTCGCGGCTCAGGAGCCCGTCGGCTTGGTCGGGCTGAACGCCACCGGCATCTGCTCCAGTCCGCTGACGAAGTTGGCCGGCCGCAGCGGCAACGCGTCGCCGGAGGCGAGCCGCAGGTCGGGCAGGCGCCGCAGCAGCCGGCGCTGCATCAGCGTGAGCTCCAGGCGCGCCAGCTGGTTGCCCAGGCAGAAGTGGGTGCCGAAGCCGAACGCGACGTGATTGTTCGGATAGCGGTCGATGCGGAAGTCCTCCGGATCGTCGAACACCCGCTCGTCGAAGTTGGCCGACTCGAACAGCAGCATGATCTTCTCGCCCCGCCGCAGCCCCGTGCCGTGGAACTCGGTGTCCGCGGTCAGCGTGCGGCACATGTTCTTCACCGGGGAGGTCCACCGCAGCATCTCCTCGACGGCGTTGGGCAGCAGCCCCTCATCGCCGACCAGGCGGCGGTGCTGGCCCGGATGGCGCAGCAGCTGGGCGGTGCCACCGGAGAGCGTGTGGCGGGTGGTCTCGTCGCCGCCGATCAGGATCAGCAAGGTCTCGACGACGATCTCGTCGTCGGTCAGCCGCTCGCCGTCGACCTCCGAGTGAATCAGCACGCTGATCAGGTCGTCGGTGGGCTCCTTGCGCCGCTGCGCGATCATGTCCGTCGTGAACGCGTAGTACGCGGCGTAGGCGTCCATCGTGACCTGAAAGTCCTCGCCGGACACGTGCGAGCTGAGGAAGGTCACCAAGTCGTCGGACCACTTCAAGAACATCTCGCGCTGTTCGGGTCGCACGCCGAGCATGTCGCCGATGACCGCCATCGGCAGCGGCGCGGCGAGGTCGCGGACGAAGTCGCACTCCCCCCGCTCGCACACGGCATCGATAAGCGCGTCACACAACGCACCGATCGACTCCTCTTTGTCGCGCACCCGCTTGCGGGTGAAACCCGCGTTGACGAGCTTGCGCCGCAACAGATGTGCGGGATCGTCCATGTCGATCATCATCGGCATCGCGGGCTGGTCGGGCCGGATGCCGCCCGCGTTGGAGAACAACCCGGGCCGGCGTTCCGCCTCGATCACCGCCTCATAGGTCGTGGCGCCGGCCAGGCCGTTGCGGTCCCGGAACACCGGCTCGTTGGCGCGCATCCATCGGTAGGCGGCGTGGGAATCGCCGGCGTAGAAGTTGCCGTCGGTCAGGTCCACGTCGGGCCGTATCCCGGTCACGGTATCGGTCACAGGCACTCTCCAATTCGTCGCGGCCCCGCACTACAGTGAGGCCATGCCAGCCTCGCAGCACACCATCGCCGGCACGGTGCTTACCATGCCGGTCAAGATCCGGAAGGCCAATCAGCACACTGCGATGTTTTCGGTGTCCGCCGCGACGGCGCAGCGGCTGATCGACTACAGCGGCCTCGAGGTGTGCCAGTACCTGCCCGGCCGGGCGATGGTGATGCTGATGCTGATGCGCTACGTCGACGGCGACCTCGGGCGCTACCACGAATTCGGCACAGCGGTGATGGTCAACGCGCCCGGGTCGCGGGCCAAGGGCCTGCGGGCGCTGGGCGACGCGGCGGCGTTCATCCATCACCTTCCGGTCGACCAGGCGTTCACGTTGGAGGCCGGGCAGCGGATCTGGGGCTTCCCCAAGGTGATGGCCGACTTCACGGTCCGCGACTGCCGCCAGTTCGGCTTCGACGTCAGCATCGACGGGCAGCTGGTCGCGAGCATGGAGTTCCGCGCGGGCCTGCCCGCGCCGTCGACCCTGATGGCCCGGAAACAGGTGCTGCGCACCTACTCCCATCGCGACGGCACCACCCGCGAAACTCCGTGGGAGATGAGGATGACCGGGGTCCGGGCCCGGCCGGGCGGCGTTCGACTGCTGCTCGGTGAGCATCCCTACGCCAAAGAGCTTGCCTCGCTGGGCCTGCCGGAGCGGGCGCTGGCATCGGCTTCCGCTGCCAACGTGGAGATGACGTTCGGCGACGCACACGAGCCGGGCTAGATCCCGGCCTCGCGCCCGGCGAACGCATCCGGCGCGCTCGGGGCGATGTTGCACAACCCGGCGTGTGTCATCCGGCCAATCTAGAACGTGTTCTAATACCGCCGCAACCGCCGCTCAGGTCAGCGTCGCCAGCTCCCTCACCTGCTCGGCCGCGCGACCGCTGACCACCATCATCGTGACGCCCGCCGCCTCCCAGACCGCGATCTGCTTACGCACATAGTCGAGGTCCCCGACGATCACGGCGTCGTCGACGAGCTCGTCGGGAATGACCCGGGCCGCCTCGTCCTTGCGGTTGCCGCGGAACAGCCTGGTGACCTCGTCGACCACGTCGCCGTAGCCCATCCGCCGGTAGACGTCGGCGTGGAAGTTGGTGTCCTCGGCGCCCATCCCGCCCATGTAGAGCGCCAGGAACGGCTTGATGCCCGCGAACGCGGCGGCGCGGTCTTCGGTGATCACCACCTGCGCCGTCGCGCAGATCTCGAAATCCTCGCGGCTGCGCCGCGCGCCCGGACGCGCGAAGCCCTCGTCGAGCCACTCGTCGTACATGCCGGCCAGCCGCGGCGTGTAGAAGATCGGCAGCCAGCCGTCGCAGATCTCGGCCGCCAGCGCGACGTTCCTGGGTCCCTCAGCGCCGAGGAAGACCGGGATGTCGGCGCGCAGCGGATGAGTGATCGGCTTGAGCGCCTTGCCCAGGCCGGTGGTGCCCGCACCGGTGAGCGGCAGCGGGTAGTGCGGCCCGTCGCTTCGCACCGGCTTCTCCCGTGCCCACACCTGGCGGACGATGTCGATGTACTCGCGCGTGCGGGCCAGCGGCCTGGGGAACGGCTGCCCGTACCAGCCTTCGACCACCTGGGGCCCGGACACGCCGAGGCCGAGGATGTGCCGGCCGCCCGAGAGGTGGTCGAGGGTCAGCGCGGCCATCGCGCACGCGGTCGGGGTGCGCGCCGACAGCTGCACCACCGACGTGCCCAGCCGGACCCGACGCGTCGACGAGCCGTACCACGCCAGCGGCGTATAGGCGTCGGAGCCCCACGCCTCCGCGGTGAACACCGCGTCAAAACCCGACTCCTCGGCCGCGGCCACCAGCTCCGCGGCGTTATCCGGCGGCTGCGCGCCCCAGTAACCCAGTTGCAAGCCAAGCTTCATTGCAGCCTCCTCAACGCTTCTTGCCACACTTGTTAGAACCTGTTCTACTCGTTGGCGTGACCGTCAGCCAAAGTCGCCCGGCGCTGCTCGACGCCCATGAGCCGCCCCTTTCGGCGCCGTTGAAACTGTCCTTCGACTACACCCGTTCGGTAGGCCCGACGCTGAGTGCGTTCTTCACCGCGCTGCGCGAGCGCCGCATCGTCGGCATACGTGGCTCCGATGGCCGGGTCCACGTGCCGCCGGCCGAATACGACCCCGTCACCTACGAACGGCTGACCGAGATCGTACCGGTGGCCAGCGTCGGGACGGTGGTGTCGTGGACCTGGCAGGCCGCGCCGCTGGAGGGCCAGCCGCTGGCACGCCCGTTCGCGTGGGCGCTGATCAAGCTGGACGGCGCCGACACCGCGCTGCTGCATGCCGTCGACGCCGGGTCGCCGGATGCGATCGGCGCGGGCACACGCGTCCACGCCCACTGGGTCGACGAACCGGCCGGCGCGATCACCGACATCGCGTACTTCGCGCCGGGCGACGCCGCCGAGCCCGTCGAGCCGGCCACCGAAGAACGGGACCCGGTGAAGATGCTGGTCACGCCCATCAGCATCGAGATCACCCACAGCGCCTCGCACGAGGAGAGCGCTTATCTGCGCGCGCTGGCCGAGGGCAGGCTGCTGGGGGCGCGGACCGGCAAGGACGGCAAGGTCTACTTCCCGCCGCACGGCGCGGACCCGGCCACCGGCCTGCCGACGACCGAGTTCGTCGAGCTGCCCGACAGGGGCACGGTGACGACGTTCGCGATCATCAACATCCCGTTCGCCGGGCAGCGGATCAAGCCGCCCTATGTCGCGGCCTACGTGCTGCTCGACGGGGCCGACATCCCGTTTCTGCACCTGATCTCCGAGATCGACGCCGCCGAGGTCCGGATGGGCATGCGGGTGGAGGCGGTCTGGAAACCGCGCGAGGAGTGGGGGCTCGGCATCGACAACATCGAGTACTTCCGCCCCACGGGTGAACCCGACGCCGACTACGACACCTACAAGCACCACCTGTGAAGGCAGCACAGCATGACTGAACGCGACATCGCGGTCGTGGGCTTCGCGCACGCGCCGCACGTACGCCGCACCGACGGCACCACCAACGGCGTCGAGATGCTGATGCCCTGCTTCGCGCAGCTCTACGACGACCTCGGCATCACCAGGGCCGACATCGGTTTCTGGTGCTCGGGTTCTTCGGATTACCTTGCCGGCAGGGCGTTTTCGTTCATCTCGGCGATCGACTCGATCGGTGCGGTGCCGCCGATCAACGAGTCGCACGTCGAGATGGACGCGGCATGGGCGGCCTACGAGGCCTACATCAAGCTGCTGACCGGCGAGGTGGACACCGCGCTGGTGTACGGCTTCGGCAAGTCGTCGGCCGGCGTGCTGCGCCGGATTCTGGCCCTGCAGACCGACCCGTACACCGTCGCGCCGTTGTGGCCCGACTCGGTGTCGATGGCCGGACTGCAGGCCCGGTTCGGGCTCGACGCCGGGAAATGGACCCCCGAGCAGATGGCTCAGGTCGCGCTGGACTCGTTCGCGGTGTCCGGCCGCACCGATTCCGTCGAGCCCGCCAAGAGCATCGACGAGCTGCTGGCCCGGCCGTTCTTCGCCGACCCGCTGCGCCGCCACGACATCGCGCCGATCACCGACGGCGCGGCGGCGATCGTGCTGGCCGCCGGCGACCGGGCGCGTGAACTGCGCGAGAAACCGGCCTGGATCACCGGTTTCGAGCACCGCATCGAATCCCCCGTGCTCGGCGCGCGGGATCTGACGGTGTCGCCGTCGACCGCCGCGTCGGCCAAGGCGGCCACGGGAGACGACGCCGGCGCCGTGGAGGTGGCGGAGATCTACGCGCCGTTCACCCATCAGCAGCTGATCCTCACGGAGGCGATCGGGCTGCCGGCGTCGGCGAAGGTCAACCCGTCGGGCGGTGCGCTGGCGGCCAACCCGATGTTCGTCGCCGGCCTGGAGCGAATCGGGTTCGCCGCACAGCACGTCTGGGACGGCTCCGCGCAGCGGGTGCTGGCGCATGCCACCAGCGGGCCCGCGCTGCAGCAGAATCTGGTGGCCGTCATGGAAGGGAAGGACCGCTAGCATGGCCGGTCGACTCGCCGCGGTCCTGGGGACCGGGCAGACCAAGTACGTCGCCAAACGCCAGGACGTGTCGATGCCCGGCCTGGTGCGCGAGGCGATCGAGGCGGCGCTGGCCGATTCGGGCTCGACGTTCGACGACATCGACGCGGTCGTGGTGGGCAAGGCGCCGGACTTCTTCGAAGGCGTCATGATGCCCGAGCTGTTCATGGCCGACGCGGTCGGTGCGACGGGCAAACCGCTGATCCGGGTCCACACCGCCGGCTCGGTGGGGGGCTCGACCGGCGTGGTGGCCGCCAGCCTGGTGCAGTCGGGCAAGTACCGCCGGGTGCTGGCGATGGCGTGGGAGAAGCAGTCGGAGTCGAACGCGATGTGGGCGTTGTCGATTCCGGTGCCGTTCACCAAACCGGTCGGCGCCGGGGCCGGCGGCTATTTCGCGCCGCACGTGCGGGCGTACATCCGCCGGGCGAACGCCCCGACACACATCGGGGCGATGGTCGCGGTCAAGGACCGCCTCAACGGCGCGAAGAACCCGCTGGCGCACGTGCAGCAGCCCGACATCACGCTGGAGAAGGTGCTGTCGTCGCAGATGCTCTGGGACCCCATCCGTTTCGACGAAACCTGCCCGTCGTCGGACGGCGCGTGCGCGGTGGTGATCGGCGACGAGCAAATCGCCGACGCGCGGGTCGCCGACGGCCACCCGGTGGCATGGATCCACGCCACCGCGCTGCGCACCGAGCCGTTGGCGTTCTCCGGCCGCGACCAGGTGAACCCGCAGGCGGGCCGCGACGCGGCCGCGGCGCTGTGGAAGGCGGCCGGAATCACGAGCCCGATCGACGAGATCGACGCCGCCGAGATCTACGTGCCGTTCAGCTGGTTCGAGCCGATGTGGCTGGAAAATCTCGGCTTCGCACCCGAAGGCGAGGGATGGAAGCTCACCGAGGCGGGCGAAACCGCGATCGGCGGGCGACTTCCGGTGAACGCGTCGGGCGGGGTGCTGTCGTCGAACCCGATCGGCGCCTCGGGACTGATCCGGTTCGCGGAGGCCGCGATCCAGGTGATGGGCAAGGCCGGCGCCCACCAGGTCCAGGGCGCCCGCAAGGCCCTCGGCCACGCGTACGGCGGTGGCTCGCAATATTATTCGATGTGGGTGGTAGGAGCGGACAAGCCGTGACGCGCATGAAGTACACCTGCAGCATCGCGATGGGGCCCATCGACGAGCTGCCCGCCATCGCCAGGACCGCAGAGGAACTCGGCTTCGACGCGATCGCGTTGCCGGACTCGCTGTTCTACATGGAGAAGGCGGCCGCGGATTACCCGTACACCCCTGACGGCTCGCGGATGTGGAACGAGAACACACCCTGGGTGGACCCGCTGATCGCGGCGGGTGCGATGGGCGCCGTCACGTCGACGTTGCAGTTCTACACCAACGTGATGAAGCTCGGCTCACGCAACCCGCTGCTGCTGGCGCGCCAGGTGGGCTCGGTGGCCAACCTGACCAACAACCGGTTCGGGTTCGGCATCGGAATCGGATGGGCACCCGAGGAATTCGAGTGGTGCGGGGTGCCCTACAAGCGTCGCGGCGCTCGTGTCGACGAGATGATCGAGGTGATCAAGCTGGTCCTCGGCGGCGGCATGGTCGAATTCCACGGGGAGTTCTACGACTTCGACAGGCTGCAGATGAGCCCGGCGCCAACCGAGCCGGTGCCGATCTACGTCGGCGGGCACACCGACGTCGCCCTCAAGCGCGCCGCCCGCATCGGCGATGGCTGGACCAGCGCGATGATGACCCGCGACCAGCTCGCCGACACGATCGACACGCTGAACAAATACCGGCAGGGATTCGGGCGGGACGGGTTGCCGTTCGAGTTCCAGGCCGTGTGCATCGACCGGTTCGGCGTCGACGGGCACCGTGAACTCGCCGAGATCGGGGTGACCGACAACATCGTGATCCCGTGGGTGTTCGACGGGCTGGGCTTCGACGCCCCGCTCTCGGCCAAGCAGGAATCGATGAAGCGCTTCGCCGAGACCTACATCCACTCGGGCTGGCAGGACACATGACCGAAAACCCCGCGCACGCGGCGGGGCGCCGCTCCCGTGAGGCAGTGATCGCGCGCGACAAACAGGCCTGGCTGGACGTGTTCGCCGACGACGCGATCGTCGAAGACCCGATCGGCCCGTCCGCGTTCGACCCGGAGGGCAAGGGGCATCGCGGGAAGGAGGCCATCTCGGCATTCTGGGACAAGGCGATCGCGCCGACCGAGAAGATCGAGTTTCACTTCGCCGACACGTTCTCGTGCGGCAACGAAGAAGCCAACACCGGGTCGATCGTCATCACCATGGGCGGCCACCAGATCACCACCGAAGGCGTGTTCACGTACAAGGCCGACAGCGACGGCAAACTCGTTGCGCTGCGCGCCTACTGGGAGATGGACCGCGCCGCGGCCACCGCGCGCGCGGTCTAGAGCGGCGCGTTCCGGAAGCCTTCGAGGTAGCGGCGGGCCAGCGCCTGGTACGCGCCGGGGTTGAGGTTCACCCACATCTCCGCGCCGGTGCCGGCGATCGGACCCTTGACCTTCGCCGGCGCGCCGGTAACCAGCACCCCGTCGGGGATCTTGGTGCCGCCGACGACAAGCGAATGCGCCGCGATCAGGCTGCGCGCCCCGATCACCGCGCCGTCCAGCACGGTGCAGTGGTTGGCGATCAGTGCCTCGGCGCCGACGTGCACGCCGTGGATCGTGCACATGTGCGCGACCGTCGCACCCGGCCCGATGTCGACCGGGATGCCCGGCGGGGCATGCAGCACCGAACCGTCCTGCACATTCGCGCCTTCGCGCACGACGATCGGCGAGTAGTCGGCACGCAGCACCGCGCTGAACCACACCGACGCGCCGGCCTCGACGGTCACGTCGCCGACCAGCACCGCGGTGGGCGCCACGAACGCCTCCGGGTGCACGTTCGGCGCCTTGCCTTCGAACTCAAATAGGGCCATAGGTCACATATACAGGACATCCGGCCTGCATTTATTGCATAGTCGCCGGCCAAAACTGTAACGTGTTCTAGTTGGAGGGACCACCGACTGGAGGCGCAAAGTGACTACGGACACCGCCGGCAGCGGCATTCGTGAGATCGACGCCGGCACCCTGCCGGACCGGTATGCGCGGGGCTGGCACTGCCTCGGACCGGTCAAGGGCTACCTGGACGGCGAACCGCATGCCGTCGAGGCGTTCGGCACCAAACTGGTGGTGTTCGCCGACTCCCACGGCAACCTGAACGTGCTGGACGCCTACTGCAGGCACATGGGCGGCGACCTCACCCAGGGCACCATCAAGGGCGACGAAGTGGCCTGCCCCTTCCACGACTGGCGCTGGGGCGGCGACGGCAAATGCAAGCTGGTGCCCTACGCCAAGCGGACGCCCCGGCTGGCGCGCACCCGGGCGTGGCACACCGATGTGCGCAGCGGGCTGCTGTTCGTCTGGCACGACGTCGAGGGCAACCCACCCACGCCCGAACTGCGGATCCCCGACATCGGAGAATGGGCCAGCGACGAGTGGACCGATTGGCGCTGGAACACCGAGCTGATCCCGTCGAACTGCCGCGACATCATCGACAACGTCACGGACATGGCGCACTTCTTCTACATCCACTTCGGCTTCCCGACGTATTTCAAGAACGTCTTCGAGGGCCACATCGCGTCGCAGTACCTGCGCACGGTCGGCCGGCCCGACGTCGACCTGGGCGGGTCCGCCTACACCGGCGAGCAGGTCCTCGACTCCGAGGCGTCCTACTTCGGGCCGTCGTTCATGATCAACTGGCTGCACAACAACTACGGCGGGTACAAGGCCGAGTCGATCCTGATCAACTGCCACTACCCGGTGACGCAGGACTCCTTCATGCTGCAGTGGGGCGTGATCGTCCAGAAGCCCCAGGACATGGACGACGAAATGACCGACAAGCTCGCCGAGGCCTTCACCGCAGGTGTCAGCAAGGGGTTCCTGCAGGACGTCGAAATCTGGCGCAACAAGGCGCGGATCGAAAATCCCCTGCTCGTCGAGGAGGACGGCGCCGTCTATCAGTTGCGCCGCTGGTATCAGCAGTTCTACGTCGACGCCGCCGACGTCGCGCCCGAGATGACCGATCGCTTCGAGATCGAGGTCGACACGACCAAAGCCAACGAGGCGTGGCACGCCGAGGTCGAAGAGAACATGCGGCGCCAGTCCCAGGACGAGCCAAAGGGACAGGCCACGCAGGTATCAGGATGAACCCCGCCGACGAGCAGGCCGTCGATCGGCTGGCGCGCTCGATGCTGCTGCTGCACGGCGCCCACGACGACGACGAGACACCCGGTCGGCGCGGCGCCGACGCGAGGCCCAAACCTGCTGGCGCCGCCCCGCGATGCGCCGAGGCGTTGCGCGAGGCCACCCAGAACGACCGCGAACGCTATCTGAGCTCGGGCCTGCAGCGGGTGGACTGCCGGTTCTGCCACGCCTCGGTGCTCGTCAAGAAGCCGGGTCCGGGGCATACGTCCGTGCAATGGAATTCGGACGCGACCCAGCGCTGCGCGTACTTCGCCGAGGTCCGCGCGGCAGGCGGTGACACCGCGCGCAGCCGGTCGTGCCCGAAGCTGGCCGACAGCATCGAGCACGCGATCGCCGAAGGCATCCTGGAACGGGTCTCGACCGCCCCGGCACCGGGCGACGGCCCTGCGAGCTGAAGCTCTACAGCCCTGCGAAGCGCGCTCTGACCTGTTCGACGGTGAGGCCGTAGTCGGCCAACGAGTACGTGTGCTTCGGCGCGCGGGGGCCCTTCCTGCTCTCGGCGTGGATGTCGTGCATCGCCCGCAGCGCCGGTTCGGTGAGGGGCAGGCCGAAGTGGGCGTAGATGGCCTCGACGGTGCCGATCGGGTCGGCGACGAAGTCGGCGTAGTCGACATCGTAGAACTGCGCCGGATCATGCTCGGCCCGTACCGCGTTGAACCGCTCGAGCCCCCTGGCCCAGGTGTCCAGCGAGTCGGCGCCGATGGTCGCCCCGACGTAGGTGTTCGACCACCCCTCGGTGGCGTGCTCGGCCAGCGAGCACATCGAGCCCATCAGCGTCTCCGCGGGCCGATGGCATTGCACGACAAGCGCGTCGGGGAAGGTGGCCATCAACGCGTCCAGCGCGTGCAGGTGGCTCGGGTTCTTCAGCACCCAGCGCTTGCCGACATCGTTGAGGCCGATCAGCTGCAGGTTCTTGCGGTACCGCCGATACGCCGGCGTCCAGTCCTCTTGCGCCAGCCATCGGGCGTACGTCGGCAGGTGCGCCAGCGTCTCGTACGCGACCGCGTGCAGCGACTGGCGCAGCAACTGCCAGCACTCCTCGACCTCGTCGGCGCTCATGAAGTGCAGCCCCATGAATTCCGGGTTCTGAACATGGTGCTGCTCGAACTGGGCGTTCAGCTGCGCGAAGACGGGATTGTCCTGCCAGGTGTCCCGCGGCGGTCGCGGCTGCGGGTATTCCGCCAACCACATCTGGATGCCCTGATGCGCCGGGTCCGCGCCCAGCAGGCGGTGCAGCGCGGTGGTGCCCGTGCGGGGCAGCCCGGTCACGAAGATCGGCCGCTCGACCGGCACGCCGGCATACCGCGGATATTGCTTCCACCCCGCTTCAGCCAGCAGCCGGGCCGCCAACGCACCCCGCAGGTACACGCGAGAGATCTTGCTGCCCAGCGGCGTGAGGCCCGCCTCGCGCCGATAGGAGTCCAGGATGACGGCGAGGCCCTCGAGATAGTTGTCATCGTCCGCACCGAAGTCGTCAAGACCGACCAGCCGCGACGCGGACTCCAGCAGGTCGTCGACCGTACCGACGTCGGTGCGCAGATGTGCGCCTGGATCCGCCATCAGGCCTTGTACTCCCCGCAGTTCACGTCCAGGGTCTGGCCGGTGATCCCGCTGGCCAGGTCACTGGCCAGGAAGATGATCGCCGACGCGACCTCGTCTTCGGTGGGCAACCGCTTCAGGTCGGAGGCCGCGGCGGTGGCCGCGTAGATCTGCTCGACGGTGGTACCGTACTTGCCGGCCTGATGGCTGAAGTACCCCTTCAGGGTGTCACCCCAAATATAGCCCGGCACAACGGAGTTCACCCTGATTCCTTGTTCTCCGAGCTCGGTGGCCAGCGACTGCGACATCGCCAGCAGCGCCGACTTGGCCATCTTGTAGGCACCGTACTTGGCCTGCGAGTGCCGGAGAACCATCGAGTTGACGTTGACCACCGCGCCCGCCGATTCGGCAAGCGCGGGCGTGAATCCCTGGATCAGCCGCAACGCGCCGAGCACGGTCAGTTCGATCGCATCACGGATGTGCTGAAACGTGGTGTTGGCCAACGGTTTCATCGACGGCACGCGGAATGCGTTGTTGATCAGCACGTCCACCCTGCCGTACGCGGCCAGTGATGCGTCGACCAGCTTGTCGACCTGGTCCTGGTCCGTGATGTCGGTGGCCACCGCGACCGCACGCCGACCGGTGTCGGTGATCTGCTTGGCGACATCGTCGAGCCGCTCGGGGGTGCGCGCGGCCAGCACCAGGTCGGCACCCGCCTGCGCGCACCGCCGCGCCAACGTCGTGCCCAGGGCCGGACCCACGCCGCTGATGCACACAACCTTGTGCTCTAGCATCTTCACCCCAGCATCCTGGCGGCGATCGCGTGCTGCCGGCCGGCAATCCGCGCTCGCCAGTCCTCGTCGGTGATCTTGTTGCGTTCGTAGAACGGCAGGGCCGCGGGCAGCGTGTCGAAATCGATCAGCTCGGCGGTCGGACCGTCGGCCCCGGTCAGCGGGCGCGACACCCGCTGCCAACGGAACTGCATGATGCCCTTGCGGTGGCCCAGCGTCTCCACCCAGTTCGTGACGCCGGGATTCTGCCCGGCGATCAAGATCCGGATCTTCCCGTCGGGATCGGCTTGCGCCTGAACGGCGTTCAACGACGTCTGGTGGTTGATGTAGTCCAGCGAGATGTACCACATGCTACCGAGCTGGAAGCCGAGGTACGGCGCGTCGGGCTGCGGAATCGTGATCAGCAGCGCCTGGTCTGCGGCCAGCTCGTAATGGCCCACCGACGAGTACTGCGTCGCAAGGCCGCCCGGGGTCAGCCGCGGCGCCACCAGCGTGTTGACCGGGATGTTGAGGTAGAACCACTGTGGGAACGCCAACCAGGTCTTTATCCGGTTGATCAGCTGCTTAGCGGCCGTGGCATAACGCTTTTCGACGGTTTCCCTGGTCTGCGGCGGCGGGGCCGTGCCGGCGGTGTCCACGCGCCGGATCGCGATGCTGCCGCGACGCTGTGACCAGTCGCCATACACTTCGCGCACGACGAGCTGCGCCGGCGCCTCCGGCCGGAACCGCCACTCGAAGGTCCTGTCGTCGGCGATTTCGAGCTCGCGGTCGTCGAACGCCGCCTCGCTTTTTGGCACACCCTCGTCGGTGTATTCGCCGCCCAGCAGCTGAAAGCTGAGATCCGTCGTCGTTCCCCTGATTCCGGAGACGACATAGTCGTGGCCAGGTCGCACCCGGGCGCCGAAATAGAGGGTGTCGGGATTGTCCAGCCCCATTTTGGTGAAAGGTCCGGTGCCGCTGAGGAAGAACGGGTGATCGCGGTCGTAGTGGAATGCCACGTGCGTGCACGCGGCGATCCCCTGGGCCAGGTACTGCATCCCTTCGAGAAGATCCGCCTCCGACTCGATGTGCGGGGCAGCGGCAACGAGCCGCTCGGCTTCGGCGATCGCTTCGGTCAGCGGGTCGGTGAACATCGGTTGTCGTCGCCTCCCGTCGGTCCAATATTGAACCGCGTCGGTAGAGTATCGTTGCGTAGAGGCTAGAACTTGTTCTAACTTTGCGTCAACATGGTGTGCGGTCCACATCTGGACCGGCTCGTACCATTATCAGAATGCCGACCGCCGAGCCGTCCGGCCGGGCGTCTCCTCCTACCGCCCGGGTGGTGCGGGTGCTTGACTTCCTCTCCCGCCATCCGCACGAACGATTCGGCGTCTCGGAGTTGGCCCGCCACACCGAGCTGAGCAAGCCCACCTGCCTGGGCATCGTCACGACGCTGAGCGAGGCGGGCTATCTGGTGCGCGACGAGCGGGACAAAACCTACCGGCTCGGCCCGTCGCTGATCACTCTCGGCCACACGGCCCAGGAGGCGATGCGGGTGAGCCCGGCCGCGCGGCAGGAACTGCGCAGGCTCTCGTCGCGGTTCGCCACCGTGGCGGCGTTGTCGGCGGTGGTCGACGACCGGATCACTCTGTTGGAACTGGTGGCGCCGCCGACCGTGCGGGTGCCGGTGCAGGTCGGCCAGAGCTATCCGTTCGCGCCACCGGTCGGGTTGATGTTCGTGCTGTGGGACGACGAGGCGGTGCGCAACTGGCTGGCCAAGGAGCCGACCATCCCGCTGCGCACCGACACCGAGCGGCTGCACCGCGTCATCGCCGAGTGCCGCTCCGACGGCTACCTCGTCGAACGCCTGACTCGCGGCGGGCGGCGGCTGTATGCGCTGATGGCGGGCATGTCGAGTCACCTTCCCGACGAATTGCGCGCGCTGCTGGGCGAGATGGTGTCCGACATCGGCGAGCGGGTCTACCTGCGAAGCGAAAACCCCGCCGCCGGCCCGGGCCGCCGCCAGCGCCACGACATCAGCGTCATCTCCGCGCCGGTCTACGACCACCACCAGCGCCAGGCGATGGTGGCATCGTTACAGATCGGGCGACCCCTCACCGACGGCGAGATCACCGACCGAGCGCAACGACTGATCTCGGCCGCGGACGCGCTGACGGCGCAACTGGGCGGCACCAAGCCCGCCTTCTAATACGCGTAGGTGTTGGTGGGTCGGTCGATCCTCGTGACGCTGCTCACCGCCATCGTCGGCACGAAGGACGTCTGCGGGGTCGAACTCTTCGGGACGACCTTGCCCTCGACGCGCAACCACGTGTCATCGGGGTAGCCCGCGAGGCCCGGACCGGTCAGCCGCACCCGGGCCAGCTGCGCGTCGGCCGCACAACAGATGATGACCACCCGCCCCAGGTCGACGGCGCCGCCGTCGGACATCGTGAAACCGACGACGGTGATCAGCCGGTCGTCGAGCGTGCCCGCCGAGTCCGTCGCCGCGCGCATCATCACGTCGGGAAGCGACACCACCGGCGCCCGCCCGGCGGGCAGCGGCGGGAACGGCCGGAGGTGCGGCGCCGAGGCAGCGGCGACCTCCGGCGTGGCCCCGCGGGCGCCCAGCGGCGGCGGGACGACGAACGCCAGCACGGCGATGGGCACCAGCAGCAGCCAGACGATCCACGGGCGATGACGATGACCGTCGTCGTGTTCCTCGTCGTTTTCTTCGGCATCGGTGCCCACGCGGCGCACATCGCGCACGATCGCGACCACCGCGAGCACCACCAGCACCGCCGACGCGACGAGCAGCCACGGCAGCAGCTGGGGCCTGACATAGTGCAGGTAGGTGCCCTTCAGCGCGATCAGCGCGGTGGCCAGGCCGAGCAGCAGCAGCAGCGAGTTCTGGGTGATGCGGCTCAATGCGCACCGCCCAGGACCAGCAGCCCGATGCCGGTCGCCGCCAGCGTTGCCACCAGCAGGGTCAGGGGGGCGAATCGCAGCGCGAACCGGCGGCCGAACATACCGGCCTGCATCGCGAACAGCTTGACGTCGACAGCGGGCCCGACCACCAGGAACACCAGCCGGGGCAGCAGCGGCAGCATCGTCAGGCTGGCCGCCACGAACGCGTCAGCTTCCGAGCACAGCGCGAGCACGACGGCCAGCAGCGCCATCACGACGATCCCCGCTGCGAGCTGACCGGCCAGATGCTGGAACACCCACGGCGGCACGAGCACCCGCAGCGCGGCCGCCGCGGCGGCGCCCACCACCAGATACGACGCCGCCTGCAGGAAGTCGTGCCGGGCGGCCTCCAGGAACACCACCCATCGCGGCGCCGCGCCGTGCGCCGCCGGCAGCGAGCGGGTGACCCACTCGGGCCGGCCCCACCGCGACCAGAGCAGCCCCATCACCACCGCGGTCGCGAGGGAGGCCAGGCAGCGGCCGATCACCATCTTCGGCTGGCCCGGGAACGCCACGGCGGTGGCCACCAGCACCACCGGGTTGATCGCCGGGGCGGCCAACATGAACGTCAGGGCCGCGGCGCCGGCCGCGCCCGAGGCGTAGAGGCGCCGGGCGACGGGCACGGAACCGCATTCACACCCGGGCAGCGCGGCTCCGCCGACCCCGGCCACCACGATCGCCAGGCCGGCGCGCCGCGGCAGCCACCGGGCCAGCCGTTCGGGCGACACAAACGCCGCGACCAGCCCGCTCACCAAGACGCCGATGACCAGGAACGGCAGCGCCTGGACGAAGACCCCGCAGAACACGGTCGCCGCGACGCTGGCGGCCGGCCGCTGCGCGACGATCCGGCTGAGGATGCCGCCGGACAGCGCGAGCGCGATCAGCGCCGCGAGCAGCATCTCCATCGAGCCGACGCGACGCCGGCTCGTTGTCGGGGCGGCGACCACCGCCCCATCTTGCCTGCCCTACCTGATTGAGCTGGTACTGCCGGCCTGGGACTGCTCGCGCTTGATCTCCAGCGCGATGTCGATCAGCTGATCCTCCTGGCCGCCGATGAGCTTGCGTTTGCCGGCACGGTGCAGGAGCTGGTGCGCGGGCACGCCGTAGCGCTCCGCCTGACGGATCGCGTGCTTGAGGAAGCTCGAGTACACCCCGGAGTAGCCCATGATCAGCGCGTTGCGGTCGAGCAGGCATTCGGCGGGCATGGCCGGCGCGACGACCTCTTCGGCGGCGTCGGCGATGTCGAAGAAGTCGATGCCCGTCTTGACGCCGATCTTGTCGAACACCCCGATCAGCGCCTCGACCGGCGCGTTGCCCGCGCCGGCGCCGAAGCGCCGGCAGCTGCCGTCGATCTGCTTGGCCCCTGCCCGCACCGCCTCGACCGAGTTCGCGACGCCGAGGCCGAGGTTCTCGTGGCCGTGGAAGCCGACCTGGGCGTCGTCGCCGAGTTCGGCGACCAGTGCGGCGACGCGGTCGGCGACCCCCTCGAGGACCAGCGCGCCCGCGGAGTCCACGACGTAGACGCACTGGCATCCGGCGTCGGCCATGATGCGGGCCTGCTGCGCGAGCTTGTCCGGCGGGATGGTGTGGGCCATCATCAAGAACCCGACGGTTTCCAGCCCCAACTCGCGGGCCAGGCCGAAGTGCTGGATGGACACGTCCGCCTCGGTGCAGTGGGTGGCGATCCGGCAGATCGAGCCGCCGTTGTCCCGGGCTTCCCTGATGTCGTCCTTGGTGCCGACCCCGGGAAGCATCAGAAACGCGATCCTGGCTTCTCCGGCCGTCTCGGCGGCCAGCTTGATCAGTTCCTGTTCGGGTGTCCTGGAGAACCCGTAGTTGAAGCTCGAGCCGCCCAGGCCGTCGCCGTGGGTCACCTCGATGACCGGCACACCCGCGGCGTCGAGGGCGGCGACGATCGCGCGGACCTCGTCGGTGGTGAACTGGTGACGTTTGTGGTGCGACCCGTCCCGCAGGCTGGTGTCGGTGATGCGGACGTCCCACAGATCGCTGGAGAAGATGTCGGTGCTCATGACTGGGCTCCTCCCGCCGTTGTGGTCAGGGACTCTCTGGCGATCTCCTCGCCGACCCTGGTGGCCGCCGCGGTCATGATGTCCAGGTTCCCAGCGTAGGGCGGCAGGTAGTCGCCTGCCCCCTCCACCTCGATGAACGTGGTGACGACCGCCTGGCCGCCGGAGTTGAGCGACGGGTCGTCGAACTGCGGTTCGTTGAGCAGCCGGTAGCCCGGCACATAGGTCTGCACCTCGGCGACCACGTCGTTGATCGACTTCGTGATCGCGCCGCGGTCGGCGTCCTCGGGGATCGCGCAGAAGATGGTGTCGCGCATGATCATCGGCGGGTCGGCGGGGTTGAGGATGATGATCGCCTTGCCGCGCCTGGCGCCGCCGATGGTCTCGACGCCGCGGCTGGTGGTCTTGGTGAACTCGTCGATGTTGGCGCGTGTGCCGGGCCCGGCGGACACCGACGCCACCGACGCGACAATCTCCGCGTACGGCACGTCGACCACCCGCGAGACCGCGTACACGATCGGGATCGTCGCCTGCCCGCCGCAGGTGATCATGTTGACGTTCGGAGCGCCGAGGTGTTGGCGAAGGTTGGCCGGCGGGATCACGGCGGGCCCGATCGCCGCGGGGGTCAGGTCGATCGCGCGGATGCCGGCATCGGCATACTTCGGCGCGGCCGCCCGGTGGACATAGGCCGACGTGGCCTCGAACACCAGGTCCGGCTTCTCGTCGCGGGCCAGCAGCCAGTCGACACCCTCGTGGGTGGTTTCCAGGCCGAGGCCGCGGGCGCGCGCGAGGCCCTCGCTGTCCGGGTCGATGCCCACCATCCAGCGCGGCTCCAGCCATTCCGAGCGCAGCAGCTTGTAAAGCAGGTCGGTGCTGATGTTGCCCGAGCCGACGATCGCGACACTTGCTTTGGAGGGCATGAGAGCTCCTATTCGTCCTATTCGAAAGTCAACCGGACGGACCCGAGTCCGTCGAACGTGGCGACGAAATTGTCGCCCGCACGCGCGTCGATCGCACGCGTGCACGAACCCGGCAACACGATGTCGCCGGCCTTGAGGCGCACGCCGAAGTCGTGCACCTTGCGGGCCAGCCACGCCACGGCGGTCACCGGGTTGCCCAGCACGGCGTCGCTGCGGCCCTCGGCCACCACGTCACCATTGCGCGTCAGGACCGCGTCGATCGCCCTGATGTCGACGTCCTTCGGCGACACCCGGTCCGTGCCGAGCACGTAGCCGGCCGACGACGCGTTGTCGGCGATCGTGTCGCACAACTTGATCGTCCAGTCGGTGATCCGGGTGTCGATCAGTTCGATCGCCGGGGCGAACGCCGCCGTCGCCGCGAGCACGTCGTCCTCGGTGCAGCCGGCGCCGGGAAGGTCGTCGGCGAGCAGGAAGGCGACTTCCACTTCCACCCGCGGGCAGAGATAGCGCCCGGCCTTCACCGGGGTGTCCTCGAAGACCTGCATCTCGTCGAGCAGATGGCCGTAGTCGGGCTCGTCGACGCCCATCATCTGCTGCATCGCCTTGCTCGACAGGCCGACCTTGTGGCCGACGACGCGGGCACCTTCGGCGACCCGCTGACGGATGTTGATCAGCTGGATCTCGTAGGCGTCGACCACGTCGATGTCGGGGTTGGCGCCGGTCAGCGGGGCGATCGGAACCCGGCTACGCCCAGCCTGCGCCAGGTCGGCCGCGAGTTCGTCGCGCGTCTGCACACTGAGCATTTTCGAGGGCCCCTCAATAGGTCGATGCGTGCGGGGTGGGTAGCGCCCAGCCACGGCAATTCTATAACGTGTTCTAGTATGACAGGACAGGAGTACGACGTCGTCGTCGTGGGCAGCGGCGGAGCGGGCATGGTGGCCGCACTGACCGCGGCTCACCAGGGGTTATCGGCGGTGGTCGTCGAGAAGGCCCCGCACTACGGCGGCTCGACCGCCCGGTCCGGCGGCGGCGTGTGGATCCCGAACAACGAGATCCTCAAGCGAGACGGCGTCACCGACACGCCAGAGGCCGCGCGCACATATCTGCACGGGATCATCGGCGACGTGGTCGATCCCAAGCGCATCGACACCTACCTGGACCGCGCGCCCGAGATGCTGTCCTTCGTGCTGAAGCACACTCCGCTCAAGATGTGCTGGGTGCCGGGCTATTCCGACTACTACCCGGAGTCTCCGGGCGGCCGGCCGGGTGGACGCTCGATCGAGCCGAAACCGTTCAACGCCAAGAAGCTCGGGCCCGACCTACCGGGCCTGGAGCCGCCGTACGGCAAGGTTCCGCTCAACGTCGTTGTCATGCAACAGGACTACGTTCGATTGAACCAGCTCAAGCGACACCCCCGCGGCCTGCTGCGAAGCGTGAAAGTCGGGGCGAGGACCATGTGGGCCGGGGCGACCGGCAAGAACCTGGTCGGCATGGGGCGGGCCCTTATCGCGCCGCTGCGGATCGGGCTCCGCAAGGCCGGCGTCCCGGTGCTACTCAACACCGCGCTGACCGATTTGCACGTCAAGGACGGCGTCGTACGCGGGATCTATGTCCGCGACACGAACGCGCCGGAAAGTGCCGAGCCGCAACTGATCCGGGCCCGTCGCGGGGTGATCCTGGGATGCGGCGGCTTCGAGCACAACGAGCAGATGCGGGTCAAGTATCAACGCGCCCCGATCACCACCGACTGGACCGTGGGGGCGAAGGCCAACACCGGCGACGGCATCCTGGCGGCCGAGAAACTCGGCGCTGCCCTCGAATTGATGGAGGACGCGTGGTGGGGACCGACGGTGCCGCTGGTCGGCGCACCGTGGTTCGCGCTCTCGGAGCGCAACTCCCCCGGGTCGATCATCGTCAACCTGGCCGGCAAGCGGTTCATGAACGAGTCGATGCCCTACGTCGAGGCGTGCCACCGGATGTACGGCGGGGAGTACGGCCAGGGCCCCGGGCCCGGCGAGAACGTCCCGGCGTGGCTGGTTTTCGACCAGCGGTACCGCGATCGCTACATCTTCGCCGGATTGCAGCCAGGGCAACGTATTCCGAACAAATGGCTGGAGTCGGGCGTGATCGTCTCGGCAGACACGCTGCCGGAGCTGGCTTCGCGCGCGGGACTGCCTGCCGGTGAGGTGGTTGCCACGGTCTCACGCTTCAACGGCTTCGCGCGCTCGGGTGTCGACGAGGACTTCCACCGCGGCGAAAGCGCCTACGACCGGTACTACGGCGACCCGACCAACAAGCCCAATCCGAACCTCGGTGAACTCAGCCATCCGCCCTACTACGCGGCCAAGATGGTGCCGGGCGATCTGGGCACGAAAGGCGGCGTCCGCACCGACGAGTTCGGGCGGGCGTTGCGTGACGACGGCAGCGTCATCGGCGGGCTGTACGCCGCGGGCAACGTGAGCGCGCCGGTGATGGGTCATACCTACCCCGGGCCCGGCGGTACGATCGGGCCGGCCATGGTGTTCGGTTACCTGGCCGCGCTGCACATCGCCGGGACATCGCCAGGACTGACATCGCCGGGACTGATATCGCCGCGAAGGACATCGCCGGGAAGGACTGAGGTGCCGGGTAAGACTGATATCGCCGGGAAGGACTGAGGTGCCGATCGATCTCGCCGCCGCGATGGGCGCGGAGTTGCCGCCTGCCGAGTTCTCGTGGAGCAGCAGCGATGTGCAGCTCTACCACCTGGCGCTGGGGGCGGGCGCCGATCCGATGAACCAGCGAGAGCTGAGCTACCTGGTCGACAACACCCCGCAGGTGCTGCCGACGTTCGGGAACGTCGCGCAGTCGTTCCACCTGACCGAGCCGCCGAGCGTCCCGTTCCCCGGCATCGACATCGAGCTCGCGAAGATCCTGCATGCCTCGGAGGAGGTGGCGGTGGCCGGGCCGCTGCCGCCTTCCGGCACCGCGCGGGCGACCGCCCGCATCGTCGACATCTGGGACAAGGGCAAGGCCGCGGTGATCGTCAGCGAGTCGACGGTGACCGCGCTGGACGGCACGCCGCTGTGGGCCACGCGGCGGTCCATCTTCGCGCGGGGCGAAGGCGGGTTCGGTGGCGAGCGTGGCCCGTCCGCGGCCGTTGCGCCGCCCGAGCGTGCATGCGACTACGAAGTGCCGCTGCCGATCCTGCCGCAGCAGGCGTTGTTGTACCGGTTGTGCGGCGACCGCAACCCGCTGCATTCCGACCCGGAATTCGCTGCGGCCGCGGGCTTTCCCCGGCCGATCCTGCACGGGCTGTGCACGTACGGCATGACGTGCAAGGCGATGGTCGACGCATGCCTCGGCAGCGATGTGAGCCGGGTGCGCTCGTACGGCGCGCGGTTCGCCGGCGTGGTCTACCCCGGCGAGATGCTGCTGGCCCGCATCTGGGCGGAGGACTCGCGCCTGGTCGCTGTGGTGACCGCGCCGTCGCGGGACGAGGGGCCGGTGCTGTCAGGCGTTGAGCTGGTTCCGGCGTAGCTCGCGGTCTCGGCGTGTGGAGCTGAGCGCGAAACTCAAGCTACTGCGGCCGTCGTCGGCGTGTCGCCGCAGCAGGTTGAGTGTCGCGGAAGAAGCCAGCAATCAGCCGAGGACGATGCCCGACGTGGGGACGCCGGTTCCGGCGGTGACCAGAACATGCTCGACGTCGGGAACCTGGTTGACCGACGTCCCGCGCAACTGACGCACGCCTTCGGCGATGCCGTTCATCCCGTGGATGTAGGCCTCCCCCAGCTGGCCGCCATGCGTGTTGATCGGCAGCCTGCCGCCGACCTCGATCGCGCCGTCGGCGATGAAGTCCTTCGCCTCGCCCCAGCCGCAGAACCCCAACTCCTCCAGCTGAATCAGCGTGAACGGGGTGAAATGGTCATACAGCACCGCGGTCTGGATGTCGGTCGGCTTCAGGCCCGACTGCAGCCACAGCTGCCTGCCGACCAGACCCATCTCCGGCAGCCCGTCCAGCTCGGGCCGGTAGTAGCTGACCATCGTGTACTGGTCGGGGCTGGATCCCTGCGCCGCCGCCTCGATGACCGCGGGCCGGTGCCTGGTGTCCTTCGCCCGCGCGACGGACGTGACGACGATCGCCACCGCGCCATCGGTCTCCTGGCAGCAATCCAGCAGCCGCAGCGGCTCGGCGATCCACCGCGAGTTCTGGTGGTCCTCGATGGTGATCGGCTTCCCGTAGAAGTACGCCTTCGGGTTCTTGGCCGCATGCTTGCGGTCAGCGACCGAGATCGCACCGAAATCCCGGCTGGTCGCGCCCGACAAATGCATGTACCGCTTGGCGATCATCGCCACCTGCGCCGCGGGCGTGCTCAACCCGTGCGGGTAGGAGAACGAGTTGTCCACCCCGGTGGAGTCGGCGTTCTCGGTCAGCCTGGTCTGCACCTGGCCGAACCGCATGCCCGAGCGTTCGTTGAACGCCCGGTAGGCGACCACCACGTCGGCGACCCCGGTCGCCACCGCGATCGCGGCCTGCTGAATGGTCGCGCAGGCCGCCCCGCCGCCGTAGTGGATCTTCGAAAAGAACTTCAGCTCACCGATTCCCGCGGCTCTGGCCACCGCGACCTCGGTGTTCGAATCCATCGTGAACGTGGTCAGACCGTCGACGTCGGCGGGGCAAAGCCCCGCGTCGTCGAGCGCGTCGCGCACCGCCTCGGCCGCCAGCCGCAACTCGCTTCGGCCCGAGTTCTTGGAGAAGTCGGTGGCACCGATGCCGACGATCGCCGCCTTGCCGGAAAGCATCACCGTCCCCCGATCGCCAGGGTCACGGTGGCGATCACGTGATCGCCAAGACTGTTGCGGCCGAACACCTTCACCGTCACCACACCGTCCTCGACCGCGGTCACCTCGCCGGAGAACGTCACGGTGTCATTGACGTACCACGGCACACCGAGCCGCAACGAGATCGACTTGATCAGCGCGGACGGTCCGGCCCAGTCGGTGACGAACCGCTGCACCAGCCCGGTGTCGGTGAGGATGTTGACGAAGAAGTCCTTGGACCCCTTCGCCTGCGCCTTGTCGCGGTCATGGTGGACGTCCTGGAAATCCCGAGTCGCCAGCGCCGTTGAAATGATGAACGTCGGGTCTCCGAAGAGACTCAGCTCGGGCAGCTTCGTACCCACCTCGATGGCCGGGGCGCTCATGCCGCGGGCTCCCATGCGTACAGCGTCCAGGCCGGCGCCGCGTCGGTCGCCGGAAAGTTGATATACATCGCCTGCACCGGCATCCCGATCTCCACCATCGCGGGGTCGACGTTGCGAAGCTCGCCGAGCATGCGCACCCCCTCCTCCAGTTCGACGAGGGCGATCACGAACGGCAGCGTGCGGCCGGGCACCTTGGGCGCGTGGTGCACTACGAAGCTGAACACCGTCCCGCGTCCGCCGGCCACCAGGTAGTCGATCGGCGCCTGTTTGTCCTGCCAGAGCGCCGGAACCGGCGGGTGTTGCAGGGTGCCGTCCGCGCGCCGCTGGATGCGCAGCTCGTGGTCGGCGACGCCCTCCCAGAAGAACGCGGTGTCGCGCGACGCGGCGGGCCGCATCATGTTGGCGGGGTCGAGGTCGTCCGGCACGCCGTGGTCGCCGTTGTCCCGGAGCTCTTGGGGCTCTTGGGGCTTTCGGGGCTCTTGGGGCTTTCGGGGCTCTTGGGCCGGCCGAAATTTCAGGATCCGCCAGTTCATTTCGGCGACGTCCTCGTCGCCGACCTGCCAGGTGATCCGCTGGTTGATGAAGTAGCCCTCGCCGAGCGCGGTCTGCTTGGGCCCGACCACGTCGGTGAGCTCGGCGCTGACGCTGACCTCTTCGCCGGGGCGCAGGTAGCGGTGGTAGGTCTGGTCACAGTTGGTCGCGACCACCCCGATGTAGCCGGCGTCGTCGAACAGCCCGATGATGCGACCCAGCGGATCGTCGTCGGGGCGGGTGCCGCCGAGCCCCATCATCGTCCAGACCTGGATCATCGCTGGCGGGGCGACGATGCCGGGATGTCCCGCGGCGCGGGCCGCCGCCTCGTCGACGTAGATCGGGTTGCGGTCGCCGATGGCCTCCAGCCAGTTGTTCATGATCGGCCGGTTCACCGGATCCCGTCCCGTGCGCGGCTTGCTGCGGCCCGCCGCCTTCACCTGCGCGACGGCCTCGTCGATATCTTTCATCTGTTTCCTCGGCTGTTTCCTCGGCTCATCGGTGTCCTCGGCTCATCGGCTCATCGGCTCATCGCGGGACCCTGGGGACCTTCAGCCCCGCAGCGGCCACCATCTCCCGCATCACCTCGTTGACGCCACCACCGAACGTGATCACCAGGTTGCGTTTGGTCTGCAGGTCCAGCCAGTGCAACAGGTCCCCGGTGTCCGGCTCGGCCGGGTTGCCGTAGCGGCCCACGATCTCCTCGGCGAGCCGACCGACGTACTGGACGCGTTCGGTGGCAAAGACCTTGGTGGCCGAGGCGTCGGCGACGTCGATGTGCTCTCCTGCCGCAGCCACCTGCCAGTTCAGCAACTCGTTGATCCGCCAGATCGAGTAGATCTCGCCCAGCGCCCGCTTCACGTCGTCGTGGTCGATCGGCGTCACGCCGTCACCGCCGGGCTTGGACGCCCACGCGTGCACGCGGTCGTAGATGCCGGCAAACCTTCCGGCCGGACCCAGCATCACGCGCTCGTTGTTGAGCTGCGTCGTGATCAGCTTCCAGCCGGCATTCTCCTCGCCGACCAGCATGTCCACCGGGACCCGCACGTCGTTGTAGTAGCTGGCATTGGTGTGGTGGGCGCCGTCGCTGGTAATGATCGGCGTCCACGAGTAACCCGGATCCTTGGTGTCGACGATCAGGATCGAAATGCCCTTGTGCTTAACCGCTTCCGGGTCGGTGCGGCACGCGAGCCAGACGTAGTCGGCGTCGTGGGCACCGGTGGTGAAGATCTTCTGCCCGTTGACGATGTACTCGTCGCCGTGGCGCACCGCGGTGGTGCGCAGCGACGCCAGGTCGGTGCCCGCCTCCGGCTCGGTGTAGCCGATCGCGAAGTGGACCTCACCGGCGAGGATCGCCGGAAGGAACCGTTTCTTCTGGGCATCGCTGCCGAAGATCTGCAGCGTCGGGCCGACGGTCTGCAGCGTGACGGCGGGCAGCGGGACGTCGGCGCGCTGCGCTTCGTTGACGAAGATCTGCTGCTCGAGGGGACCGAAACCTCGTCCGCCGAACTCGACGGGCCAGCCGACCCCCAGCCACCCGTCGCGGCCCATCCGCCGGATCACCTCGCGGTAGGCCTTGCCGTGCCGGTCGGCCTCCATCTCGGCGGCCTCTTCGGGGGTGATGAGGCCGGAGAAGTATTGGCGCAGTTCGGCTTGCAGTGCCCGCTGTTCGGGCGTCAGGTCGATGAACATTGTGCTCCCACCAGCTCAAGACGATGCAACGGACCGCCCAGCAGGCGGGTGAGGTCCTTGACAGTCGAGTAATACCGCGTCATCGGATAGGTGATGTCCACCCCGATGCCGCCGTGCAGATGATGGCAGATCTGCATGGCCGGCGGAGCCTCCGACGCCAGCCAGTAGCCCAGAACGTCGAGGTCCCCGTCGGCGTCGCGGCCTTCGGCCAGCCGCCAGACGGCCGACTTCGCCGCCAGATCGATGGTGCGCGAGGCAATGTAGACGTTCGCGAGATGAGCCGCCACGGTCTGGAAGGTCGACAGCGGCCTGCCGAACTGGTGGCGGTTGGCGACGTAGTCGGCCGTCAGCCGCAACGCCCCGGCCACCAGGCCGCTCCCGTATGCGCCGACCATCGCCAGCGCCAGCCGGTTGATCTTGTGTGCGTCCACGCCCGCCAGCACATCAGAGTCGGGCACCGCCACATCGGAGAACGTCACCACGTACTCGTCGCTGTTGTTGGATGCCGGCGTCGGCTCGACCTTCACGCCGTCGGCCTTCGGGGACACCACGACGACGGCGTTGTCGGCAGTCACGATCATCCAATCCGCCCGCGCCGCATACGGAACCCCGACCTTCGTGCCGGTGAGCCGGTTGCCGACGAACGTCGTCGACGGCCGGTCCGGCAATGCGGTCCCGGGTTCGTTCAGCGCGGCGGTCAGCACCCCGCCGCCGGCCACGCGGGAAAAATAGGTGTCCTGCTGCTGGTCGGTGGCGAACTGCAGAAGCGGCACCACGGACAGGCCGAGCGTGGCCAGCGCAGGCGTGACCGCTCCGTGCCGACCCAGTTCGGTGAGAACCGTCGCGACCTCGGAAATGCCCAGGCCGTCGCCGCCAAGACGCTCCGGCAGCGCCAGCGTGGTCACGCCGCTGGCGGCCAGTGCCGACCACAGATCGCCGGACTCGGCGTTGCGATCCATGACCGACGTGACGACATCCGCGACAGCCCGCTGCGCGGGTTCGGGGCTGAAGTCCATCAGTGGGCCACCGGGCACTTGGCAGCCGAATCGCCGTGGTAGTCAACCTGCCAGTGCTTGATGCCGTTGAGCCACCCGGAACGCAGCCGCTCCGGCTTGGCGATCGGAGTCAGGTCGGGCATCTGGTCGGCCACCGCGTTGAAGATCAAGTCGATGGTCATCTTGGCCAGGTTGGCGCCGATGCAGTAGTGCGCACCGGTGCCGCCGAACCCGACGTGGGGGTTGGGGTTGCGCAGGATGTCGAACGTGTAGGGGTCGTCGAAGACCTCTTCATCGAAGTTGGCAGAGCGGTAGAACATCACGACCCGCTGCCCCTTCTTGATCTGGGCACCGGACAGTTCGTAGTTCTCCAGCGCCGTGCGCTGGAAGCAGGTCACCGGCGTGGCCCAGCGGACGATCTCGTCGGCAGCCGTCTCCGGGCGCTCCGCCTTGAACAGCTCCCACTGGCCGGGGAAGTCCATGAACGCCATCATGCCCTGGGTGATGGAGTTGCGGGTGGTCTCGTTGCCCGCCACCGCGAGCATCACGACGAAGAACCCGAACTCGTCGTCGGAGAGCTTCTCGCCGTCGATGTCGGCGTTGATCAACGTCGTGACGATGTCGTCGCCCGGGTTCTTCGTCTTTTCCTCGGCCATCTGCATGGCGTACTGGATCAGCTCGAACGAGGACATCTTCGGGTCGATGTGGGCATATTCAGGGTCATCGTTACCGGTCATCTCGTTGGACCAGCGGAACAACTTGTCGCGATCGTCCAGCGGGACGCCGAGCAGCCCGGCGATGGCCTGCAGCGGCAGCTCGGCTGACACCTGCTCGACGAAGTCGCCGATACCCTCCGCAGCGGCCGCCTTCGCGATGTTCTGGGCACGCTGGCCGAGTTCGTCGCGCAGCCGTCCGACGGCCCGGGGCGTGAACCCACGGGAGATGATCTTGCGCAGCCGGGTGTGGTGCGGCGCGTCCATGTTCAGCATCACGAACCGCTGGACCTCGATGTCCTCGCGGGCGATGTCGTCGTTGAACCGGGGGATCACGCAGTTCTCGTAGCTGGAGAAGACGTCGCTGCGCAGCGACACCTCCTTGACGTCTTTGTGCTTGGTCACCACCCAGTAGCCGCCGTCGTTGAAGCCGCCGGCCTTGCCGACAGGCTGCTCGTTCCACCAGACTGGCGCGGTCCGGCGCAACTCGGCCAACTCCTCGACCGGCAACCGCTCGACGTAGATGTCGGGGTCGGTGAAGTCAAAGCCGGGGGGCAGGTTGGGGGTGGGCATCAGTGCACTCCTCAATACAACGTGTTCTAGTGCCAGTAAAACATGCCCCTACCGCAGACAAAAGGCACGTTTGCATCCTCGCTTGTCAGAGTAATGGAACGTGTTCTAGCCTGGCGGAATGGGTAACCCTGTCATCGTCGAGGCCACGCGCAGCCCGATTGGCAAGCGCAATGGATGGTTGTCGGGCCTGCATTCAACCGAGCTGCTCGGAGCGGTGCAGAAGGCATTGGTTGAGAAGGCCGGCATCGACGCCGGCGATGTCGAACAAGTCATCGGCGGCTGCGTGACGCAGTTCGGCGAGCAGTCCAACAACATCTCCCGGGTCGCGTGGCTGACCGCGGGTTTGCCGGAGGAGGTCGGCGCGACCACCGTCGACTGCCAGTGCGGCAGCGGTCAGCAGGCCAATCACCTGATCGCCGGGCTGATCGCGGCGGGCGCGATCGACGTCGGCATCGCGTGCGGGATCGAGGCGATGAGCCGCGTCGGGCTCGGCGCCAACGCCGGTCCCGACCGCTCCGTGATCCGCGCCTCGTCCTGGGACATCGACCTGCCGAACCAGTTCGAGGCGGCCGAGCGGATCGCCAAGCGGCGCGGCATCACCCGCGGGGACGTCGACGAGTTCGGGCTGGCTTCGCAGCAGAAGGCCAAGCAGGCGTGGGCCGAGGGGAGGTTCGACCGGGAGATCAGCCCGATCGAGGCCCCGGTGCTGGACGAGCAGAAGCAGCCGACCAGCGAACGGCACACGGTCAGCCGCGACCAGGGGCTGCGGGACACCACCCTGGACGGCCTGGCGCAGCTGAAGCCGGTGCTGGAGGGCGGCATCCACACCGCCGGAACGTCGTCGCAGATCTCCGACGGCGCCGCGGCGGTGCTGTGGATGGATGAGGACAAGGCTCGCGCGCTGGGCCTACGGCCGCGGGCACGGATCGTCAGCCAGGCGCTGGTGGGCGCCGAGCCGTATTACCACCTCGACGGGCCGGTGCAGTCGACGGCCAAGGTGCTCGAGAAGGCCGGCATGAAGATCGGCGACATCGACATCGTCGAGATCAACGAAGCCTTCGCCTCCGTCGTGCTGTCGTGGGCCAGGGTGCACAACCCGGACATGGCACGGGTGAACGTCAACGGCGGCGCGATCGCGCTGGGACACCCCGTCGGCAGCACCGGCAGCCGGTTGATCACCACCGCGCTGCACGAACTCGAGCGCTCCGATCAGAGGACGGCGCTGATCACGATGTGCGCGGGCGGTGCACTCTCGACCGGCACGATCATCGAACGGATCTAGTCGCTTCTGATCCGCGGGTGGAAGCGCACCCGGATGTGGTGGATCCTGCCGTCGTCCGCCGGGATCAGGAACGTCTCGTCGACACGTGCCACCACCCGCCGCCCGCCGAGCGCGGCCCTGGTCACAACGGTGAAGGTCGCGTGCACCTCGTCGCCGTCGATCGAGTAGGCGCGATCGGTCGTCGCGGCGATAACCCGGTACTGCGGACCGCGATTCAGGCTGCGGCGCAGGTGATCTCCGGAGAAGCCGGTCCTGACGCCCTGCTCGATGCGGACACATCCGGGCGCGAACGGCACCGAATCGCCGTCATGGCTGACGAGTGCGTCGACGTAGGCGTCTGCCGCCGCGATGCGGTCGGTATCGGACACGGTCACCACCCCGCCAGCATAGGATGACCGCCATGCCGAAATCACCACCGCCGTTCATGAATACGCGCTACACGGACTTCCTCATCAAATGGATGTCGCGGCTCAACACCTGGATGTACCGTCGCGGGGGCGGTGAGGGTCTGGGCGGCACGTTTCAGAAGATCCCCGTCGCGTTGCTGACCACCACGGGCCGCAAGACCGGCCAACCGCGCGTCAGCCCACTGTATTTCCTGCGCGACGGCGACCGGGTGATCGTTGCAGCTTCGAAAGCCGGCGCCGAAAAGAACCCGATGTGGTATCTGAACCTCAAGGCCAATCCCAAGGTGGCCGTACAAATCAAAAAAGAGGTGCTCGACCTGAACGCGAGAGAGGCCACCGACGAGGAACGACAGAGGTACTGGCCGCAACTGGTCGAGATGTACCCCACCTACGAGGACTACCAGTCCTGGACCGACCGGGTGATCCCGCTGGTGGTCTGCGAGCCGAACTAGGCGCCGTACACCGGGACCGGCGGGCGCGCCTTGGCCAGCAAGTCGCCGACGACCGGACCCAGCTCCGCGGGATCCCAGCGGGCGCCCTTGTCGACCTGCGGGCCGTGCGCCCAGCCCTCGGCCACCCGGATCAGGCCGCCCTCGACCTCGAAAACCTTGCCCGTGACATCGCGTGATTGTGCGCTGCCCAGCCAAACCACAAGGGGTGAAACATTTTCCGGCGCCATCGCGTCAAAGCCGTGCTCGGGTTTGGTCATCGTCTCGGCGAACACCTTCTCGGTCATCCGGGTGCGGGCAGCCGGCGCGATCGCGTTGACCGTGATCCCGTAGCGGCCCAGCTCGGCGGCGGCGACCAGGGTGAGCGCCGCGATGCCGGCCTTGGCCGCCGAGTAGTTGCCCTGGCCGACGCTGCCCTGCAGACCGGCGGCGGAACTGGTGTTGATCACCCTGGCGTCGACGGCCTGGCCTGCCTTGTGCTGCCCGCGCCAGTACTGGGCCGCGTGCCGCAGCGTCACGAAATGGCCCTTCAGGTGGACCCGGACCACCGCGTCCCACTCCTCCTCGCTGGTGTTGGCCAGCATCCGGTCGCGGATGAACCCTG
This sequence comes from Mycobacterium sp., assembly GCF_035314905.1. Lineage (GTDB taxonomy): Bacteria > Actinomycetota > Actinomycetes > Mycobacteriales > Mycobacteriaceae > Mycobacterium. The sequence goes on from NZ_DATFYW010000140.1 coordinate 59,837, forward strand.
CGTTGTTGACCAGCACGTCCAGGGTGCCGAACGTGTCGACCGCGGCTTGGATCAGGTTCTGCGCACCGTTCCAGTCGGCGATGTCGTCGCCGTTGGCGATCGCCTCGCCGCCGGCCGCGTTGATCTCGTCGACCACCTCGGAGGCCGGGCTGTGACCCGCCGAACCGTCCAGGCCCACGCCAATGTCGTTGACCACCACCCGCGCGCCCTCGGCGGCGAACGCGAGCGCGTGCGCCCGCCCGATGCCGCGGCCTGCGCCGGTGATCACTGCAACCCGGCCGTCGAGCAGTCCCATATCCGTTTCTCCTCAACTGTTCTCGTTCTTGTTGGCGCTGGACGCCTCCAGGTAGGGTGGCGGTTCGCCACCGCCGTGCACGGCCATCGTCGTGCCGCTGATGTACGACGCGGCGTCAGACGCGAGAAAAGCAGCAGCCCAACCGATTTCGCGGGGTGTGGCGAGCCGGCCGAGCGGCACCGTCGCGGCGACCGCGGCGAGCGACTCGGCGTCGCCGTAGAAGAGCTCCGACTGCTCGGTCTCCACCATGCCCACCGCGAGCGCGTTGACCCGCACCTTCGGCGCCCACTCGACCGCCAGCGTCGCGGTCATGTTCTCCACGCCCGCCTTGGCCGCCCCGTAGGCGACGGTGCCCGGCGACGGCCGGCGCCCGCTGACGCTGGAAATCGAGACGATGGACCCGCCTGTCTTCTGGTTCTGCATCACCGCGTTGGCTCGCTGCGAAACGAGCAGCGGGCCCAGCAGATTCAATTCGACGATCTTGCGGTGGAACGTCGGCGACGCGTCGGCGGCCAGCGCATACGGCGACCCACCGGCATTGTTCACCAACACATCGAGCCGACCGTGCCGTTGGACGATCGCGTCGATCAACGCGGCCACCGAGTCCTCGTCACGCACGTCGCACGGGTGGAACTCATACGGCAGTCCCGCGACGGCGTGCCTGGCGCAGGTCACCACTCGAGCGCCTTGATCGGCGAACACGGCACTGATTCCGGCGCCGACCCCTCTCACGCCGCCGGTCACCAGCACCACCCTGCCGGCGAGCCCGAAGTTCAGGGGGACTTCACCGCCGGCGCCTTGCACTGTGCTAGCTTACCAAGCAAGTGCTTGCTTAGGTAGCGACCCCAGGAAGTGCCATGACCATTACGTCCGCCACCGTCGAGCCGGGAATCGTCGCCGTGACCGTCGACTACCCGCCGGTGAACGCGATCCCGTCCCGCGGCTGGTTCGAACTGGCCGCCGCCGTCACCGATGCCGGCAACAAACCCGACACCCACGTGGTGGTCCTGCGGGCCGAGGGCCGCGGCTTCAATGCGGGCGTCGACATCAAGGAGATGCAGCGGACCGAGGGCTTCACCGCCTTGATCGACGCCAACCGCGGCTGCTTCGCCGCTTTCAGGGCGGTCTACGAGTGCGCGGTGCCGGTCGTCGCCGCGGTGAACGGTTTCTGCGTCGGTGGGGGTATCGGTCTCGTCGGCAACGCGGACGTGATCGTCGCCTCCGACGATGCGACGTTCGGGCTGCCGGAGGTGGAGCGCGGCGCCCTCGGCGCGGCGACGCATCTGTCGCGCCTGGTGCCGCAGCACATGATGCGCCGGCTGTTCTTCACCGCCGCGACGGTGGACGCGGCGACGCTGCACCATTTCGGCTCGGTGCACGAGGTGGTGCCGCGCGATGAGCTCGACGAGGCGGCACTGCAGGTGGCGCGTGACATCGCGGCCAAGGACACCCGGGTCATCCGGGCCGCGAAGGAGGCGCTGAACTTCATCGATGTGCAGCGGGTCAACTCCAGTTATCGTATGGAGCAAGGCTTTACGTTCGAGCTCAATCTCGCCGGGGTCTCCGACGAGCACCGCGAGGCGTTCGTCAAGAACTCATGAGCGACAAGCGGACCACCCTCGACGAGGCCGTCGCGCAGCTGCGCAGCGGTATGACGATCGGCATCGGCGGCTGGGGCTCGCGGCGAAAGCCGATGGCATTCGTGCGGGCCATGCTGCGAACCGACGTCACCGATCTGACCGTGGTCACGTACGGCGGGCCCGACATCGGGCTGCTGTGCTCGGCGGGCAAGGTGCGACGCGTGTACTACGGTTTCGTCTCGCTGGATTCGCCGCCGTTCTACGACCCATGGTTCGCCAAGGCCCGCACTTCGGGCGCGATCGAGGCCCGCGAGATGGACGAGGGCATGCTGCGGTGCGGGCTGCAGGCGGCCGCACAGCGGTTACCGTTCCTGCCGATCCGCGCCGGTCTGGGCAGCTCGGTGCCGGACTTCTGGGAGGGCGAGCTGAAGACCGTCACATCGCCCTATCCGGTCGACGGCGGGTTTGAAACGCTGATCGCGATGCCGGCGTTGCGATTGGACGCGGCGTTCGCGCATCTGAATCTCGGCGACTCCGCGGGCAACGCGGCCTACACCGGCGTCGACCCGTACTTCGACGACCTGTTCCTGATGGCGGCCGAGCGCCGCTACCTGTCGGTGGAGAAGGTGGTGTCGACAGAGGTGCTGGTCAAGGCCGTGCCAGCGCAGGCGCTGTTGGTGAACCGGATCATGGTCGACGCGGTGGTCGAGGCGCCCGGCGGGGCCCACTTCACCACGGCCGCACCCGATTACGGGCGTGACGAGAGGTTTCAGCGGCACTACGCATCGGCGGCCGCGGAGCCGGCCGCATGGGCGGAGTTCGCGTCGATGTACCTGTCGGGCACCGAGGACGACTACCAGGCCGCGGTGCGCGGATTCGCAGAGGGGGACTCCGCGTGACTTCCATCAGCCGGGCCGAGGCGTGCGTCGTCGCCTGCGCGGAACTGTTCCGGAACGCCGGCGAGATCATGGTCAGCCCGATGTCGACGATCGCCGCGATCGGCGCGCGGCTGGCCAGGCTCACCTTTGCGCCCGACATCCTGCTGACCGACGGCGAGGCCCTGCTGCTCGCC